>NZ_JBDKEE010000003.1:0-353945 GCF_051130085.1 Enterobacter sp. PTB
GTGGAGCGGACAATCAATAACGGTGAATTAAGGTTTATATCACCGGCGCTAACACTATCTCAGCGAAGAGATCCACCCGAGCTTTGTCGCCTTCTCTATGGGGCTGTACATCAGCGGGAACTCGATTGGCGGAATGAGTGGACGTCTGCTGAGCGGGGTGTTTACGGACTTCTTTAACTGGCGTATTGCGCTGGCGGTGATCGGCTGCTTTGCCCTTGCGTCTGCGCTGATGTTCTGGAGAATCCTTCCGGAATCACGTCATTTTCGTTCTACCTCCCTGCGCCCGAAAACGCTGTTCATCAACTTCCGTCTGCACTGGCGTGACAAAGGGTTGCCGCTGCTGTTCCTGACCGGCTTTCTGCTGATGGGCTCATTCGTTACGTTGTTTAACTATATCGGCTATCGCCTGATGCTCTCCCCGTGGCACCTGAGTCAGGCGGTGGTGGGTCTGCTCTCTGTGGCGTATCTCACCGGTACGTGGAGTTCACCTAAAGCCGGAGCGATGACGGCCCGCTTTGGACGCGGTCCGGTTATGCTGGTCTCTACGGCCGTCATGCTGCTCGGCCTGTTGATGACCCTTTTCGCCTCCCTGTGGCTTATCTTCGCCGGGATGCTGCTTTTCTCTGCCGGTTTCTTCGCCGCTCACTCGGTGGCCAGCAGCTGGATTGGGCCACGCGCTCGCCGGGCCAAAGGCCAGGCGTCGTCTTTGTATCTGTTCAGCTATTACCTCGGTTCCAGCTTTGCGGGGACGCTGGGTGGGGTGTTCTGGCATAACTATGGCTGGAACGGCGTGGGCGGTTTTATTGCGCTGATGCTCTGCGGGGCGCTGCTGGCAGGGACCCGTTTACACCAGCGTCTGCACTGATTCAGGGTTTGAAATCGAGCGTGTAGTTTTCCCCGATACGCTCATCAGGTACCACTGGGAGCACATGATCGTCACTGGCAGACTGTAAGGCCGTAATGGCGGCCTTACACAGTTCAGGATCGCTGCCTTTTACCACCTGAATGTTGGTCACATAGGCCGCGCCTTTGGGCTGGTGAATCTTTAACGAGCAGAGCTTCCCTTCATACTGCTCTGTGGTTGTCATCCTTTGTTTCACTGTTTCCACATACGCAAACGCCCATGCGTGCGCGGAGTCCTCTTCGGTGTTGAACGGGATTACGTCATGATGATGTGTCTGGCATCCCGTCAGCAACACTGCAATCCCTACACTCACAACCTTGTTCATTTTCCATCCGGCAGTCGTTTTTTTAGGGTTATAACACAGCGTTACTGAACGAAATAGCACCAAACTCTAAGGGGTAATGGCTTGGATTCAGGCGGGAATTTTGATACTACTCACTCTTCATGCCTGAAACATCGCCTTGCAAAGAGAAAACGAAATGAGCGAAAACAGCCACTACCAACAACTCACCCGCACCTTCCAGCGCCTCTCCCGTTTCTCCCACCTCTCCTCCATCGCCAGCTTTAGTTGACCACTACACTTCTGATTGGGCTGATGATGAGGCTGGTAAGCTGTATCTGGTGGAGGCTGAGCGCAACATCTCAAGCAAAGCGCAGCGTCAGTGGCAATGGCTGGATGGTAAGCGTAATGAGCTAAATAGCTGGCACAAAGCCACCAGTAAGCAACACCTGAGTGCATCCGATATCGAGAGACAAGCCAAGAATCACATTGCTGAAATTTTACAGCGTTGTGCTGGTGTACCGATGCCGTACAAACCGGATGAATACGAGGTTAAGGGCAAGATTATTAAGCGCTGGCAACTGGAAGCTGCGAGGCTGAATAGTGACAAGGCACCGTGGGAGTGGTGAGTTAATGCAGTTTTCTAACACAGTACTGCCCGTATATTGGAAAGATTCTGGATAAATTAACACCCTGAGTTTTTTGCAGTGGTGTACTAGCGGATCGATACGTAGGGGCAGTTAGTATTTAATACCCGAGGGAGAGGGGGAACCAATCTCTGACTACCATCCTGATGCAGTTGGCATCGTGGGGAGAGGGGTCAGGGAGAGGGGTTATCACTGTATCTCTCGCTTGCGAGAATATTATTACCCTTCCCTTCGATATCAGTGAACACCTGAATTAAATAAGCCCCTGTAGAGCAATCTGCAAGGGCTTTTATTGTTTCTAGGATGTTACTAAATATACAACTGCTATGACAATGCAGAATGCAGCCATTATTAACAATCCAGCTGTCTGTCTTGTGGTTCCTGTTTCCTTAGCATCTTTCCACATTGCAGCAGGTGCAGAGAGTAATTTTCCAAGTACAGAGAACAGTCCTAATACAACATATCCTGCAATCACAAGAACTACTAAAGCCAAACCAGCAGCTACAATCCACTTGATGCAGACCCACACCATATCAATCATTTTTTCTCTCGCATTTCGGTAAGCATCTGCTCTAACAGGTCATTACGTCTTTTCATCTGCTTCAGCGGATAAGAGATAAGTTTGTATACAACAATTATTGCCCCTACTCCAACAGCTATCCAGAACAGGACGTAGAGGATAACAGCCAACCAATCAAGCACTTCACTCCAGTTGATGTAACGACTTCCCACTACTGCAACTGCTCTTACAATCATTTCTGCTATTTCGCCCACAATTACATCCCCAACATTTCCATTGACTGAATAAGTTCAGCGTCATCATTTTTAATAACCAGCGTATAGTCCAGAGAGCATTGGTCTAATGCCTTCTTCATCTGAAGCAAAGGAGAATGTGTCTTGTAAACACGGTCTGTAGTCACTGAATGAGCGTGACCTAAAATCGAATATCTGATGCTGTCTGGAACAGAACAGTCTCTCAGGCGGTTCGATAGTGAGTAACGAAAATCATGTGTGCTGTGATTCAGTCCATGTTGCTTGAATGCGTTAGCTACACGGCTTGCAGCAGCGTTATTCTTATTCCATCCAATACTGGCTTACCTTTTGGAAGAACGCTCAGAACGTCATACAACTCGTTTAAAGCATGGTTAACAGGGATGTTTCTGATAGAGCTTGCATTCTTAACACTCTTCCCGTCTTCGTCATTAATGCTAATCACCTTCACACCATCAACATTACGGAAGTCTTCTGGTCGTAACTGAATAGCCTCCCCTATTCTCATTCCAGTGTTCCAGAGAATCATGAGCAGTTCTTTCAGCTTGCCTTGATAGTTATTCACGTAATAACCTTCCATAACTCTGCTGTATGTTTCTGGTGAAATTTCAGTCTTCTCGTTAACCGTTACAACCTTGGAATACATCATTCCTTTCACTGGATTCGACTGTAACCAATCACGCTTATCAACACAGAAACTGAACAGAGCATGTACTTTGATTAATGCGTCCTGACGGCTTCTAGGAGCCTCGTAGCGCTCGTCCAAATATTTCTTGAATGATGATATGGCTTCTTTGTTCACGTCCTCTATGGTGTGGATGTGCAGCTTCTTAGCCCATTCAATAAATAGGTCAATAGAACGTCTGTTCAGCTTCTCAGTACGAGGTTTCCAGTCAGGCTTCATCTCCTTACACCACTCTTCCAAAGCATCAGTTAGGGAGTGCGTTTCTCGAATCTGAGCAACGGTTTCAGACTCAACATTTTGAGTTTGGCTAATTGTCGGAATTCCGACTTCTAAGGTTTCCAACAAAGCCCTATCAACCATTTCATCTCTGTGCTTTCTCAGAGTCTGTTTCATAGCCATGAATGACAGGTTCAATGGTTTGCACATTACCCATTTACCAGTGAGGCTTACACCTCTTGCCTGAGCAGTTTTCAAGTCTCTTGTCTTGAGGCTGATGTAAATCGTGTTCCCATCAATTCGTTTCTTCCAGACAAACCCATCTTTATTTGTATGGGAAATGTAGGGGAATCTGGTCAGTTTCATTGTATGCTCCTTGAAACACATCCCTTAGCAAGAGGAAATAAGAATTGGAAAAATCACCCGCCTATCAGTCACTTGTGACGACATTCCAGCGCCTCTCCCGTTTCTCCCACCTCTCCGCCATCGCCAGCTGGGATATGTTCGCCATGATGCCGCCGGGCGGCAGTGCCGCGCGCGGTGAAGCGCTGGCCGAAATGAGCGTTCTGCAACACCAGATCCTGACCGATAAAAAGGTGGGTCAATGGCTGACCGCCGCGGCAGGTGAGGATCTGAATGATATTGAACAAGCCAACCTGCGTGAAATGACGCGTCATTACCAGCAGGCGTCGCTGTTGCCGGAAGCGCTGGTGGAAGCCAAATCGCTGGCAGGCAGCAAATGTGAGCACGCCTGGCGTACTCAGCGCCCGGCCAATGACTGGCAGGGGTTTGCCGCCAACCTGAAAGAGGTCGTCAAACTGAGCCGCGAGGAGGCTCGTCTGCGTGCTGAAGCCAAAGGCTGCAGCCCTTACGACGCGCTGCTGGATATTTTCGAGCCGGACATGACCAGCGCGCGCCTGGACGTACTGTTCGCGGATATGAAGTCCTGGCTGCCGGACCTGCTGGCAAACGTTGTGGAAAAACAGGCTCAGCAGTCGTTCGTTCCGCCGCAGGGCCCCTTCCCGACGGCAACGCAGCGTGAACTTGGGCTTGAAGCCATGAAGATGCTCGGCTTTGATTTTAACGGCGGTCGCCTGGACGTCAGTGCACACCCGTTCTGCGGTGGCGTGCCGGAAGATGTGCGCATCACCACGCGTTATGATGAGGACGAGCTGCTCAGCGCGCTGTTTGGCGTGATCCACGAAACCGGACACGCGCGCTACGAGCAAAACCTGCCGCGAACGTGGGCCGGTCAACCTGTCGCGCTGGCCCGTTCAACGGCGATCCACGAATCCCAGAGCCTGTTCTTTGAGATGCAGCTGGGGCGCAGCGACGCTTTCCTTAAACATCTCCTCCCTGCGGTTCACGCCCGTTTTGGCAGTCAGGCGGCGTTCAGTGAAGAGAACTTTATTGCCTGGAACCAGCGCGTGAAACCGGGCTATATCCGCGTCGATGCCGACGAAGTCAGCTACCCGGCACATGTGGTGCTGCGCTATGAAATTGAACGTGCGCTGATCAATGGCGATATCGAGGTGGATGACATTCCGGCGCTGTGGGATGAGAAAATGCAGGCCTGGCTCGGGTTATCAACCAAAGATAACTACCGCAACGGCTGTATGCAGGACATTCACTGGACCGACGGCGGTTTTGGCTACTTCCCATCCTACACGCTCGGCGCGATGTACGCCGCGCAATTGTTCCATGCGGCCAAAACGGCGCTGCCGGGTCTGCAGTCCTCCATCGCTGAGGGCGATTTCTCCACCCTGTTTGACTGGCTGCGTCAGAACATCTGGCAGCACGGTAGCCGCTTCACCACTTCGCAACTGATTACCCAGGCGACGGGTGAAGACCTGAATATCCGTTACTTCCGCGAGCATTTGACGTCCCGTTATCTGTAATCCAGCGGCCGGAGTACGCTCCGGCCGCTTTCCTTTTGCGCACCCTTTACCGCCCTTTGTACATTCCGTTACACGCCGATACCAATCACTCACGGAAACCCCGAATTTACAGGGATATAGTTCTTTCAACGGCCCCGCAGTGGGGTTAAATGAAAAACCAAATTCGAGGGTATGAACATGAAAAAAGTATTAGCTCTGGTTGTTGCCGCTGCTATGGGTCTGTCTTCTGCTGCGTTTGCTGCTGAAACCACTGCTGCACCGGCTGCTGCTGCTCCAGCTGCAACAACGACTGCTGCTCCGGCAAAAACCGTACACCACAAGAAACACCATAAAGCCGCTAAACCTGCTGCAGAGCAAAAAGCCCAGGCTGCTAAAAAACACCACAAAAAAGCCGTTAAACAAGATGCCGCTAAACCGGCTGTAGAGCAGAAAGCGCAGGCCGCTAAAAAGCACCACAAAAAAGCGACCAAACCTGCTGTAGAACAGAAAGCCCAGGCCGCTAAAAAGCATCACAAAAAAGCAGTAAAACACGAAGCTGCTAAACCAGCTGCACAGCCAGCTGCGTAAGAGTACAAGCTTAACCGTGCCTTTCGGGGCACGTTGGTAAACCGGCGCTGAACCGGAAAGGTCCAGCGCCGTTTTTTTTATCCGGAGGGCGTATGCTGCGGCGCTATCGGTTTGAGCTGATTCTTATCCTGCTTATTTTATGCGCGCTCATCGCAAGCCATTTTTATCTTTCCTGATCGTAGCACGCTGATTTTACTCCCACTTTAGCGCTGTCCCGTCTATAGTATTTTCATAGGGTTCACTTTTAATAATCATAATTGCCCCCACCAGAGTGTGATATGCGTAAATCTGTTGTGTTGTTACTGGGAACGTTTGGTCTTTTTTCTGGATTCTCACATGCGGATGATGGCGGTGATGAAACCATTAGCGCGAAAGAGCTTAAAACGCTGTTTTTCGGTCATGACGATCGTACGCGCGTCGCCGATCCTACCCAGGCACCCTGGGACGCTATCGGGCAACTGGAAACCGCCAGCGGTAATTTATGTACCGCTACGCTGATTACCCCACAACTTGCCCTGACGGCAGGCCACTGCCTGCTGACACCGCCAGACGGCAAGCCAGACAAAGCCGTTGCCCTGCGATTTGTGTCGCAAAAAGGGATGTGGCGTTATGAAATTCACGGTATTGAGGGACGGGTTGATGCTTCTCTCGGCAAACGTCTGAAGCCCGACGGTGACGGCTGGATAGTGCCTCCGTCAGCGGCATCCTGGGATTTTGGCCTGATCATTTTGCGCTACCCGCCCTCTGGCATTACCCCGCTTCCGTTATTTGACGGAGACAAAGCCGCGCTCACTGCCGCACTGAAAGCCGCCGACCGTAAGGTGACGCAATCAGGCTACCCTGTCGATCATCTGGACGCGCTTTACACCCACACGGACTGTATTGTCACAGGATGGGCGCAAAACAGCGTGCTCTCGCATCAGTGCGATACGTTACCCGGTGACAGCGGCTCGCCGCTGATGTTAAAAACGGATAACGGCTGGCAGCTGATTGGGGTTCAAAGCTCTGCGCCAGCGGCAAAAGACAGATGGCGAGCAGATAACCGGGCCTTAGCCGTGACCGGTTTTCGTGACAAGCTGGAAGCACTGGCGCAGCAGTAACTCAGCACTGTCTGACCTGACGTAACGCCCTGATTGATTCAATCGGCATCGGCTGGCTGAACCAGAATCCCTGCAGCTGATCGCAGCCAGCCAGCCGTAACAATTTCATCTGCTTTTCGTTTTCCACCCCTTCAGCGACCACCGCCATGCCCAGGGCATTGGCGATCCTCACCGTGCCGCTCACCAGCGCCGCCGCCTGCTCATCGTTGTCCACCAGCCCGGCCAGTGATTTATCGATCTTAATGGTGTCGAAATTAAAACGCCGCAAATAGCCAATACTCGAATAGCCCGTGCCAAAATCATCCAGCGCCACCGCGGTGCCCAGTACTTTAAGGTTGGCAATCGCCGTGCGGGCACGCTCGGGGTTTTCCAGCACATAGGTCTCCGTGACTTCGAGCTGGAGTCGCCTGGCCGGGAAACGGGTGCTTTCCAGAACCCAGGCCACTTTTTCTTCGAATTCAGGGTCGCGAAACTGCGCCGGGGAGATATTAACGGAGAGCTTTAATTCGCTGTACGGCTCCAGATCCTGGCAGGCACGCTGCAAAACAAACTGGCCCAGTTTGTAAATCAGCCCACTCGTTTCCGCAATGGAAATGAAGGTATCTGGACCGAGTTCACCTTCCGGACGACGCGGCCAGCGAACCAGCGCTTCCACGCTGCTCATTTTCTGACTGCGGGCGTCAATAATCGGCTGGTACCAGACCTCAAACTCGTCTCGCTCCAGTCCGTTACGGATCTGGTTTTCAATCGCAAGCTTGCGTTCCCGGGCGTTATTCAGCGCCGCGTCATAGTGGGTGACACGCCCTTTCCCGCTAATTTTGGAATGGTACATGGCGATATCGGCGCGGCGAAACAGCTCGGAACTGGTGCATTCAATCAGGGTTCCGCTGGCAATCCCGATGCTGGCACCGATATGAATGGTGCGCTCCCCCAGACGAATGGGGGTATTGAGAAAATCCAGTACCGATTCGGCAAAGGTGGTCGCCAGCGCTTCTGCCCCTTCACCGCCGATGGTCATGGCAAACTCATCGCCTCCCATGCGCGCCAGCATCCCGCCCGGTGGAACGCATTCATTCAGCGTTTTGGCGATGGTCACAATGAGATCGTCACCGACGCTGTGGCCGTAGATATCGTTGACGTCCTTGAAGCCATCCAGATCGATAAACACCACGCTTTTGACGTCAATATCGCCACGCAAACTCACGCGGTCCAGCGCTTCAATGAGTGCGCGGCGGTTCGGCAGATGGCTTAGCCAGTCCGTTCTGGCGACCAGACGCGCCTGGCTTTCTCCGCGGGCCAGTTTGTACAGGCCCACGCAGCTCACCATAATGAACAGCAGGATCAGCACCGATGCCAGCACCACTATCTGCGTGATATCAGATGATGCGGCCCGGGCCGCCTGCGCGCCAGGAAGGCGTGCCTGCCAGTTGAGGTAACCCAGTAACTCCCCAGCAGAACTGCGCAGCGGCATACTCAGACTGTTGATTTTATCCGGGGTAAAGTTGAGGTTATCAATCTGAAAGGTCTGCCCCAGATCGGATAATATGCCGCTATTCAAATGGCGGGTAATCACCAGATAGCGGCGTGTACCGTCGTTAACCTGTAATCGCCCGATCATCGGTCGGATCAGCCCTATTCCGACAAACGCGACGCCGTGACGCGTTCGGGTGATCCCGGCATAAATATTCTTCTGGCTGGGTAATTCACGTCCGTGCTGCTGAATAAGCGCTTGCAGGCCTTTGCCAAAAAAGTCGAGATTCGTCTCCGCAAAAGGCTGGCTTTGAAACGATCCCCAGATAACGTTGAAATGCTCATCCAGCACGAAAGTGCCGTCATAGAGGTTATTGACTTTAAAGCCCGCTCCCCAGGTGTTGTATAACCATTCGGTATCGAGCTTTGGGCGGTAGACCTCGCGTACCGCATCGTCCCAGACGGCATTATCAATCACCAGGGTCGAGACACGGTTAACCGACGTTTGTATCGCACCCTGCACGGAAAGCGTGGTGCGGTGCTCGTCAATTTCATTGGTTTTGGTGCTGATCAGGTGCAGAGATAAATAGAGCAGCGCGACAATGGAGATGATTAAGCCGATCCCCGCCATGAAGATCATGGCAAACAATGTTCTCGCGGTGGGAATATTGCGCCAGCTTAATGTGCGATACATTAGCCATCCTCTTCAATGTTTTGCTTTTTTTAAGAGTAATACAGGCAGCGAATTTCGCTGCCTGTAAATAATGGCTTAACGTGTATCAGGCGAGTTTTATCATGATCATGCCAGCAAGCAGCAATATCAGTCCAATCCAACCTTTGTTATTTAAACGCTGACCGAACAGCACCCAGCCGGCTGCCAGGGTGGCGGCAATACCAAACCCGCCCCACAGCGCATAGGCCACGGACAGATCGATACCCTTCACCGCCTGTGACAGGGCGCTGAACGCCCCCAGTACGGCGGCAATCGACAACAGTCCGTAAATTTTACGACGAAAACCGTCAGAGAATTTTAGCAGGACGTTCGCTAAAATCTCCAGCACGATGGCAAACCCCAACCAGGCCGCGTGGATCCATTCAAACTGCTGCATGGGTCTGCTCCTTCGGCTGCTTAGTCGGTTTGCGTGTACCCGATTTAATCAGCACGATACCTGCTACCAGCGTCGTTAACCCGGCAATCTTCATTGTTGATAATGTTTCGTCAAATAATAAGACGCTGAACAGGGTGATCAACAAAATACCGATCCCTTCCCACAGCGCATAGGCCACACCCAGCGCAATTTTCTTCACTGCAAACGACAGGAAAATATAGGAAAGTGAAATCATCACCAGCATTAAAATAAAGCCGGTATTGCCATCGCTGACGCTTGCCCATTTCATAGACAGCGTGCCGGTAATTTCAGCGATAATAGCAAGGGCTAATAAAATCCAGTAAAACATGTTTTTCTCCTGCTTGAGAATATAATCCATCGTGGCCTGCTGCGTGCAGCAAACCCAAAAATATGAAATTAAATCAGACAGCTAAGCGCGTAGCGCCAGCTCAGGCAGAAGATGTGACTATAGCGCGTTGCGCCAGTGTTGCTCACCAGAAAGAAGGCAGAAGGAAGTGAAAAATACAGCGGTGTTGTTTGAAGAATACGTCCTGAACAAATTGTCCATAAAATTACAATTATCCGCGTTGTTGCTTCTCGTCTTTGCGGATGAAAATTGTCCTCGGTAGTTGAACACGCCAAATTTGTACCATAAGTAAGGCTTTTACTCAAAGTCTTTTCAATTCTTTACCCATCCCGTTTGATTTTGGTTAGTTTATTGAAACGGCTTTCGCCTTTATTATAAATAAAAATATTATTCAGGAACCCCCATGGCTAAACCCATCATTACCCTGAACGGGCTAAAAATTGTCATCATGCTGGGCATGCTGGTGATCATATTGACGGGCGTCCGTTTTGCCGCCGACATCATCGTGCCGTTTATTCTGGCCCTGTTTATTGCGGTGATCCTTAACCCGCTCATACAGCGCATGACGCGGTTCCGCATCCCGCGCGTGCTGGCAATCACGATGCTTATCAGCATCATTATTATTGCCATGGTGCTGCTGGTCGCTTATCTCGGCACCTCCCTGAATGAACTGACGCGAACGTTACCGAAATACCGCTCGTCGCTGGCGATACCGCTGTTGCAGCTTGAACCCTGGCTGCAGCGTGCGGGAATCGAAGTCTCCGTTGAGGAGTTGCTGAAGTACATTGATCCGAATGCCGCCATGACCCTCGTCACCGGCCTGCTGGCGCAGCTCTCTAACGCCATGACCTCGATTTTCCTGCTGTTTTTAACGGTGGTGTTCATGCTGCTGGAAGTGCCGCAACTGCCCGCAAAACTGCAGCAAATAATGGTCCGTCCGGTTGAAGGCATGAGGGCGATTCAACGCGCGCTGGATAGCGTCTCCCGCTATCTGGTCCTGAAAACCGCCATTAGCCTGGTCACCGGGGCCGTGGTCTGGGGAATGCTGATGGCGCTGGATGTCCGGTTTGCGTTCGTCTGGGGATTACTGGCCTTTGCGCTCAACTATATCCCCAACATCGGTTCGGTGCTGGCCGCTATCCCCCCTATTCTGCAGGTGCTGGTGTTCAGTGGGTTCTATGATGCGCTGATTCTGCTGGCCGGGTATCTGGTGATTAACCTGGTGTTCGGGAATATTCTTGAGCCACGCATGATGGGGCGCGGTCTGGGATTGTCCACGCTGGTGGTATTTCTGTCCCTTATATTTTGGGGATGGCTGCTCGGCCCGGTCGGCATGTTGCTCTCCGTTCCGCTGACCATCATTGTGAAGATTGGCCTCGAACAGACGGCGGGCGGGCAAAGTATCGCCGTGCTGCTGAGCGATATGAGCCATAAGCCAGTGGAATAACCTCCGCAGATGCCTGTCTCGTCTCCCTTACCGGGGGTGACGAGACAGGCAGGCGTTACGGCCTTCGCGCGCGGCGCCCGGCGCACAACAAAATGGCTACTCGCGCCATCCCATTGCCGGTGCAACATGCTTCAGAATGGACTCGATAACATGCGCGTTGTAATCCACCCCGAGCTGGTTCGGCACGGTGAGCAATAAGGTGTCCGCTTCGGCAATCGCTTCGTCCTGTTTCAACTGCTCAATCAGCTTTTCAGGCTCAGCGGCATAGCTACGTCCGAAAATTGCGCGCGTTTTCTCATCAAGGTAACCCACGCTATCGCTGTCGTTCCGGCTTGCGCCGAAGTACATGCGGTCACGATCGTCCATCAGCGCAAAAATACTGCGGCTGACCGAGACGCGCGGCTGACGAGTATGCCCGGCTTCCGCCCAGGCCTGTCGGTAGGCGCGGATCTGTTTTGCCTGCTGAATATGGAATGGCTCACCGGTTTCATCATCTTTCAGGGTTGAGCTTTGCAGGTTCATCCCCAGTTTTGCAGCCCATACCGCTGTCGCGTTCGACCCTGCGCCCCACCAGATGCGCTCACGTAAACCTTCGGAATGTGGCTCCAGGCGCAGCAGTCCCGGTGGATTTGGGAACATGGGTTGTGGGTTCGGTTTTGCAAACCCTTCTCCGCGTAGCACCTCAAGCAGTACCTCGGTGTGTCGGCGCGCCATATCTGATTCGTTTTCCCCTTCCTGCGGGACATAACCAAAATGACGCCAGCCATCAATGACCTGCTCCGGAGAGCCCCGGCTGATCCCCAGCTGCAAACGTCCGCCGGAGATTAAATCCGCCGCGCCCGCATCTTCCGCCATGTACATCGGATTTTCATAGCGCATATCGATCACGCCAGTACCGATTTCGATGCTTTTCGTTTTCGCACCGATCGCCGCCAGTAAGGGGAATGGAGAGCTGAGTTGACGGGCAAAATGATGCACACGGAAATAGGCACCATCTGCGCCCAGCTCTTCAGCGGCGACGGCCAGGTCGATGGATTGCAACAGGGTGTCCGCCGCGGAACGCGTGCCGGACTGGGGTGACGGTGTCCAGTGACCAAATGACAAAAAGCCGATCTTTTTCATAACGAGATATCCTGATGATGCTTTGCGTTATCTCTACTTTACGCATTACCCGGGGAGAATAAATGCCCTTTATTTAACGGAATAATTCAAATAAATTGACTGAATTGAGCAGATCGCAATGACGCCCCATAATGAGATATAGTGCGTCTTTCTTTTTCCCTGGCAGGTGAAACCGGCAATGGCTCTGATCCCTAAAAACTACGCGCGACTGGAAAGTGGCTACCGTGAAAAGGCATTAAAAATCTATCCCTGGGTCTGTGGACGCTGCTCACGCGAGTTCGTCTATTCAAACCTGCGCGAGCTCACGGTTCACCATATCGATCACGATCATACTAATAACCCGGAAGATGGCAGCAACTGGGAGCTGTTGTGCCTGTTTTGCCACGACCATGAACACTCGAAATACACCGAAGCAGATCAGTACGGCACCACCGTTGTGGCGGGTGAAGACGCGCAAAAAGACATGGGCGTGGCCACTTTCAACCCGTTTGCCGATCTAAAAGCGATGATGAATAAGAAGAAATAATTCCCTAATATTGCCCCTCTTCGTCATATGGGCCGCACAGTTACAGGTAAAAGGATATGGATACACTCCGTTGCTACTGGGACGTTTTTTTCAATGCTTATGGCTCACTGCTCACGAAAACCGTGCTGGTATTACTGCTGGTGTGGTGGTGTCATCAAACCCTGCAGCGCTTCAGAAAAGAAGCCCCTGACGCTACCGGCCCCATTGCCGAGGCCAATGCCAGAGAACGCTACCAGTGGCGCTACTTGCGGTGGGCTTTAAGTAGCATCCAGGGTATCCTTTCTCTGTATATTATCTGGTCGATTATTACGACGCTTTTTACGTAGCGGATACGGTTTCTGCCCTGAAGACGTCTCAGGTAGCCTCTGTATTTAACAGTCCGCATTGTCGATGATAAGCCGGGGGCGCATGCGCAGACTCGATACAGTCCAGCGTCCCCCTGCGGATCACTCAACCGTCAGCGCAAAACAATTTTTCAGTACAGAGGCAATGTCATCTTCTGCCAGCTGCTGCGTTTCCACGCCCTGCGCGGTGATCGTTTTCAGCACATTACCCAGCAAAATCTGGCGTCCTTCCGGGCGATGCTGTACGACGAGCAGCTTCTGCACAAAAATGGCGTCCGGGTGCGTGGAGTTGAGGTAGTTGGCAGGCACAAAATCAATCCACTCCTGAGGAGAGAGGTCAAAGCCGTACTGACTGGCCCATTTACCCTCCACCCGTGCCTGAAGCAGATACTCACCCTCCGCGTTACGGGTCAGCCGGAACGTGTCGAAATCCTGCCGGATATCCGTATCAAGCATGTCTAACGCCATCGGCGCACGGATGCCGTAGCTACCGAACCCGAGGTCACAAAGCCACTGACGACCGTCAATCTCAGCAATGAGTGCCATATGGGTTTTAGGCCGACGCACCGGGTAGAACATCGGGCGCGCCGCGACAAAACGCCAGCGAATGCCCAATGCCTCCAGCGCCATCGCAAATAGCCCATTCACCTCATAGCAGTAACCGCCGCGCTTCTGCCTCAACAGCTTGTCGGCAATGTCTTCGGGTACCAGCGAGACAACTTTACCCGCCTGTACATCCCCATTTTCAAAGGGTATCGAAAAGAGCTGATGGCGCATAAGCGCATGCAGGGTAGCAGTATCGGCAGCCGCAGGGCCGGTATAGTTTATGCGCCTGAAATAGGCAGAAATATCGAAATTGTCGCTGTGCATAGTGCCTCCTTGTCTGGAACATGCCGGACACTATAGATGGGGCACTTCATTGGCTGTATAGTCAGTTTTATCGAAAATTTGACTGCACAGATCCCCATGGCCGCCCCGTCCCCCCATTACCGTCGGATTGCTGAGATGCTGCGTCTTACGCTGGCTTCAGGCGCGTTGCAAATCGGCGACCGGATGATCTCTGCACGTAAACTGGCCGAGCGCGAACAGGTCAGTCTCCCGACGGCACTGGAAGCACTCCGCTGCCTTGAGGCCGAAGGCCTGATCGTTGCGCGTCCGCGTTCGGGCTACTACGTCCGTCAGACCCGCCAGTCCCGATGCGTGCAGCCCACGCGTTCCCTGTCAGGCCCCGTGCCTGTGACAATGTCAGCCGTCGCGCGATCGTTATTCAGTAGTGCAGAAGCCCGGCTGATACCGCTGGGGGCTGCCTTGCCCGACCCCGCGTGGCTACCAGGCGATACCCTGCAACGTGCGCTGCAGTCTGCAGGTCGACGTCTGGAAGCGCGTGGGCAAAGCTATAGCCTGCCTCCGGGACGGGTTGATTTGCGCAGTAAGATTGCCGCCCGGGCTGCGCAATGGGGCGGCCGTTTTGGTGCAGAGGATCTCATCATTACCGCTGGCGCGACACAGGCGCTGCGTCTGGCGTTGCGGGCTGTGTGCCAGCCTGGCGACGTGGTAGCGATAGAACAACCCGCCTATTTCGGTACGCTGTTGTTGCTGGAAGATTTGGGCCTGAAGGCGCTGGAGATCCCAACCGATCCTCAAGAAGGGTTGCTGCTGGCGCCGCTCGCCGATGCTATTCGGTGCCATCATCCAGCGGCCGTTCTGGCCTCGCCCACCGTGCAAAATCCGCTGGGTGCCAGTATGTCCGTCCCCCGCAAGCAGGAACTGGTTGCCCTGCTGGAAGATGCAGGCATCCCGTTAATTGAGGACGATGTTTATGGCGACCTGGTCGGCGAAGGGCAACGTCCTCCGGCCTGTAAAGCGTTCGACCAGAGCGGGAATGTCATTTACTGCAGTTCATTGTCTAAAACGCTTGCGCCCGGATGGCGCATCGGCTGGATTGCGCCCGGACGTTACCACGCCCAGGTCCTGCAGGCGCGTATGGCCGGAGACTGGGCAGGCGCGCCGCTGTTTGAAGCCGCAACGAGCGAAATCCTGGCCAGTGGCGACTACGATCGTCATCTGCGGCGGCTAAAGCGGCGCATCGCGGAGGGGATTGGTGCCGTCATTGCGCGCGTCAAGGCAAGCTTCCCTCCCGGCACACGCGTTAACGTGCCGGCTGCCGGTTTCCTGTTGTGGGTTGAACTTCCACACCAGGTGAATGCACTGGAGGTGCACCGCCGCGCGCTGACACTGAACATTGGCGTTAGCCCCGGGCCGCTGTTTTCCCCCCGCGCACACTTAACGAATTTCCTGCGATTAAATTGTGCCAACGAACCCACGCCCCTCCTGCTGAATGCGGTGGATCGGATTGGCGCGCTTTGTCATGAACTGGCCAGCTCCTCTGGCCTTATTCCAGAAAGTGAGCATTGAGCGCTCTTTACTCCCTGCATCCGGGTTCGCGTTTTTTACTGCCGTCAGAAACGCACACCCCTTTTTTTACGGAATAATACGTGCCGCTCTTAGCTGCGAGAACAGGCTGAAAAACATCTCATCGGTTGCCTGCATTCGCGTGAACCCTGACCGGCGGAGCTTACTGCCGTCGCCAAACATGTCGTAATTCCAGCTAAAGACAAAATCGGCAAAATGCCCGTCGTTCAGCTGCAAAATATCCGCCTCCACCAACCGCTCCCCGGCAATGTCGCGCCATAACGCACGATAATCCTTAAACAACTGATGGAATGACAATCTGACCGGCGGCGCAGAGTCCAGTTCAAACCAGCGTGCGATGCGCGGCCACAGCTCGCTCCAGCGCCAGATGTCCCCATTATTCACGTTGAAAGCCTGGTTGTTAGCCCTACGTGATGTGGCTGCCCACAGCGTTGCCTCCGCCAGCAATCCGGCGTCAGTATGATCAACAATGCTGTGCCAGGTCTGTTCCGAACCGGGAAAACGCAGAGGTAAACCCAGAGCCTTACACAGGGACGCATACAGTGCGATGCTCAGCGCAAGGTTCATTGTATTGCCTGGCACCGAACTGCCCACCACGCCTGGCCTGATGGCATTCCAGTGCCAGCGTTTTCCCCGCTGAAAATCACGGAGCCACGCGAGCTGAGCGGCGTTAAATTCTGCCCCGGGTACGCCCGGATCGCTTTCGCGTGCCGGGGTTTTGAACGGTCCCAGGTGCGCGCCATACACTTTGTATCCCTGCATCAGGCTTACCGTCTGCAAAGGCGCCGTTTTTTCAATATTGCTGACCAGGTTGCGCAACATCGTGACGTTCGGTTCAACCATTTCCGTCCAGCTCCCGGCATTCATCCAGGCACTGTAAAAAATATGGGTGATCTCGCCAGCGGCTTGCAAAGCCCTGGCGCTATCCTCCGCATCCAGTAAATCAACGTTGATCAGCGAAATAGCATCAGGATGGGATAAGGCATGGCGGCTCAGGCCAATCACCTGCCATTTGTTGTCCAGGAGTGTTTTGACGAGCTGTCTGCCTACGATCCCGCTGGCACCAGCGACCAGCGCGACGTTTTGTGGCTGCATCTTATTCACGGTGTTTCTCCAGTTAGGGTGACAGACACAGTGTGATATATTATTTTTTCCCTACATATCCCCTGAATTCGATGGCACTTATAAGAAAAAACATTAAATGAACAATAAGCTCAACGCCATTTCCACCTTTCTGCGCGTCGCAGAAGCGGGTTCCTTTTCGGCAGCCGCTCGCCAGAGCGGAATGAAGCAGTCTGCCGTCAGCCAGCAGATTGCCGCCCTGGAACAGGAGCTCGGGGTGGTATTACTGCATCGGACAACGCGAATGATGAAGCTCACCGAGCAGGGTGAACGTTATCGCCGTGATATGCAGCTTTTGCTGGATGCCATGCAGGAAGCGGAGAGACGGTTGAATCCTGCCGATCATCAGTTTCAGGGCAGCGTCCATGTTCAGTTGCCAAGCGGTCTGGGGCAGATCGTTTTGCCCCCTCTGCTGGCGCTTCAGCGCCTGCATCCGGCATTGCACCTGACGTTGTCCCTGGATGACCGCATCGCCGACCTGGTGAGCGAAGGGGTGGATGTCGCGCTACGCCTTAGCGCTGAGCCTCCGCAGTCGCATGCGGCACGTCTTCTGATGCGGATTGAAACCGCGCTGTTCGCTGCTCCCGGCTTTCAGGCGGTACACTCCGTCAGCGAACTGGCTGCACATCCCCATGTGCGATTTAGCGGCATCCCGCGGGATGCGCCTCTACGGTTGATCGCCGGTGAGGAAACAATTGACGTGAAAGTGCATACCGTTTTTCGTGCCAACACCAGTGACGCCCTGTTACAGGCGCTGGAGTCAGGCATCGGGATTGGCGGCATGCAGCTGCCGCTTGCGGCAAAGGCGTTGCAAGCCGGCACGCTGGTGCCGGTATTACCGGCCTGGCGGTTACCTGACCGGTATCTCTATGCCGTCTACCCCGACGCCCGCTTTATCCCACAACGCGTCAGAAGCGTGATACAGGTGATCGAACAAATCCTGCCGACGCTTGCCAAATAACCGGCGTCTACTTCGCTACCGGCAAATCCGCGTACCGCGTCGTATAAGCCGGTGATAACATCTCGCGCTTCATCGCCCAGGATTTCTCAATCCCCTGCCCGGCGAACCATATCTTCCCTTTCCCGGAATGATTCACGCTATCGATCAGCTCCATCAGCGCCGCGCTGTTGGCGCGCAAACGGTTATCGTCAAATAAATTCAGCTGGGCGACGCCGCTACTGAAAAAGTCCGCCAGCATCACCCCCGCTTTCATGTAGCGATAACCGTCAAGCCATATGCGCCCCAGCGCATCGGTGGCGGCACGGATGATATCGCGCGAGTCATTGGTGGGCGTCATCAGGGTGACAGACGCCTGATTGCCGTAATAAATCTCGTTGTCCGCATGCGGGCTGGTACGCAAAAACACGCTGATAAAGCGACAATATTGATGCTCGCTGCGCAGCTTTTCCGCAGCCCGTTCAGCGTAGGCGCAAATGGCCTGGTGCATCTCCTCGTATTGCGTAATACGGTGTCCAAACGAGCGGCTACAGATAATCTGCTGCTTCGTGGGCGTGAACTCTTCCAGATCAAGACAGGGCTCGCCGCGCAGCTCGCGCGCCGTGCGCTCCAGGACAACGTTAAAATGTTTGCGGATGACCCACGAGGAAGCTTGTGCCAGATCCAGCGCCGTGGTGACGCCCATCGCATTAAGTTTTTTGGTAATGCGCCGCCCGACGCCCCACACCTCCTCTACCGGTACGCGCGCCAGCAGTTTACGCTGCCGCTCGCGATCCGATAAATCCACTACGCCTCCCGTGCTGCTCCACCGCTTTGCCGCATAGTTGGCCAGCTTCGCCAGCGTTTTCGTGGGGGCAATGCCTACGCCAACGGTTAATCCCGTATTTTTAAACACCTGCGTGCGCATATGATGACCAAACGCCTCCAGCGCCATGCAGTTGCTGATGCCAGCAACGTTCACAAACGCCTCATCAATGGAGTAAATCTCTATGGCCGGGGCGAAATCGGTCAGCGTCTGCATCACCCGGCTGCTGAGATCGGCATAAAGCGCATAGTTCGAGCTAAAGACGTAAACCCGCGCGGGAAAGCGCTTCTCTTTGAATTTGAAATACGGCTCGCCCATTTTTATATCGAACTGCTTTGCCTCCCGCGACAGCGAAATAATGCAGCCATCGTTATTGGAGACCACCACCACGGGTTTGCCCCGCAGATCGGGCCGAAACACCGTCTCGCAGGAGGCATAAAAGCTGTTCACATCAACCAGCGCGAACATGTTTATGCGTTTTGAGTGTGTGGGTGACAACACCGAAGATCTGCAGTTCCTCTTCGGACTGAAACGTGATCGGCTGATAGCGAACGTTATGCGGCACTAACCTCAGGATCGGGCGGGTCTGCAGCTCTTTGACCGTAAACTCACCCGCGACGGATGCCACCACAATATCCCCGTGCACGGCGTTTAACGAACGATCGACGACCAGCAGATCGCCATCGCCGATCCCAACGCCGATCATCGAGTCTCCGCTCACCTTCACAAAGTAGGTCGCGCTGGGATGCCTGACGGCCAGGCGGTTAAGATCGAGACGATCTTCCACATAATCCTGTGCCGGGCTTGGAAAACCACACGCTACGCGTTCTACAAATAACGGTAATTCAAGAGGTTGCTTTGGATAATAAGAAAAGAGAGTGTCCATAAATGCCTTTCTCGTCAGATACTGTATATAAATACAGTATTACGGATTATGGACAAGGATCAAGGTCCTTTACGGGGGTCACCCCAAACGCATTGAAGTGTGAGCGGATTTAATTCAGCCGTATCCTGCGCATCGGCGAAAGAATAGCCAGATAACGCCTGCGGCAGCGACATTCAGGTTTCAAGAGGGACAAAAAAGCCCAAAGTACTGCTTTGGGCTTATGCCTGTCTGGCTTAATCCGCCAGCGAATCGAGCATTTCCAGCGCGTCAGCCGGCAGCACCAGCTCCGCCGCCGCAAGATTTTGTCGCAGATGCGCCACGGAGGAGGTGCCGGGGATCAGCAGGATGTTCGGCGAACGTTGCAGCAACCACGCCAGCGCGACCTGCATTGCCGTTACGCCCAGCGAATCAGCGACCGCCTGCAGCCCGGATGATTGCAGGGGTGTAAAACCGCCCAGCGGGAAGAACGGCACATACGCAATCCCCTGCTGCGCCAGCGAATCCACCAGCGCATCATCGCCACGGTTCACGATGTTGTACATGTTCTGCACACACACCACCTGCACCATCTTCTGCGCTTCCGCAACCTGGGTGGCCGTGACGTTGCTCAGGCCAATATGGCGCACCAAACCTTGCTGTTGTAACTCGGTCAGCGTGGCGAGAGGTTCAGCAATTGAGCCTTCTGCTGGCCCGTGTGCGCTGAACATGATGCGCAGATTAACCACGTCCAGCACATCCAGCTGCAGATTACGCAGGTTGTCATGTACCGCCTGCGTCAGTTCCTGCGCGGAGAAGGCCGGCAGCCAGGAGGCATCACTGCCGCGACGGGCACCGATCTTGGTGACGAGCGTCAGATCGTCGCGGTACGGATGAAGCGCCTCGCGGATCAGCTGGTTGGTGATATGCGGCCCGTAAAAATCGCTGGTATCAATGTGATTCACCCCAGCAGCCACCGCTTCGCGGAGCACATTCAGCGCAGCATTTTTGTCCTTTGGAGGACCAAACACGCCCGGCCCGGCAAGCTGCATCGCGCCATAGCCAAGCCGTTTAACCGTCCGCGACCCCAGTGCGTACGTCCCGCTTTTATCAATGCTGCTCATGTCGACCTTCCTCATAAAAATGATCCGGATTTACAACGAGTTCCTTAACAGACCCCGTAGTTAAGCGCGAGTTAAATTAAAGTTTAATTTCTCTACGACGATAGTATTTGTGTAACCCTGCATCTTCTCTAACGGACGACCGCTATGCTGAAAAATCTGCACGTGATTACCGGTATTATCTTTGCTCTCACCATATTCTGTCTGTTGCAAGTTGTCACGGGAGGGTTGTTCTACTCTGCCGTCAGCAACGACCGCCATAACTTCCAGAACTCCGGGGTGCTCAATGCCCAGCAGGAGAGCCTGAGCGACAGCGTGAACACGCTGATCAAAACGCGCGTCACCGTCACCCGCGTGGCGATCCGCTACCTGAAAAACCAGCGCGACCCGGCGTCCCTTGCGGCGATCAACAAACTGCTTGGCACCGCGGCTGATTCTCTGGCTAAAGCGGAAGCCTATAACAAAGAGTGGCAGAAAATGCCGCAGGTTAACGGCCAGAACGCGGCATTAACCGACGAAATGCAGAAATCATGGAGCCAGATGCATGAAGTGATGCGTCTTTCCATTGCGTATCTGCGTGCCGACAACTACCAGGCCTATGGCGATCTGGATGCCCAACAGGCCCAGGACGATATGGAAGGGGTTTATAACCGCTGGCGCGCCGAAAACAACACCCTGCTGAAAGCCGCAACCGAAGAGAACCAGAGCAGCTTTACCCAGATGCAATGGACGCTGGCAGCGATCTTCCTGGCCGTGATCGCGGTGCTGGTGGTGATCTGGCAGGGTTTACAACACCTGCTGTTAAAACCGCTCCACATGATTATGAACCATATTCGCGCCATTGCGGGCGGCGATCTGACGCAGGATATCGCCCTGTCTGGCCGCAATGAGATGGGCCAACTGGCGGCGGGTCTGCATGAGATGCAACAGTCGCTGGTGACCACCGTCAGCGCCGTGCGTGGTAGCACCGACTCCATTTACACAGGCGCAGGTGAAATTGCCGCCGGAAGCAACGATCTGTCTGCCCGCACCGAGCAACAGGCGGCTTCGCTGGAGGAGACGGCTGCCAGCATGGAAGAGCTGACCGCAACGGTTAAACAGAACTCCGACAACGCCCGTCAGGCTACGCTACTGGCGAAGAACGCTTCAGAAACGGCGGCCCGTGGCGGTCACGTGGTGGATAACGTTGTCCGTACCATGACCGAAATCGCCGACAGCTCGCAGCAAATTGCGCACATTACCGGCGTGATTGACAGCATTGCCTTCCAGACAAACATTCTGGCGCTTAACGCGGCGGTGGAAGCCGCGCGTGCCGGGGAGCAAGGTCGTGGCTTTGCGGTCGTCGCAGGTGAAGTCCGCACGCTGGCCAGCCGCAGTGCGCAGGCGGCGAAAGAGATCAAAGGGCTGATTGAGAACTCCGTCAGCCGGGTGAATACCGGTTCAGAGCAGGTCAGCGAAGCGGGCGCAACCATGAAGGAGATAGTCGCTGCCGTCACCCGCGTGACCGATATCATGGGCGAGATTTCGTCGGCGTCCGATGAACAGAGCCGCGGCATCGAACAGGTGAGCCTGGCCGTTTCGCAGATGGACAGCGTCACACAGCAAAACGCCGCGCTGGTACAGCAATCCGCCACGGCGGCGGCGGCCCTGGAAGATCAGTCGGAACAACTGCGCCAGGCTGTGGCAGCGTTTCGCCTGAACGGAAAGGAAAAAGCCACCGCACCCCGCCCGGCCACGGTGAAAACCCCACAGCTGTTACGCCCGGCAACGGCCAACACCGCCACCGACAGCAACTGGGAAACCTTCTGAGTGACAGGCGGGCGAACGTCTCGCCCGCCAGAAGCACTTAACGGCTGCGCTTAGCGTGCCGTTCCCAGTTCTCCTGTTTCGCTTCGTCAGACTTTCGTAGCGAAACATAGCATGCTCCGCTGCCGCCGTGATGCGGCAGCGCCACGCAAAAGGCCTGCACTTCCTCGAACTCGGTTAACCAGCGCGCCAGATAACTGCGTACCACGTTGGGATGGGCGTTCTGCTCCCGCCCTTTTCCATGAATGATCACCAGGTTACGTAATCCATCGCGTCCAGCCTGGCGGATAAAGGAAAACAGCATCTGCCGGCAACGCTCGGCGGGCTGGCGTAACAGATTTAAGCTGGCCTGGCGGGAATATTTACCCGAGCGGAGCTTATCAATAACGCCCTGTTGCACCCCTTCCCGTCTGAACGCCAGCGGCTCCTCCAGGGGCAGAAGTTCCAGGAAGCCCAGGGTCAGGAAGTTATCCAGTTGCTCGGTATCAATCTCCTGACGCGTTCGCGTGTTGCGGCTCGGCTGCCAGTGAATATCCGTGCAGCGCTTCAGGGGCTGGATACCCTCCATGGCGTCAAGAAAAAGTGATTTGTCGTCAGGGTTCATGGACATCCTCCCGCTACATCTGAGCCTGTACTATACCTGCGCCAGGCATGGGCCTCAATAACCGCTACCCCAGGATGAGGGCATAAATATTAACCTGATGAATATAAAAATTATTTCTTCGCAAAAGTTAAACGCGACTTAACTTAAATTTCAGCACACATAAAACAGAAAGTTTAGGTTAAAAAAATGTGGAATCAATGATGCTAAAACATATCATTTTGAGGGTGGGCTGTTATAATTAAATAAACCTGCTTCACGGATATAACATTCAGGATCTGCGAAGGGAAGCACTGCTGTGTGTTGTAGGGTCTGTCTGATGTCGGACAGGCTCTGTTTTTTTATTTTACTCCCCACTTCACTCCGATACTATTTTCCGCGCCTCTCTTCTGAATTGCGTAATTAACGATTCGGTCAGGGGTGTCTGACGAGAATCACGGCGCTGAATTAAATAATAGGCCGCTTTAGGTAGCGATTCGACAACGGGCAGCATAACCAGACGGTGCGCCAGCAGCGGGTCACAGCCCAGTTCCTTTGGCAGGATACTTAAAAAATCACTTTGTGCAACAAGACTAATGCAGGAAGAAAACGTTTCGCAGACAACGTCAATGCGCGGTATTTGCGAGCGATGAGTAAAAACATCTTCTAATTGCTTATAATAACTCCCGCGTGGCGTCGGCATTGTCCAGTTATAATTCAGCAATTCGGTAATGGATGTCGCGCCCGTCGCCGGATGCCCTTCCCGACAAAATACGGCGAAAGGCTTTTCGAACAATTTTTCAAACGTAAACTCATGATCGTACGGCCCCTGATAATAGGTATTGATGGTGAAATCCAGCTCGCCCTGGCGTAATTCATTGATCATCGACACCAGTTGCCCTTCCATAATCCGGACTTTTACCTGCGGATGTTGTGCATGAAAGCGGGTGATCACCGCGGGCATAAGGCTTCGCGAAATACTGGCTCCCATTCCAATGTTAATCTGCCCGGCCAGTTCCCCCTGGCGCTGGCGGATATCATCCTGCGCCGCCATCCCCTCTTCCAGCTCTTTGATCGATTTGGTCAGCGCCGGTTGCGAAAGATTAAGCGTCCTGCTGGCACCGCGGATACTGCCCTGACGCGCGACTTCAACAAACGCCCGGATTTGATGAAATTTAATCTGAAATGACATAGCCCGACCGATAACCGTTGTTTATCAGAGTAAAGAAACTGTCATCTACTTTAATGGAAATGGATGTGCGAGGGTAATTCCTGAACGGTTAAAACTGTGAAAAAACGGTTAGTGATAAGTAAAAACTATCACAGCGTGAAGCAGTTCACATATTTTAATGATGACAGGAACAGATATGGAATCACTGGCGCAGTACATCCAGACATTAGCCCCACAACTGAGCGCATGGCGTCGCGATTTTCACCATTTCGCGGAGTCCGGATGGCTCGAATTTCGCACGGCGGCGAAAGTCGCGGAAATCTTAGACCAGCTGGGTTATTCGCTGGCGATGGGCCGCGACGTGGTGGACGCCGAAAGCCGTATGGGATTACCCGATGACGCCACGCTGGCGCGAGAGTTTGCTCGCGCCCGGGCGCAAGGCGCACCAGAGAAATGGCTGGCCCCGTTTGAAGGGGGATTTACCGGCATTGTGGCGACCCTGAATACCGGCCGCCCAGGCCCGACGCTGGCGTTTCGCGTGGATATGGACGCGCTGGATTTAAGCGAAGCACTCGATGACAGCCATCGCCCGTTCCGCGACGGGTTTGCCTCCTGCAACCCGGGGATGATGCACGCCTGCGGCCACGATGGCCACACCACTATTGGTCTGGGGCTGGCGCACGTGCTTAAGCAGAATGAATCGCAACTCAATGGCACCATCAAACTGATCTTCCAGCCTGCCGAGGAAGGCACCCGAGGCGCTCGCGCCATGGTGGCCGCCGGGGCGCTCGACGACGTGGACTACTTCACCGCGATTCACATTGGCACCGGTGTGCCCGCCGGTGTGGTGATCTGCGGCAGCGATAACTTTATGGCCACCACCAAGTTCGATGTGCATTTTACCGGGGTTGCCGCACACGCCGGTGGTAAACCGGAGGACGGCCGTAATGCCCTGCTCGCCGCGGCTCAGGCCGCTATCGCGCTTCACAGCATTGCCCCACACAGCGAAGGTGCATCGCGGGTGAATGTCGGCGTGATGCAGGCCGGCAGCGGACGCAACGTCGTGCCGGCTAACGCCCTGCTCAAGGTTGAAACCCGCGGCGTAAGCGAAGCCATTAACCAGTACGTCTTTGAACGCGCGCAGGCCGTGATTACCGGTGCGGCGGCACTCTACGGCGTGAGCGTCGAGATGCGTCTGATGGGCGCCGCCACCGCCAGTGCCCCTACACCGGCCTGGGTAGATTATCTGCGCCAGCAGGCAAGCCAGGTGACCGGCGTGGTGCAGGCCATTGACAGAGTCAACGCCCCCGCAGGTTCCGAAGACGCGACTCTGATGATGGCCCGCGTGCAACAGAACGGCGGAATGGCGTCGTATATGGTGTTCGGTACCGAGTTAAGCGCAGGTCATCACAATGAAAAATTTGATTTTGATGAGCAGGTCATGAACCTCGCTATCGAAACGCTGGCGCGCACTGCGCTTAATTTCCCGTGGACGCGAGGTGTGTAATGCAGGAGAACTACGCTTTTATTGCCGATGCCATCGACACGCGATGTCAGCTGTTAACCGACATTGCCGACGACATCTGGGATCACCCTGAAACGCGTTTTGAAGAGTTCTGGTCCGCGGAACGGATTGCCGGCGCGCTGGAAGCGGAAGGTTTCAATCTGACCCGTGAAGCCGGCGGGATTCCGAATGCCTTTATCGCCAGCTTCGGCAGCGGTAAACCCGTTATCGCCCTACTGGGGGAATATGATGCTCTGGCCGGATTGAGCCAGCAGGCACACTGCGCGACGGCACAGTCCGCCACGCCGGGTGCCAACGGCCACGGCTGTGGCCACAATTTGCTGGGAACGGCAGCGCTGGCGGGTGCCATTGCGGTGAAAAGCTGGCTGGAGCAGCACGGGGGGAGCGGCACCGTGCGTTTCTACGGCTGTCCTGGTGAAGAAGGTGGTTCAGGGAAAACCTTTATGGTGCGCGAAGGTTTGTTTGATGACGTTGATGCCGCCGTCACCTGGCACCCTGAAGCATTTGCCGGCATGTTTAACGTCAGCACGCTGGCCAATATTCAGGCCGCCTGGCGGTTTCACGGCGTGGCGGCGCATGCTGCTAACTCGCCACATCTGGGGCGTAGCGCGCTGGATGCCGTAACGCTGATGACCACTGGCACCAATTTCCTCAACGAACACATCATTGAGAAAGCGCGCGTTCATTACGCTATCACCGATACCGGTGGAATCTCACCCAACGTGGTGCAGGCGCAGGCTGAAGTGCTGTATCTGATCCGCGCGCCGGAAATGGCCGATGCGCAGCAGATCTACGAACGTATCGAGAAAATCGCTCAGGGCGCGGCAATGATGACCGAAACCACCGTTGCGTGTCGCTTTGATAAAGCCTGCTCCAGCTACCTGCCCAACCGCACGCTCGAAGCGGCGATGTATCGCGCCCTGCAGCATTACGGCACGCCGGAGTGGACGGAAGAGGAGCGCCAGTTTGCGCAGGATATTCGTGCCACGCTAACGCCAAATGACCTGCAAAACAGCCTGAAGAACATTGCCGCGACGGGGGGAGAAGCCGGTAACGCTTTTGCGCGCCGTCAGCAGGAGATGTTACTGACAGATGAGGTCGCACCTTACGCCATTACCGATAACGTACTGGCCGGGTCAACCGATGTGGGCGATGTCAGCTGGAAAATGCCGGTGGCACAGTGTTTCAGCCCCTGCTTTACCATCGGAACGCCTTTGCATACCTGGCAACTCGTGGCTCAGGGGCGAACCTCGATTGCTCATAAAGGCATGCTGCTGGCCGGAAAAGTGATGGGCGCAACCGCGCTAAATCTGCTCCAGGATGCAACGCTGCTGCAACAATGCCGGGAAGAGTTCGAACAACAAATCACCGAAAAACCGTACGTGTGTCCGATTCCGGCAGGCGTGACACCGTCACCTTTAAAATAATAAAACACAACACAACAACACAACAACAGTCCCGAGGAACGCCCATGAGTATGTCTTCCATACCTTCGCATTCCCCATCCGGTAAGCTCTATGGCTGGGTTGAAAGGATCGGCAATAAAGTGCCGCACCCTTTCCTGCTTTTTATCTGGTTGATCGTGGTTTTGATGGTGGCGACAGCGGTGCTGTCCGCCTTTGATGTCAGCGTGCGCAGTCCGGCCGATGGCAGTATGGTGGCGGTCAAGAACCTGTTGAGTGTCGAAGGGTTGCACTGGTTCTTACCGAATGTGGTTAAAAACTTCAGCGGCTTCGCCCCGCTGGGGGCCATTCTGGCGCTGGTACTGGGCGCCGGGCTTGCCGAGCGTGTCGGTCTGTTACCGGCGCTGATGGTGAAAATGGCCTCCCACGTCAGCGCACGTTACGCCAGCTACATGGTGCTGTTTATCGCCTTCTTTAGCCACATCTCCTCTGATGCCGCGCTGGTGATCATGCCGCCCATGGGCGCTCTGATTTTCCTCGCCGTCGGACGCCATCCCGTGGCGGGTCTGCTGTCGGCGATTGCGGGCGTAGGCTGCGGCTTTACCGCCAACCTGCTGATTGTGACCACCGATGTCCTGCTCTCAGGCATCAGCACGGAGGCGGCCAAAACCATCGACACCGCGATGCACGTCAGCGTCATCGACAACTGGTACTTTATGGCCAGCTCGGTGGTCCTGCTGACCCTGGTGGGCGGACTGATTACCGATAAGCTCATTGAGCCGCGTTTAGGGAAATGGGAAGGCCGAAGCGATGAGAAGCTGGAGACGCTGAGTAAAGAGCAACGCGTTGGCCTGCGCGTGGCAGGCGTGGTCTCGCTGGCGTTTATTGCCGCGGTCGCGTTGATGGTGGTACCGGAAAACGGCATCCTGCGCGATCCGGTTAAACATACCGTTCTCCCCTCGCCGTTTATTCAGGGCATTGTGCCGCTGATTATTCTGTTTTTCTTTGTCGTTTCGCTCGCCTATGGGATCGCCACCGGCAAAATTCGCCGTCAGGGCGATCTGCCGCAGCTGATGATCGAACCCATGAAAGAGATGGCGGGCTTTATTGTGATGGTGTTCCCGCTGGCGCAGTTCGTGGCGATGTTTAACTGGAGCAACATGGGCAAATTTATGGCCGTGGGGCTGACCGATGCGCTGGAAGCGGCGGGGTTAAGCGGCGTCCCGGCATTTGTCGGCCTTGCGCTGCTGTCGTCACTGCTGTGCATGTTTATCGCCAGCGGCTCGGCAATCTGGTCGATTCTGGCTCCCATCTTTGTGCCGATGTTTATGATGCTGGGGTTCCACCCGGCGTTTGCCCAGATCCTGTTCCGTATCGCAGACTCCTCCGTCATCCCGCTGGCACCGGTCTCACCGTTTGTTCCGCTGTTTTTAGGCTTCCTGCAGCGCTATAAACCAGAGGCAAAACTGGGTACCTACTATTCGCTGGTTTTACCCTATCCGCTTATCTTTTTAGGGGTATGGCTGGTGATGCTGGTGGCATGGTATCTTGTCGGTCTGCCGATTGGGCCGGGGATTTACCCAAGGCTGCACTAAAGGATTAACGATGCTGAGATTACTCGAAGATAAAATTGCCACGCCGCTTGGTCCACTGTGGGTGATTGCAGACGAGCAGTTCTGTCTGCGCGCCGTTGAGTGGGAAGAACACAGCGACAGGATGGACACGTTGCTCAACGTGCACTATCGCGCGCAGGGTTATGAACGTATCAGCGCCACCAACCCAGGCGGCCTGAGCGACAAACTGACGGCGTACTTCGAGGGCGATCTCAGCATCATTGACACCCTGCCGACCGCCACGGCAGGCACACCTTTCCAGCGCGAAGTCTGGCAGGCGCTGCGCAGTATTCCGTGCGGACAGGTCATGCATTACGGCCAGCTCGCCGGGCAACTCGGCCGTGCCGGCGCGGCCCGCGCGGTCGGCGCGGCAAATGGCGCTAACCCCGTCAGTATTGTGGTCCCCTGCCACCGCGTGATTGGCCGCAACGGCACCCTGACCGGCTATGCCGGTGGCGTGCAGCGCAAGGAGTGGTTACTGCGTCACGAGGGGTATCTCCTGCTCTAGTTTCCAGGCTTTTAGTGCTTAATTTTCTTCCGGTTAGGCTAAAAATCCATAATCAAGCTGTGGAATTTCAAGAAGATGGCAACAGGTTGCCGTCTCTTGTCCTTATTGATGGTTTGGCAGGCTTACGTACTTACCAAAAAGATGTTAAAATTGACCAATATCAATTAAGGCTTGAGCAAACCTATGATCCCGGAAAAGCGAATTATACGACGCATTCAGTCTGGCGGTTGTGCTATCCATTGCCAGGATTGCAGCATCAGCCAGCTCTGTATCCCGTTTACCCTGAATGAGCATGAACTCGATCAGCTTGATAATATCATCGAGCGCAAAAAGCCTATTCAGAAAGGGCAGACGCTGTTTAAAGCGGGAGACGAACTGAAATCGCTCTATGCTATCCGTTCTGGCACCATCAAAAGCTACACCATCACTGAACAGGGTGATGAGCAGATCACCGGCTTCCATCTGGCGGGTGACCTGGTTGGCTTTGATGCCATCGGTACTGGCCATCACCCGAGCTTTGCTCAGGCGCTGGAAACCTCAATGGTTTGCGAAATCCCGTTTGAAACGCTGGACGATCTCTCAGGCAAAATGCCCAATCTGCGTCAGCAGATGATGCGTCTGATGAGCGGTGAGATCAAAGGCGATCAGGACATGATTCTGCTGCTTTCCAAAAAGAATGCAGAAGAACGCCTGGCCGCGTTTATCTATAACCTCTCACGCCGCTTCGCGGAGCGCGGTTTCTCCCCGCGTGAATTCCGTCTGACCATGACGCGTGGCGATATCGGTAACTACCTGGGCCTGACGGTGGAAACCATCAGCCGCCTGCTGGGTCGTTTCCAGAAAAGCGGAATGCTGGCCGTTAAGGGTAAATACATTACCATCGAAAACGGTGAAGCTTTGGCCGTTCTTGCCGGTCACTCCCGCAACGTGGCATAACGCCTCCGCATGATTGATGCCAGGCCGATAAATTTTTATGATTTATTGGTCTGGTACGTCACCACTTCCGTTTCACCACGTTTCCCTGGCACCGCCCCACTCAGTCCCTGAAAGGTTCTTGTTGAGGTTATGAATTGAGAGAAAGTTTATTTTTCGTTTCAGTCGTTATCGCCTCAGTGACCTTCATATTCATCTGGATCATGCTTGTCGGGCCAATGAAGGGTGAAGAAAAAACCTACGTACAGGATTCAACGACGTTTGCGATTGCGGTGATGGTACTGCTGCTGATTGCCTTTATCGCGGTAACGACAACGGTTCTTTTTCTGTGACAGATTTTCATGATTTATTGATCTGACAAAAACTTCCCCCCTGTTTCATTCAAGATATATAGGTTACTCTTTTAATTACAGACTGTGGTGACAGTAGTAAGGAGACCTGTATGGCAAAGTATCAAAACATGCTGGTGGCTATCGATCCTAACCAGGACGATCAGCCGGCATTACGACGTGCTGTGTATCTACATCAACGGATTGGTGGCAAAATCAAAGCGTTTTTGCCGATCTATGACTTCTCATATGAGATGACCACCCTTCTGTCGCCTGACGAACGCACCGCAATGCGTCAGGGAGTGATCAGCCAGCGTACCGCGTGGATCCGTGAACAGGCCAAATATTACCTGGAAGCGGGTGTTCCTATCGATATTAAAGTGGTCTGGCATAACCGACCTTTCGAAGCCATTATCCAGGAAGTGGTCGCCGGTGGGCACGACCTGTTGCTGAAAATGGCGCACCAGCACGACAAGCTGGAATCCGTGATCTTTACCCCTACCGACTGGCACCTGCTGCGTAAATGCCCTTGCCCGGTGTGGATGGTAAAAGACCAGCCGTGGCCAGAAGGCGGCAAGGCCGTCGTGGCGGTCAACCTGGCGAGCGAGGAGGATTACCACAATTCGCTCAATGAAAAGCTGGTCAAGGAGACGATCCAGCTTGCCGAGCAGGTTAACCACACTGAAGTCCATCTGGTGGGCGCTTACCCGGTAACACCGATTAATATTGCCATCGAGCTGCCTGAATTTGACCCGAGCGTGTATAACGATGCGATCCGGGGGCAGCACCTGCTGGCCATGAAGGCGTTACGCCAGAAATTCAGCATCGATGAGAAAATGACACATGTGGAAAAAGGGTTGCCTGAAGAGGTGATCCCGGATTTAGCAGAACATCTGCAGGCGGGGATTGTGGTACTGGGTACCATTGGCCGGACCGGTATTTCTGCCGCGTTCCTGGGCAATACCGCCGAACAGGTGATCGACCATCTGCGCTGTGACCTGCTGGTCATCAAGCCGGATGAGTATCAGACACCGGTTGAACTGGACGACCCGGAAGACGACTAAGTTCAGACATAAAAAAACCGCCGTTTCCGGCGGTTTTTTTGTCGCTGATTTACAGCGATTTCAGAATCGCATCGACACTGGCTTTTGCATCGCCAAACAGCATGTGCGTGTTCTCTTTGAAGAACAGCGGGTTCTGAACCCCTGCATAACCGGTATTCATGGAACGTTTGAAGACAATCACGTTCTGCGCCTTCCACACTTCCAGAACCGGCATACCGGCGATTGGGCTACGCGGATCGTCCTGCGCCGCCGGGTTAACGGTGTCGTTGGCACCAATAACCAGGACGGTGTCGGTATCGGTGAAATCATCGTTGATCTCATCCATCTCCAGCACGATGTCGTAAGGCACTTTCGCTTCCGCCAGCAGCACGTTCATGTGGCCTGGCAGACGTCCCGCGACCGGGTGAATGCCAAAGCGAACCTTGATACCACGCGCACGCAGTTTCTCGGTGATCTCCGCAACCGGATACTGAGCCTGCGCCACCGCCATGCCGTAGCCTGGGGTAATGATGACCGAGTGTGAGTTTTTCAGCATCTCTGCGGTATCTTCCGCGCTGATCTCACGGTGCTCACCCACTTCTTCGTCAGAACCGGTTGAGGAGCCATCAGAACCAAAGCCACCCGCGATAACGCTGATAAACGAACGGTTCATCGCCTTACACATGATGTAAGACAGGATCGCACCAGAAGAACCGACCAGCGCACCGGTGACGATCAACAGATCGTTGCTCAGCATGAAGCCAGCTGCCGCCGCGGCCCAACCGGAGTAGGAGTTCAGCATGGAGACAACCACTGGCATATCGGCACCACCAATGGAGGCCACCAGGTGCCAGCCAAAGGCCAGAGCAATCAGGGTCATCACCAGTAACGCCAGCACCTGCAGGCCCACGCTTTCAGTGCGCACGAAGACCACCAGCAGCACAAAGGACACGACCAGCGCCGCCAGGTTCAGCTTGTGACGGTTTGGCAGCATCAGCGGTTTAGAAGAGATCTTACCGCGCAGTTTGCCGAACGCGACAATTGAGCCGGTGAAGGTCACCGCACCAATGAAGATGCCGAGGAACACTTCCGTCAGATGGATGTTGACCAGAATCGGTTCCAGACCGGGTGTGTGGTACAGGTAGCTGTTGAAGCCCACCAGCACCGCCGCCAGCCCCACGAAGCTGTGCAGAATGGCCACCAGCTCCGGCATCTCGGTCATTTCAACGCGTTTCGCCAGGCGAATACCAATCGCGCCACCGATGATCATCGCCACCAGGATCCATGCAACGTTGCCGGTGTCCGGCCCGAAGATGGTGGCAATCAGCGCAATCGCCATCCCGGCGATACCAAAGTTATTTCCCTGCTGAGACGTTTCGTGTTTGGAAAGCCCCGCCAGACTGAAAATAAATAGGATTGCAGCAACAATGTATGCGGCTGTGACTAATCCTCCAGACATATGCTACCCCTTAGCCTTTACGAAACATTTTCAGCATGCGCTGAGTCACGGTGAACCCACCGAAAATATTGATACTGGCGATCAGCACCGCGATAAAGCTCAGGAAACTTACCCAGCCGCCGTGGCCAATCTGCAGCAGCGCCCCGACCACGATAATCCCGGAGATGGCGTTAGTGACCGACATCAGTGGCGTATGCAGCGCATGGGAGACATTCCATACGACGTAGTACCCCACCACACACGAGAGCGCGAAGACGGTAAAGTGGCCGAGGAATTCTTTCGGCGCGACGTCTGCCAGCCAGCCAAACAGAATAATGACCAGCGCCATGATCGCGTACTTGCGCCACGGAGAAGCCGGTTTAGCTGGCTCTTTAGGCTCAGGCGCCGCTTTCGGTGCCGCCTGAGGCTGCGCGGACACCTGAATCGGTGGCGCAGGCCAGGTGATTTCGCCTTCACGCACCACCGTTACGCCACGCACAACAACATCGTCAAAATCAACGGTGATGTTGCCGTCTTTCTCTTTGCAGAGCAGTTTCAGCAGGTTAACAAGGTTGGTACCGTACAGCTGAGAAGACTGCGTTGGCAGACGGCCCGGCAAATCGGTATACCCGATCACCTTCACGCCGTTAGCAGTTGTGGTCACCTGATTTGGCACGGTGTACTCACAGTTGCCACCGTTCTGCGACGCCAGGTCGACGATCACACTGCCCGACTTCATGGAGTCAACCATCTCACGGGTAATCAGCTTCGGCGCGGGTTTACCGGGGATAAGCGCGGTAGTGACAATGATGTCGACATCTTTGGCCTGCGCGGCGAAGAGTTCCATTTCCGCTTTGATAAAAGCTTCGGACATGACCTTCGCGTAACCGTCACCGCTGCCCGCTTCTTCCTTGAAGTCCAGCTCAAGGAATTCGGCCCCCATACTTTGGACTTGTTCTTTTACTTCAGGACGGGTGTCAAAAGCGCGTACGATAGCGCCCAGGCTGTTTGCCGCGCCGATAGCCGCAAGACCCGCCACGCCCGCGCCAATCACCATCACTTTCGCCGGAGGCACTTTCCCTGCCGCGGTGATCTGACCGGTAAAGAAGCGACCAAACTCATGCGCCGCCTCAACAATCGCGCGGTAACCGGCGATATTCGCCATGGAACTTAAGGCATCCAGCGACTGCGCGCGCGAAATACGCGGCACGGAGTCCATGGCCATCACGGTCACGCCACGTGCTGCCAGCTTCTCCATCAACTCAGGATTCTGTGCAGGCCAGATGAAGCTCACCAGCGTCGTGCCAGGATTAAGCAGTTCAATCTCGCTCTCTTCCGGCGCATTAACCTTGAGAATAACGGGCGACTGCCAGACTTCAGCACCGTCCACCACTTCCGCGCCAGCCTGAATAAAGGCCTCGTCATCGAAACTCGCCAGTTTGCCCGCGCCGCGTTCAACTGCGACGGTAAAACCCAGTTTAAGCAGTTGCTCCACCGTTTTCGGTGTTGCCGCTACGCGGGTTTCATTGGCTAACCGTTCTTTTGGTACCCCAATACGCATAGTTTTCCCTTCCATCGGTTTTTGATGATGGTTTGTCGATAAATGCCCGCGGTTTGTATCAACTTTCGCCAGCAGGACAGCGACGACATATGATTAACCCCAGAAAATAAAACAGTAACAAACTTTCTATAACCTACTGAAAATAACGCCCGTGATCTACCGCCAGAAAACACTATTTCTTACTTTATCTGTGAAAAATAAGTGATCTGCGTCGCTGACAGTGATATTTACCTTAAATTCATCGCTGAGACCGATAAATAGCGCAAGCGAAGCGGTAAAAACATGATATAGCGCCATTAGAGAACAACTTATTAACATTAAATTAACTTGTAAAAGTCATAAGCTTTATCAGTTTTGCTTGTCAGACGCCTGTTTTTTCAACATATCACTAAATGTTATCAAATCAGATGATTCAGTGAGCACAGGCTGTGAAAAATGGCGCAGACAGCGACGGGTTTTAAATGCCATAATCGGGACCGTCTCAAATTAACAACAATACCAGTACATGGTTTGCGCAAGGCGAAGGATTATTTTTATGAAGCTTAAGAACACACTCCTGGCGTCCGCACTTCTCTCCGCGACCGCCCTGTCTGCGAATGCCGCGACAGAGTTAACGCCGGAGCAAGCGGCAGCGTTAAAACCTTTTGACCATACGGTCATTGTGGGTCGTTATAATTCTATTGGCGATGCCGTCGCCGCCGCATCAAAAGCCGCCGATAAAAACGGTGCGGCCTCGTTTTACGTTGTTGATCAGTCTGACTCCGGCAACAGCGGTAACCAGCGCGTGACCATTGCGCTGTATAAAGACAATGCGCCGAAAGCTGACGCACCGAAAAACCGCGTGATTAACGGCGTCGTTGAATTACCGAAAGATCAGGCGATTGAGCTGGAACCTTATGACACCGTCACCGTGCAGGGCTTCTATCGCAGCCAGCCTGAAGTGAACGATGCCATCACCAAAGCCGCAAAAGAAAAAGGCGCGTACTCTTTCTTTATCGTGCGTCAGGTCGATGCTAACCAGGGTGGCAACCAGCGCATTACTGCGTTCATCTATAAAGAAGATGCGAAAAAACGCGTTCTGCAAAGCCCGGACGCTATTCCTGCTGATTCCGAAGCGGGTCGTGCGGCGATAGCGAAAGGCGGTGAAGAAGCGAAGAAAGTGGAAATTCCAGGCGTAGCCACCTCTGCCGCACCAAGCGCTGAAGTGGGCCGTTTCTTCGAAACACAATCCACCAAAGGTGGCCGTTACTCCGTTACCCTGCCAGACGGAACCAAAATTGAAGAGCTGAACAAAGCCACTGCAGCGCAGATGGTGCCGTTCGACAGCATTAAATTTACCGGCAACTACGGCAACATGACGGAAGTCTCTTATCAGGTCGCGAAACGTGCGGCGAAGAAAGGGGCGAAGTATTACCACATCACCCGCCAGTGGCAGGAACGTGGTAACAACGTGACCATCAGCGCCGACCTGTACAAGTAACAGAACGGTTGACCCGAGGCGGCGCAATGCCGCCTTTTTTGTTACTTTTTTTTTGAAATTCGGCCCCACGTCATTGCATGCTTTCGTGACACTCCGTAAAATCCCGCGCCTTAGTGTGATCCACCATTTTTATGCGCCTGTGCGAAATAATTATTCTGGATTTGGACCTTTCATAACAGGAAGCCAATGGAAAAGAAACTAGGCCTGAGTGCTTTGACTGCACTCGTTTTGAGCTCAATGCTGGGTGCGGGCGTGTTCAGCTTACCGCAGAATATGGCAGCGGTCGCCAGCCCTGCCGCACTGCTTATAGGGTGGGGCATCACGGGTGCCGGGATTTTGTTGCTGGCGTTCGCAATGCTGCTTCTGACCCGCATCCGCCCGGATCTGGATGGAGGGATTTTCACTTACGCCCGTGAAGGTTTCGGCGAACTGATTGGCTTCTGTTCCGCATGGGGCTACTGGCTATGTGCGGTCATCGCAAACGTCTCCTACCTGGTGATCGTCTTTTCGGCGCTCAGTTTCTTTACCGATACCCCTGAACTGCGGTTCTTTGGCGACGGCAATACCTGGCAGTCCATTGTGGGCGCCTCGGTACTGCTGTGGGTTGTTCACTGGCTGATTCTACGTGGCGTACAGACGGCGGCCAGCATTAATCTGGTGGCAACTCTGGCCAAACTGGTTCCGCTCGGCCTGTTTATCGTGCTGGCCTTTATGGCGTTCCGTCTCGATGTGTTCAGTCTCGATTTCAGCGGTGTCGCGCTGGGCGTACCGGTCTGGGAGCAGGTCAAAAACACCATGCTGATCACCTTGTGGGTCTTCATCGGTGTTGAAGGGGCCGTCGTGGTCTCTGCCCGGGCGCGGAATAAGCGCGATGTGGGTCGCGCCACGCTGCTGGCGGTACTGGCGGCGCTGGGCGTGTATCTGATGGTGACGCTGCTGTCGCTGGGGGTGGTCGCGCGTCCTGAGCTGGCCGAAATGCGTAACCCGTCGATGGCGGGCCTGATGGTGAAAATGTTCGGACCGTGGGGTGACGTGGTGATTGCCGCGGGGCTGATTATCTCCGTGTGCGGCGCGTACCTGAGCTGGACCATTATGGCGGCAGAAGTGCCGTTCCTGGCCGCAACGCACAAAGCATTTCCACGCCTGTTTGCTCGTCAAAACAAAAACAGCGCGCCGTCGGCCTCACTCTGGCTGACCAACATCAGCGTTCAGGTCTGTCTGGTGCTGATCTGGCTCACAGGTTCAGACTATAACACTCTGCTGACCATCGCCTCGGAGATGATTCTGGTACCCTATTTCTTAGTAGGTGCGTATCTGTTAAAAATCGCCACACGTCCGGCGCACTATGTGGTGGGTGTCGGAGCCTGTATTTACGGCCTGTGGTTGTTGTATGCTTCCGGGCCTATGCATCTGCTGCTGTCGGTGGTGTTGTATGCACCGGGCCTGCTGGTGTTTATCTACGCCCGCCGCACGCATCAGTTAGAGAACGCGCTTAGACGCCGTGAGATGGCCTTAATCGGGCTGTTACTGGTTGCTGCCGTACCGGCAACCTGGATGTTAATGGGATAGAATCGCCTTTCCCATTGTTGAACTGAAAAGGAGAATACGATGGGAAATGCGCAGCAACGCCCAATACTGATTACTGGTGGAGGCCGTCGTATCGGCCTCGCCCTTGCCCATCACTTTCTCAATCTTCGCCATCCGGTCATCATCAGTTACCGCAGCGAATATCCCTCGATTGAGGGGCTACGCAAAGCCGGTGCGATCTGCATTCAGGCCGATTTCTCAACCGATGACGGTATTCTGGCCTTCGCTGATAAAGTGAAATCTACCACCCCCGGGCTGCGCGCCATTATCCATAATGCCAGCGCCTGGCTTCCCGAAAAATCCGGTACGCCACTCAGCGAAACGCTCTCCTGCATGCTGCAGATCCACGTCAATGCGCCCTATCTGCTGAACCATGCCCTGCTCGACCTGCTGCGCGGTCACGGACATGCGGCGGGTGATATTATTCATTTCACCGATTACGTCGTGGAGCGCGGCAGCGACAAGCACATCGCCTATGCGGCCAGTAAAGCTGCACTCGATAACATGACGCGCTCGTTCGCCCGTAAACTTGCCCCTGAAGTTAAGGTGAACGCCATCGCCCCGGCGATGATTTTATTCAACGAAGACGATGATGCGGAGTATCGCCAGCAGGCGCTGAATAAATCGCTGATGAAAATTGCGCCAGGTGAAAAAGAGGTTATCGATCTTATCGATTATCTGCTCACCAGTTGCTACGTCACTGGCAGAACCTTTGCCGTGGACGGCGGTCGACCGCTGCGCTAGTGAAAGCGGCTCCAGAAGAAGATAAGCACCCAGGCGCTGAGTCCCCAGCAGACAACAGCCCCGCTCAGCGCCAGGGGAAGTCGCATAAAACCGGTGAAGTACCACAGCGAAAGCAGATAAAGAAAATAAGGGATGATCGACCACATCCCGAACACGATAGTCGTACGCAATGCTTCCGTGCCTCGTTCTGAGGCGACAATATAGTGCGCTATTAACGCAAAGGTCGGGAAGAGTGGGATCAGCCCGGCAATATAATAATTCCTGGTTTTAGCCAGAATACCTATCAGTAACACCACCAGCGCACCCAACGCGGCTTTTATCACCAGCCCCATCTTTTTCCCTATAACAATCAAATAACAATATGAGCCAGAATAACGGAACTGGCGTTAATTATGAAAGATTAATGGAACGTTAAGGTTGTGCGGTGTATGTTGGCTTTTTTCGCGATAACAGACGTTGTATGAATAAGATTGTTTATGTTGAAGACGAGCCCGAAGTGGGGCAATTGATTGCCGCCTATCTGGGTAAGCATGATATGGACGTCATTGTTGAGCCTCGTGGCGATCGTGCCGAAGAGGTGGTCTTACGTGAAAACCCGGACCTGGTGCTGCTGGACATTATGCTGCCCGGCAAAGATGGCATGACGGTCTGCCGCGATCTGCGCGCCCGGTGGGAGGGCCCTATCGTGCTGCTGACCTCGCTGGACAGCGACATGAACCATATTTTGTCACTCGAAATGGGTGCCAATGACTACATTCTGAAAACCACGCCCCCTGCCGTCCTCCTTGCTCGTCTGCGCCTCCATTTACGCCAGCGTGCCAGCGTTGAACGAGAAGCGCCTGCTCAGTCGCTGACCCCGCACAAAGCGATGCGTTTTGGTACCTTGTCTATTGATCCGATTAACCGTCAGGTTCTGCTTTCTGGCGAGCTTATCGCCCTTTCCACGGCAGATTTTGACCTGCTCTGGGAACTGGCAACCCACGCCGGGCAGATCATGGATCGCGATGCATTACTGAAAAACCTGCGCGGCGTCAGCTACGACGGAATGGATCGCAGCGTTGACGTGGCTATTTCGCGCCTGCGTAAAAAACTGCAGGATAATGCCACTGAGCCGTACCGCATTAAAACCGTGCGTAACAAGGGCTATCTGTTCGCGCCTCACGCCTGGGAAACCTGATGCCGGTTCCCCGAATGACACTGTTTAAAACATTATGCAGACGAGGTCTGACAGTTGCATAAAATAAGAACACTCAGCCTGATCTGCAGTTTTGGGTTAACCGGGTGCGTTGTCGCAGATATGGATTCAAGTCATTATGACTATGTTCCGTATATTCAGACTATCCAGAATCCCTGGACCCCGGGCCATACCAATGTGCAACAACGCCGTGAGGATTTGTACGCCTGCGGCGTTGATCGAAAGTATTCGCTCAATTCATGGGACGAAAACTTCAGTCGTAACCGCCTGCTGCCGGGCGAAACGATAGAACAGCAAGATTCCAGGATCAAAAAAATAGAAGACTGTATGAAATCAAAAGGGTACGTTCTGTGGGATTACTCACAATGCGGGCCCCGTAAAAAACCGAGCGGTATGTGTAACTAGTTTGGGTTTGCGTGTTTGTCTTCGACGCAGGTTGTTAACGTATTGATTTTCGGTGAGATTGAATGAAAAAGCTGTTCGTACAGTTTTACCTCCTGCTGTTTGTCTGCTTCCTGGTGATGACCATGCTGGTTGGACTGGTCTATAAATTCACCGCCGAACGTGCGGGCAGGCAGTCACTGGATGATTTAATGAAAAGCTCGCTCTACCTGATGCGCAGCGAGCTGCGAGAGATCCCGCCACACGACTGGGCCAAGACCTTAAAAGAGCTGGATCTGAACCTGTCGTTTGATCTGCGCATCGAGCCGATGAAGGATTTCGATTTAGAGCCACCCGCCATGCAGCGACTGCGTGACGGGGACATTGTGGCGCTGGATGAGAAATATACCTTTATCCAGCGCATTCCACGGAGCCATTACGTTCTGGCCGTGGGGCCGGTACCTTATCTCTATTATCTGCACCAGATGCGCCTGCTGGACCTTGCCCTGCTGGCTTTCATTGCCATTTCGCTCGCGTTCCCGGTCTTTATCTGGATGAGGCCACACTGGCAGGACATGCTGAAACTGGAATCAGCTGCGCAACGTTTTGGTGACGGGCATTTTACCGAGCGCATTCACTTCGACAGCGGTTCCAGCTTCGAGCGTCTTGGCGTGGCGTTTAACCAGATGGCCGATAACATCAATGCGCTGATTATCAGTAAAAAACAGCTCATTGACGGAATTGCTCACGAGCTGCGTACGCCACTGGTACGCCTGCGCTATCGGCTGGAGATGAGCGAAAACCTGACGGAGGCCGAGTCTCAGGCACTGAACCGCGACATTGGTCAGCTTGAGGGCCTCATTGAGGAGCTCCTGACCTATGCGCGCCTCGATCGCCCGCAAAACGAACTGAACCTCAGTACGCCGGACCTGCCCGGCTGGTTACAAACCCATATCGATGATGTCCAGAGCGTAAACCCGCAACGCACGCTGCTGACACACGTCACGCCCGGCGATTATGGCGCACTGGATATGCGTCTGATGGAACGCGTGCTGGATAATCTGATGAACAACGCCATGCGCTATAGCGAGAGCACGCTGCAGATTGGCTTAGATTTACAGGGTAGTCAGGCCTGTCTGACGGTTGAGGACGACGGACCTGGCATCGCCCCGGAAGCGCGTGAAACGGTGTTTGAGCCGTTTGTACGCCTCGACCCCAGTCGCGATCGTGCCACGGGGGGATGTGGCCTGGGGCTGGCAATTGTTTACTCCATTGCGCAGGCGATGGGCGGCACGGTGCATTGTGAAGAGAGCGCACTCGGCGGCGCGCGCTTCTGCTTTAGCTGGCCGGTATATCACAACATCACCCTTCCCGTCCCTGCCTGACCTTTATCGCACGCTGGCCTGACCCGGCGTGCTGTGCTATATGATAAGTATGTTGTAACTAATGAAAAGTTATCATGGCGACGTACGATCTCATCGAAAGGCTGAACAGCACGTTCCGCGACATTGAACACGAGTTACTGACCCTGACCGAACGTTTGCAGACCTGCCGTCTGTTAGCCGCGCGCGTCTTTACCCTGCCGGATGTGGTGAAAGGCGCTGAACACGACCCGCTGGAAACCATAGAGGTACAGCAGCATATCGGCAAAGCGGCGCTGGAACTGACGCTGCGGCACTACCGTCGCCTGTTTATCCAGCAGCAGTCAGAAAACCGCAGCAGTAAGGCGGCCGTTCGTCTGCCAGGCGTAATCTGCCTGCAAACCGATGCGACAACGCGAGAAGCGCTGGAAAACCAGATTGCGCATATCAACACGCTTAAGGCGACGTTTGAAAAGATCATCACTGAAGAGTCGGGTCTGGCCCCTGCCGCCCGTTTTGAATGGGTACACCGACAGCTACCGGGATTAATCACCCTGAATGCCTACCGTACGCTGACGGTACTGCGTCATCCCGCCACGCTTCGCTTCGGCTGGGCCAACAAGCACATCATTAAAAACTTCACCCGGGATGACATTCTGGCACAGCTGGAAAAGAGTCTTAAGGCACCGCGGACTGTCGCACCGTGGTCACGCGAGCAGTGGATTGAACGGCTTGAGCAGGAGTACCACAGCATCGCCTCACTGCCGGCGGATACCCGGCTTAAGATTAAGCGTCCGGTGAAGGTGCAGCCTATCGCGCGCGTCTGGTATTCCGGCCAGCAAAAGCAGGTACAGTATGCCTGCCCAACGCCGCTGATCGCACTTTATGATGCCGATCAGGGGGCCATTGTGCCGGATATTGGCGAACTGCTGAATTACGATGCTGAAAATGTCCAGCATCGTTACAGACCTCAGGCGCAACCGCTGCAGCTGATTATTCCGCGGCTGCACCTGTATGTGGCGCAGTGATTATTTCAGGCTGCCGACCATCGATTCCGGGCGTACCCATGCATCAAACTCAGCCTCCGTCAGGTAACCCAATGCCAGAGCGGAGGCTTTCAGCGTCAGCCCCTCTTTATGCGCTTTTTTCGCAATCTCGGCGGCTTTGTCGTAGCCGATATGGGTATTCAGCGCGGTCACCAGCATCAACGACTCATTGAGCAACTGGCTGATGCGCTCGCGGTTTGGCTCAATGCCTGACGCACAGTGCTCGTTGAAACTCTCCATACCGTCCGCCAGCAGGCGTATGGACTGAAGCACGTTGTGAATCACCATCGGGCGATAGACGTTCAGCTCAAAGTTACCGGATGCGCCGCCCATGTTAACGGCAACGTCGTTACCCATTACCTGGCAGCAGAGCATGGTCATGGCTTCACACTGGGTCGGGTTTACTTTGCCCGGCATGATAGAGCTACCCGGCTCGTTTTCCGGAATGCTAATTTCACCGATACCACAACGGGGACCCGAGGCCAGCCAGCGCACATCATTAGCGATTTTCATCAACGACGCTGCCAGACCCTTGAGGGCACCGTGGGTATGAACCAGCGCATCACAGGTGGCCAGCGCTTCAAACTTATTCGGCGCCGTGATAAACGGCTGCCCGGTGATGGCCGCCAGCTCGTCGGCAACGCGCACCGCATATTCCGGATGGGTATTTAACCCCGTACCGACCGCCGTTCCGCCCAGCGCCAGCTCTGCAAGATGCGGCAGGCTGTACTCGATGTGCTTGAGGTTATGTTCTAGCATTGCCACCCAGCCGGAAATCTCCTGGCCGAGCGTCAGCGGCGTGGCATCCTGCAGGTGAGTACGTCCTATTTTGACGATATCGCTGAAAGCCTGCGCCTTCTCGCCAAGGGTGGTTTTAAGCACGTTGAGCTGCGGGATCAGCTGTTCACGAAGCGCAATCACCGCCGCCACGTGCATCGCCGTCGGGAAGACGTCGTTCGAACTTTGGCTTTTGTTTACGTCATCGTTCGGGTGAACCTTACGCTCCATACCGCGCACGCCGCCCAGCAGTTCGCTTGCCCGGTTCGCCAGCACTTCGTTCATATTCATGTTGCTCTGGGTGCCAGAACCGGTCTGCCAGATGGCGAGGGGGAATTCATCGGGATGCTTGCCGGCCAGCACTTCATCGGCAGCAGTGATAATCGCGGTGGCCTTATCTGCCGCCAGCAGGCCTAAATCCTGATTCACTTTGGCGGCCGCACGTTTAGTGAGCGCCAGCGCCTGAATCAGCGAGACGGGCATTTTCTCGGTCGAAATACGGAAATGTTCCAGCGAACGCTGGGTTTGCGCGCCCCATAGCTTGTCAGCCGGGACATCGATCGCGCCCATAGAGTCTTTCTCACGGCGTACCGTAGTCATTACTTTCTCCTTGATAACACTGTCGGGATTGCTCACATGCTTCAGAGATAAGTATTGATTGCTTTACAGAAAAGATATGGCGCTTTGTGCGCTCTTTGATGTGCCGGGTGACGTGAACGCCACCCGGCTATAGTAGATTACTTCACACACGCCGAACATTGAGAGGACTGGATCTGCCTGAAGAAGTCGTTACCTTTGTCATCCACAAGGATAAACGCCGGGAAATCTTCCACTTCAATTTTCCAGATAGCTTCCATACCCAGTTCCGGGTATTCAATGCACTCAAGGCTCTTAATGCTGCCCTGCGCGAGTACGGCAGCCGGACCGCCGATGCTGCCCAGGTAGAAGCCACCGTGTTTATGGCAGGCATCCGTCACCTGCTGGCTACGGTTTCCTTTTGCCAGCATGATCATGCTGCCGCCGTTGGCCTGCAGCTGGTCAACATACGAGTCCATACGGCCTGCGGTGGTCGGGCCTAACGAGCCAGAGGCGTAGCCTTCTGGCGTTTTGGCCGGGCCTGCGTAGTAAATCGGGTGATCTTTGATGTACTGCGGCAGCCCTTCACCGTTGTCCAGACGCTCTTTCAGTTTCGCGTGAGCGATGTCACGACCAACGATGATGGTTCCGTTAAGAGAGAGACGGGTCGACACCGGATACTGAGACAGCTGCGCCAGAATCTCTTTCATCGGACGGTTCAGGTCAACGTGAACGGCTTCACCCTCGCCCGCTTTGCGCAACGCTTCAGGAATGTACTTCCCTGGGTTATTCTCCAGTTTTTCGATCCAGACGCCTTCGCGGTTGATCTTCGCCTTGATGTTACGATCCGCAGAACAGGAGACCCCCATCCCAACCGGGCAGGAGGCACCGTGGCGCGGCAGACGGATCACACGCACATCATGGGCAAAATATTTGCCGCCGAACTGCGCACCCAGGCCAAGGTTACGCGCTTCTTCCAGCAGTTCCTGTTCGAGCTGAACATCGCGGAACGCCTGGCCGTGCTCGTTCCCTTCGGTAGGCAGGCCGTCATAATATTTGGTCGACGCCAGCTTCACCGTTTTCAGGGTGCTCTCTGCTGACGTACCGCCAATCACAAAGGCAATATGGTACGGCGGGCAGGCAGCGGTGCCGAGCGTGCGCATTTTCTCAACCAGATAATTCTTCAGCTTGCCCGGCGTGAGCAGCGCTTTGGTTTCCTGATAGAGATAGGTTTTGTTCGCTGAACCGCCACCTTTGGCGATGCAAAGGAATTTGTATTCATCACCGTCCACGCTATACAGGTCAATCTGCGCAGGCAGGTTTGTGCCCGTGTTGACCTCTTTGTACATATCCAGCGCCGCGTTTTGCGAGTAGCGCAGGTTGTCTTCGGTGTAGGTGTTGTACACGCCGTGCGCCAGCGCCGCTTCGTCGCCGCCGCCAGTCCAGACGCGCTGGCCTTTTTTACCCACAATGATGGCCGTGCCGGTGTCCTGGCAGGTAGGTAAAATACCTTTCGCCGCGATATCCGAGTTACGCAGGAACTGCAGGGCGACGTATTTGTCGTTTTCGCTGGCCTGCGGGTCGCTCAGGATATCGGCAACCTGCTGCTGGTGCGCAGGGCGGAGCATAAACGAGGCGTCGTGGAAAGCCTGCTGCGCCAGTAACGTCAGCGCCTGTGGATCGACCTTGAGGATCTCCTGCCCTTCGAATTCAGAGACGGAGACATGATCGCGGGTTAACAGGTAATATTCGGTTTGATCCTTACTGAGGGGGAAAGGATCCTGATAATGAAAGGGTTTGTTCGACATTGTTCTCTCACTTACTGCTTCAGTCTGATTATTTGGGCAGATGTTCCGCTGCCCGCTTAAAAGCGAGTCAGCTTATCCTACACAATTTTTTAACAAAAACTGAGACTAGTACGACTTTTTACATCCACAGGTTACTTCCATGTTGTTTATTGCTTTAATACCCGGAGTTAATTCCACCATTGAATCAGGGCTTGATAATGCAAAAACTCATTAACTCAGTGCAAAACTACGCCTGGGGAAGTAAAACTGCGTTAACGGATCTCTACGGTATCGCGAACCCAAACAACCTGCCGATGGCAGAGCTGTGGATGGGTGCGCACCCGAAGAGCAGCTCAAAAATTGAAGACGCAAGCGGCCAGGTTCGCTCTCTGCGCGACGTGATTGATGCCGACAAAGCCACCCTGCTGGGTGACAAGGTTGCCAGCCGTTTTGGTGAGCTACCGTTCCTGTTTAAAGTGCTGTGCGCCGACCAGCCGCTCTCCATCCAGGTTCACCCGAATAAAAAAGCCTCTGAGATGGGCTTTGCGAAAGAGAACGCGGCCGGTATTCCGTTAGATGCCGCCGAGCGTAACTATAAAGATCCTAACCACAAGCCGGAGCTGGTCTTTGCGCTGACCCCCTTCCTGGCGATGAACGCGTTTCGCGAGTTCTCAGAAATTATCTCCCTGCTGCAGCCGGTGGCGGGTGCTAACAACGCTATCGCTCACTTCCTGGAAAACCCGAATGCAGAAGGCCTGAGCCAGCTTTTCGCCAGCCTGCTGAACATGCAGGGTGAAGAGAAATCTCACGCCCTGGCCGTGCTGAAAGCAGCACTGGACAGCCAGCACGGTGAGCCGTGGGATACCATCCGCCTGATTTCTGAATTCTACCCGGACGACAGCGGCCTGTTCTCCCCTCTGCTGCTGAACGTGGTGAAGCTGAACCCGGGCGAGGCGATGTTCCTGTTTGCTGAAACCCCGCACGCCTACCTGCAGGGCGTGGCGCTGGAGGTGATGGCCAACTCAGACAACGTACTGCGTGCAGGCCTGACGCCGAAATACATTGATATCCCTGAGCTGGTTGCCAACGTGAAGTTTGAGGCGAAGCCAGCGGATCACCTGCTGACTCAGCCTGTTAAACAGGGTGCGGAGCTGGACTTCCCAATCCCGGTGGATGATTTTGCCTTCTCACTGCATGACCTGAGCCCGGCAGAAACCGCTATCGCGCAGGAGAGCGCAGCAATCCTGTTCTGCGTTGAGGGTGAAGCAACGCTGCATAAAGGTGGCGAGCGTCTGGTGCTCAAACCAGGCGAATCGGCATTTGTAGCGGCAAACGAGTCGCCGGTGAGCGTGAGCGGTACCGGTCGTCTGGCGCGTGTTTTTAATAAGCTATAAGCACTTACTGAATTTTTTAACAACTCTTGCTAAGCTAGTTGAAGACTTTACATCACCGGGCGGTTTCTACCGCCTGGTTTCATTTTAGGGATAGTCGCAATGAAAAAATCGGTCGTAGCGGTAGGAGTGATTGTAGCGTTAGGCGTGGTCTGGACAGGTGCCTCCTGGTTTACCGGGAAACAGCTGGAAAGCCGTCTGGCTGAGATGGTGGCACAGGCTAACGGAGAGCTTAAGCGTGGCGCGCCGGAAGCAGGCGTGGAGCTTGCCTACCAGAATTATCAGCGTGGTATCTTTACCAGCCATATGCAGGTGGTTGTCAAGCCTGTTGCCGGTAATGAAAATGGCTGGCTGAAACCGGGCCAAAGCGTGGTGCTGGATGAAGTGGTCAGCCACGGTCCGTTCCCGCTGGCACAGTTAACGTCTTTTAACCTGATCCCGTCGATGGCGTCCGTTCATACTGTACTGGTGAATAACGACTTAACCAAACCTCTGTTTGATCTGGCAAAGAATGAGTCACCTTTCGAGGTTAACACCCGCATCAGCTACGCCGGTGACACACGTTCCAGTATCGATCTGAAAGCACTGAACTACGAGAAAGATAACGAGAAAGTGACCTTTAGCGGGGGGAATTTCAAGGTTGATGCTGACCGCGATGGAAATGTCTTCTCCCTGACCGGTGAAGCAGAGAGCGGCCTGATCAATGCCGTCAATGAATACGGTCAAAAGGTTCAGCTGACGTTCAATAACCTGAAAGCCGACGGCGACAGCAAGATGACCGATTTTAAAGAGCGTATCGGTAATCAGAAACTCTCTTTTGACAAGATTGCTATCGCGGTTGAAGGGAAAGAGATGGCCGTGCTGGAAGGCATGGAGGTGGACGGCAAATCCGACGTGTCTAAAGACGGTAAGAGCATCAATACCCAACTGGATTACGCCCTGAAGAGCCTGAAAGTGCAGAACCAGGATCTCGGGACCGGCAAACTGTCGCTGAAGATTGGCAATATCGACGGTCAGGCGTGGCATGAATTTAGCCAGAAATACAGCAAAGAGAGCCAGGCACTGCTGAGCAATGCCGCGCTGCAGCAGAATCCGGAAGTTTACCAGCAGCAGGCCATGGCGGTGCTGATGAACAACCTGCCCATCCTGCTGAAAGGCGAGCCAGTTATCACCGTGGCCCCGCTGAGCTGGAAAAACAGCAAAGGCGAAACCAACTTTAATCTGTCCCTGTTCCTGAAAGACCCGGCAACCGCAACGGGTGAACCTCAGACTCTGGCGCAGGAAGTGGATCGCAGCGTGAAGTCACTCGACAGCAAGCTGACCATTCCTGTGGATATGGCGACCGAGTTTATGACCCAGATTGCGAAGCTTGAAGGGTATGGCGATGAAGATGCCGGCAAGCTGGCGAGCCAGCAGGTGAAAGGCCTGGCGGCAATGGGCCAGATGTTCCGCATCACGAAGATGGAAGACAATACCATTTCCACCAGCCTGCAGTATGCCAACGGTCAGGTCACGCTGAACGGCGATAAAATGCCGCTGGAAGATTTTGTCGGGATGTTTGGTATGCCTGCCCTGGGGATGCCGGAACCGGCTGAACCTGCAGCGCCGGCCGTGCCTGAAGCACCTGCTGCACCCGCTGCACCACAGCAGTAATCATCAAAACCCCTCTCTGAGGGGTTTTTTATTACCGGTTGCAGGTACTCAGACTGGTGCCACGAAATACTATTTCACCGTCACTAACCGTGCCGACACAATCTGGTGCCCGGCCTGCACGTCTGCTTTTTCGATGCGCTGCATAATCCTGTCCGCCAGCGTGTAACCCATCTCCCGGGCAGGTGTGGTGGCCCAGACAATGGGCAGATCGTCCAGCGCGTTTTCACCGACGTCGGCAAATGCCCCTAACGCCACCTGGTGGCCGAAGAAGGTTTCAACCCCACCCTCTCCGCTCTGACGCCCGGCGCGGATCAGGCCAAACCAGGCTCCCATCGCAATCACCTCGTTATAGCAAATCACGGCGCTTATCGTCGGGCTACTCCGTAATAACGCGTTTATCGCTTCCGCGGCTTTCTTCTGGCTGGATTCGCATTCCACCACCCATTCGCTGTGGAACGGGAGGCCGTATTTAATCAGCGTCGCGCAGTAACCGCCTACCCGCTCGGCTCGCGTCAGGGACGAGCTTTTTCCGCCAAGCCAGGCAATGCGCTGATGCCCACGATGAATGAGATGCTCCGTCAACATTTGTGCGGCCTGCATGTTGTCTGGTCGCAGGGTATCGGCTTCGTCCAGATAACTGGCGCGCGAGGCAAACACCAGCGGCACGCCTTTTTCGGCGGCGCGCTCGCACAAGTCATTACTCACACCCGACGCGCCGGCGACGATCACCCCGTCGACGCCCTGCGTAAGCAGCATATCCAGACGGGAAAGGAGCTGATCGGCCTCGCGACCGCCGTGAAGCAAAAAGACCATCCGTCCCTGCGCTTCAAGCGCTTCGGTCAGGCCCGCGGTCAGTTCGGCATAAAAGGGAGAGGTCAGATCACGCACAATCAAACCGATCACACCGCTTTGGCCGCCGCGCAGCGCTGATGCCTGGCGGTTACGTACAAAGCCCAGTTGCTCAACCGCCTCGTTAACCCGTTGCCCGGTCGCGGGAGAAATGCGTCCTTTCCCGCTGAGCACCAGTGAAACGGTGCTGACGGAAACCCCCGCCGCCAGCGCGACATCGTTGATGGTGATTTTTTTCGCTACAGCCATGTGTCGGCGTGACTCCCTGAAATGAGATCGGTAAAACGTTTTATCAATATGTAATCTTTATACTACCAGTCAAAGCCTGAGAATGTGATTCAGAGCGCACTAAACTTTGATAAAACGTTTTATCTTCTCGCAGCATTGACGCAGATAAACTGATTTTAACAATAAAGGAGTCGTTTTATGACGGCGAAAGCAGCACAAAAAATATCGCTGTGGGAATTTTTCCAGCAACTGGGTAAAACCTTTATGCTGCCCGTGGCACTCCTCTCGTTCTGCGGGATCATGCTCGGGATCGGCAGTTCGTTGAGCAGTAAGGACGTCATCACGCTGATCCCGTTCCTCGGGACACCTGTGCTGCAGGCGATCTTTATCTGGATGAGTAAAGTCGGCTCCTTCGCCTTTAGCTTCCTGCCGGTGATGTTCTGTATTGCTATCCCGCTGGGTCTGGCACGCGAGAACAAAGGCGTGGCCGCCTTTGCCGGGTTTGTCGGTTATGCGGTAATGAACCTTGCGGTGAACTTCTGGCTGACGGCTAAAGGCATTCTGCCCACCACCGATGCCGCCGTGCTTAAAGCGAACAACATTCAGAGCGTTATCGGGATTCAGTCCATTGATACCGGGATCCTCGGCGCGGTGATCGCCGGGGTGATTATCTGGATGCTGCATGAGCGCTTCCACAATATCCGCCTGCCTGATGCGCTGGCGTTCTTCGGGGGCACCCGCTTTGTACCCATTGTAACCCTTGTGGTCATGGGTCTGTTTGGCCTTATTATTCCGCTGATCTGGCCAGTCTTTGCGCTGGGGATTAACGGGATTGGTCGCATCATCAACGGTGCGGGCGATTTTGGTCCGATGATCTTCGGAACCGGCGAACGTCTGCTGCTGCCGTTTGGTTTGCAACATATTCTGGTGGCGCTGATCCGCTTTACCGAAGCGGGCGGCACAATGGAGGTGTGCGGACACGATGTGAGCGGTGCGCTGACCATCTTCCAGGCACAGCTGAGCTGCCCGACCACGCACGGCTTCTCTGAAAGTGCGACCCGCTTCCTGTCACAGGGTAAAATGCCGGCCTTCCTCGGCGGCTTGCCGGGTGCGGCGCTGGCCATGTATCACTGTGCTCGTCCGGAAAACCGCCATAAAATTAAAGGGCTGCTGATTTCCGGGGTCATCGCCTGCGTCGTGGGCGGTACAACGGAGCCAATCGAATTCCTGTTCCTGTTTGTCGCGCCAGTGCTGTATCTCATCCACGCGGTACTGACCGGTCTGGGCTTCACCGTGATGGCGGTGCTGGGCGTCACCATCGGGAACACTAAAGTAGAATACCCCTCATCAATAATTGAGGCGTAAAGACAGCTATAACCGTCGCCTCAGTGGATTATCAAGGAGGTGATGAACAATGTCTGCACATGATACAATCTTAAGAAATACAGTAACTCCAGTGAAATTCAATACCATGAATCGTCCACGCTTATATTCATATATCCGTTACTCCAGCGAGCGACAAGGTAAAGGTAGCTCGATAGAACGTCAGAAGAGCTACATTGCTGAAATGGCAAAACAGATCGCTATTGAGTACGATCTGGAGATTTTCGAGGAATACCAAGATTTAGGAGTGTCAGCGTACAAAGGTAAAAACGTTCAGGAAGGAGCTTTATCAGATTTCATAGCCCAAGTTGAATCGGGTTTGATCCCAAAGGGGTCTTTCCTTTTGATTGAATCCCTTGATCGCTTCTCACGCCAGAACGCTATGCAAGCGGTTAACCTTTTCACCAGCTTATTACTTAATGGCATCACGGTAATTACCGGGATTGATAAACAGGTTTACAGACAAACTGAAGTGAACACCGAGACATTACAGCAACTGATGTTTAGCGTGATGTTGTTCAGCCGTGCAAACGAAGAAAGTTCAACCAAATCACACCGCACTATTGCAAGTGCTCTGTCCAAGATCAGACGTCACAAGGAACGGAAACCAGGTGATCCTGTAGTCGCGATTAAAGAGTTAGGATCGGATAAATGGTGGACAGATTCGAGTACTGGTTATGTCATTCCGCATCCAGTCCTATTCCCCATAGCAAAAAAGATTATCCAGTTTAAACAAGACGGTTGGTCAAATCGAATGATCCTTCGCCACCTTAAAAACAACTACGATCGACCGGTTATTGGCAACAAAAAATCAAAAGGTATATGGAATATGCAGCATTGTTCCAGAATTCTTGAACCTGCCATTTATGGACGAAAAGTGATCACTATAAACAATGCTGAATACGTTCTGGATGATTATTACCCTGCCATCATAAGCAAAGATGAATATGAAGCGTTAAAGCTCCAAGTGGGAAACAAAGGGTTTGCCCCAAATCGCGAGAGTAATCCAGAAATTCCATTACTTTCCGGTATTGGTATTTTGCATTGTGCGCATTGCTCATGTTACATGGTTAAGGCAAAATCAACCCTTAAGAACCATCCACATGCTTACCGTTATCAATGTGCATCCAGAGATTTACACCAAGATTGTAATAAGTGGGGATTCAGGGCAAGCACCCTTGAAAGGACGATTTTACAACTGATAGCCGATAGAATTTTCTTGCAGAAAAAATATCAACCATCTGGTTTAGAAGGAAAAATCGCGGACATACAAGCGCAAATTGAGAACTATGTATTGGCTATTGGTTCAGCTAAAAATCCGGCAATCATAAATAACCTCACTTCACAAATTGATCAACTGGAACAAGAAAAACAAAGTCTGATAGTGGAAAAAAGACTATACGATGAATCAATCGTGCAAATGAACACTGAGGGGTGGGACAAGTTCAGGGAGTTTGACATTAATGACGCACTTAACCCTTTACGTACAAAAATAAGGGCAAACATTAAGACCGTTATTATGCGCGTGGATTGCTTCAGAATAGATAAGAAACACAACTTGTTTACCATCACATACCGAGATCAGCATAAACAGCGTATCGTTATCGAAAACAACTCAGGCTGGAAGAAAGGTAAGATTTATGTTGAAGCGCAGACTATCAACGATATTCAAATTCTTGAATCTGAAGGTTTGGTACTGCATGACCATATTGACATAATGATCAACAGAGACAAGTTCATGACCGAAGCGAAAAAACGACTAGATCATCCCCGAACACTGATCGATGAACTGACGGAATAAAGGTAAGTGTTAGTGCCATTGTAAAATTGCCCCACAGAAATGTTAGCGTCATCCATCGGTATATAGCCATGAATCGCTCTGTATCTTGTCAGAGCGATTAAAGCAGACTTCAGACATCGTTCAATACAAAACCCCCGTAAAACTTGATACAGCGCGTTTTAGAGCAAGGGTTCAAATTACATCGTATTCATTATGTCTACGAATTGTACTTATTGCACCGCTCCTTATCGAAACACCTCTATGGTTGCAGGAAAGCCCGTACAGTCGAAGGGAATCCCTTCCAATCGCAGTATTCAAGACTAACCGCTGCCCCCCGCCCGACGTTAACACCAAGCATATGAACCATTTTAAAACCCTTTAAAAACAATACCCTTCGCATCTTCCCCTCTTCTCCCCATGTTAATTGATCGTTTTTACAGATCAATTATACGATATTGATAGATTTCATAGATCAATGTAAGATCATGATTCTTCGGTTAGTGTTTCTCGTAAACAAGACTCATGGAATGAATGCTCTGTCCACGATGGAGTGCGAACGATAGAAGGTATCCAGAATGACCATCCTTATAAAAACCTTGAAAATCATGGCGTCAGGTGTTGTTTTCGTTTCAGGTTTAACCACCGCCTCCAGTACCGTCTATTTCTTGCCAGAGGCAAAATCAATGGGTGTCGCCAGCAGCGACAAAAACGCACTTATGTTTCTCGGGATGGACAGGGATGTAAATCTGAAGGGAATATGCTTCGCGATGACAAAGCAATCATCATCAATCGTTCCGCTGGTAGATATCACTGCTACAACTGATAACGGCAGATTCACGATGCACGGGTTACGCCCTAATGTCAGTGATTCTAAAGAAGTCGCTTGTTCCTTCGGGTCCGAAGCTGGTGATTTCTTGACTGCCATTTCGAAGTCAACAACCGTTAACGTGAAGCTGGACTTCAATGGCGAGATCCGCAATTACAGTTTCGACACTACAGAGTTCGGAAAGGTATTGACTGCGAATGGGCAAGCCGTGGGGGAAAAAGCAGCTAAAGACTACGCTCAGGGAGTAAGGGCACCCGTTTTGTATGATACCAATCACGAAGCCCCTAAAAACAATGCAGAAAAATCAAAGGACGATACACATAGTTTTAAAGCAAGCGATGATAAACTTAATTCAGTCTGGAAAAATCTTAGCTCTGATACACGTAAACGCTTGCTCCCTGCGCAAAGAGAATGGATAAAGAAAAAATCCCAATGCAATAATGAAGAGGCATGTCTTACCCACATGACGGAAAATCGAATTCGTGAACTGGAATCTGAAAATGGAAAATAATCCATCAATATTACCCTTAAACACCAGCTCACTTCATTCTGTGGCTAAAGAGGATACAAAGGACAATATTCAACCATTGTACTTCGCAGATAATGCAATCATCGAATAATGGAAAGAAAAACGCACCCACGTCATAAATGATGTACAACAAAACCAAAGTCAATTCGATTTACCCACTTTGCATTATGATAATAGTATCAACGTCCCAGAAGACATCTTTGATGCTTCTGGGTGCATCAAACATAAATGTTAAACCTACTAAAGGGAAGTAGATCATGAAATTATCGGAAACAGCACGTTGGTCAATATTCGGAGTGATAGCCGCAGTAGTATTAATATCCGCGTGGCTATCAAGAGATCCGAATAAGGTAATCAAGCAAGCAGCGGAACAAGCCGCAATACAAGCCGTAGAAGACCAACATGAAAAAATGCTACAGGATCGTCGTGAAATTGGATTCGTTGAAAAGGTCGACCACACAAACGCATTTGGTGATGTCACCACGCGTTCTGTAAGCGTGTTGGGACGCACGAAAGGGACAATGCTCACAATCAGACGTGAAGGAACAGGAAAGCTGTTAGACGTGTGTTTCAGTGCGATTACTAACGATAAAAAGCGTGAACTTTTCGCCCCATACTTTTCTACCACCGTTTATGCGAAATTCGATGGTGGAGAAACAAAGGAGTTTAGCGCAAGCAGAGGAATCACCGACGATTTTCTGTGTATATCCTCTCCTCAGAAGTTTCTTTTTGAAATGAGCCACGCCAATCTAATGCAAGTCCAGTTAATCTTTCTGGATCACTATTCCAAAGTTCCAGAAGTCCATGAATGGAACCTGAAACAATATAATGAGATGTTCAAAGAATAAACAACAAAATAACATTAAAGCTGTAATTCGCTTTAATTTTTTGGGTTTGAATTAACACATCGATGGGAGCAAAGCTTCAAGCACATTACAAATAATTTTTGATGCGAGCGTTAAAACTTCATATGAAAGTCATGACAACGAATAGGCGTATACTTTTAGCGGATGATGATAACATGCAAAATAATCAAACCAGTTTAGTTTTCAGAAATGAGTGGGAAGCTTCCACATCTAACCTTATGTTTAAGGGGAAACTTACAGTCGGACGATTTCACTTGACAGATTACTTCATCGTTCAATATATGAAGCTGTTACATGGGATCGAAATACCCGATTCGTGGGTCAGTAGCTGTTTCACTAACATATCATGTACCGATACCCGTAAGGTTATGTATATGGAAGGTTGCGACATATTATCTAAAGACACAATGAATGAGATCCGTAAAGCAGTGAAATCCCCCCCTGAGGAGGTTAAAATATATCGCAATGGAGAGCGTATTGTTAAGATAGAATTTAGGGAGAAACAAAATAACCTCACACATTAAACGCCAGTTTGAAAAGCCAACTGCAATTATTGCAGATATTATAGAAGTGATGGTGGGGATATCGACGTAAGGGAAAGGCTGGAAGAAACCAGCCTTTGGTGGTCATCGCATTTTCTTGAAGATAAGAATGATAAGTACTGTAGAAATGATGTAACCAAACAGAGAAACATTTACCAACCAAGAATAGTACTGATCGAAATCAGAAACCACAGCATTACAACGTTCAACTGTGATCGTCTTATCGTTGAGAATATCGGTGTATTTTTTTGTTATCCCGTAATCTAAGACGCTGATAAGTACTGTGGCGATGTATATGAAGGAGATCGAGAGTATGCTCCCCCATCGGATTATACATTTTGATCTACTCGTTAATATCATATGAGCCGCCCAAGAAACCGCCAACAGTACCGCCCGAATAACCAGACGCTGAACCTAATGTAGAAGCGCCTTGAGCCAGCTTTTTCTCCATAGCGTTTTCTTCCCCTGCGGTATAGTTGTCAACGTTCGGATACTGTTCTCGAAACTGGTTCGTAACTTCAAAAACCTGCATTGCATTCAGAGAGCTGCTTTTTTCCACTAAGTACTTTTGCAGGGATAGAGGGACGGCAAAATCCTGTTCTCCTTCAATAGGGAGCTGTGTTGTTGTTGATGTGTAGACAGTATCGAAGACTTTAGAGCCAGCTTCACCAATAGCCTGAACTGTATGTGTTGTGCAGTTGCTGCCAGTAAGGTCATAAACGTCAATTACTCTTCCACGACGCTTTGTTCTTTCACCCATTTTATCTGTTACTACAGGCTCTGCCCCTGAGAGCCATAGATTTTCAAAGAATGAACGAGTTGCAACTATAGAAGCATCATCAATCCTGAACACCCGTGCATTAACTTTATACAATTCTTCACGGTAGTAGCCGCGAGCATCTTCCCCAGTAAAGTATATTAATATCCCATCACCAGTTAAGTTCGCTGGCCCTCTTCGACCAAAACGCCCGTATGTGTAAACGTATATCGAATTGTCTTGATGAACTGATACGAAAGCGTGTCCTGCATCCGTGATTTCAGTCCAGATGTAAACACCATTCAATAGCGGATTATCTTCTGGCTTGCAGGTGTCAGCAAAGCTATTTTGCTTCTTTGCAACCTGGGCGTGTTGTTGTGGCTCTTGTACAGGCTCAGATACTGCTTTCGTTTCCACGGATGCAGATGTCGCTTTTACTGGTTCCTGGTAAGGGCCGTGTTTCATAAAAGTATGGGTGGCAATGAAAAATGACTTACACGGACAGGTAGAGCGGCTGTAGATCGTACTGGCGGCTAACTGCCCATGAATATATTCTCCGGGGTATCCACCAGCCACGCTGTATATGCCAGGATGTTTACCACAGGATACCTGGCAACCTACTGTTGCTTGTCTGTTTAGATTAGGGCCAATCTGCTTCCCTTTCGGATGTCCGGTCAGTACCGATCCCCCGCATGTTGTTTTATCGCCTTTCACAACCCAAAAGCCTATAGACATTTTCTGAACTCCTTTTTAGAGCGACGCTGGAGCGAGAAAATCGGCTGGCATTGCGGGGCTATTATCTAACTGGCACAGAAGAGCATAGTCTTGTGGGGTACTAACAATCACATCACCGTTATCAAGCTGGCTACCTACGAGTGCATAAGAAACGCCACTCCCGTTAGTATTGACGGATCCAGATCCGTTGATGATCCTTGCGCGCGTTCCGTCAGGATAGACCACATAATCACCAACCATTGCCCGATTAACTTCACTCCCATCCTCCAGTGTAAACGAATCGTTGGCGCTGGCTTTCTCAATCTTCCCGCCGTTTTGGGTAAGTGATCCTTCAGTGGCAAAACGCCAAATAGCCACTAAAGAGCGATCTTTCATTTCTTCAACATGAGATTTGAAAATCTGGCGTTGTTCGTCGTCTGCATTTGCCAGTTGCTCTGGGCTGAATGGGTTCTTGAATGTTGTGATCACAGATGGGGTAAGTTCGTTGGTGTATTGCTTCATAAGTCCCTCTACTTGTTATGAAAATAATTGCAGCGGTCATTTTACAAGCAATATCCACACGCGCAACACCAATTTGACTTAAGGCGCAAATAACCCAATATGCTCAAATTACATATAAAGTCCATATCTGGCATCAACAATCGAACGTTTTACGACACCAGTAAATCATATGCAAAATAGGGGTCAAAAAATTAGCATATTGATTTTATGATACCATTATGACATTATGATACCGTTTTTGATACCAATCGAGGGAATGTTATGAGTCGTGTTTTTGCCTACTGTCGTGTTTCGACCAGCGAACAAACAACAGATAATCAGATTCTGGCAATTCGTCAGGCCGGGTATGAGGTCACTGATAATCGTGTAATCTCTGAAATCGTTTCTGGTGGAGTTCAGGCTATGCAGCGCCAGGCCTTCGCTGATATGGTTAATCATAAGCTCGAAGCTGGTGATCAACTGGTTGTGCTGAAACTGGACCGTCTGGGCCGCGACAACATCGATGTACAGCAAACCATCTCAATGCTGGTTGAAAAAGGGATTGACGTAGTATCGCTCGATCTTCCCGTCCGTAATCTTGCAAACGCTGAAGGGAAGCTAATGTTGCAAATGTTTTCCGCTTTCGCTGAGTTTGAAAAATCACGCATTACCGAGAGAACTAAAGAAGGACTTGAACGAGCAAGGAAGGAAGGTAAAAAGTTAGGTCGTCCGGTTGCAACAGATACTCGTAAGCGAGTTCAGGAAGCGAGGAGCAGAGGTCTTAGCCAGTCAAAAGCGGCTGCTGAATTAGGGTTGAGTCTTCCAACCATCAAACGGAACTGGAACCTACAGCAAGCCTGATGCAGCCACTCCCAGCGACCTCGCCAACATAGGAGGTCGCTATGTGTTATACTGAAAAATAATGTGACACAACCCACAAATCAGAAACGCATTAATGAAAAACCAAAATCAATCAGTGATAATGGAAGGATTATCAAACAAATATTGAAAGCTGTTCTAAAACAGCCTGTATGAAGCTATAAGAGGTTTAAATCACGCAGGTAATGCGAACGTACTATAGCAGCCTTAGAAAGGCTTAGAATGCGTTACAGGAAGGATTTTTATTTTCTGTTCAAACTGACCTACACGAAAGATTTTACCACCTGCGTTAATTACTCTCTTTCATTCTGAGCTTAGACGTTGAAAAGATCCTCTGCCCTTCCCCAGATGAAAACTTACCGCTGTTTTTCGCGAGGTACGATATACGCTCAACAAAATCCACAAGACTATCGTGATCACCCCTTACAATAGAGTATCGACTATTCTCGGCTAAATGCACGCGACTGATATTGTCTGTTAATTCATCCCAAAGCTCACTTATCAACCCAATCATGCCTGTGTTACCAAAGCCAGCAGTTTGAACCTGGAAGTAAGGTAATGCAATCCAGCAGTGGTAATGAACCTGGTTAGCCACTTTCTTTTCTCGAACCCAGCCATAAGCAAATTTTTTGATCGGCTGTTCATTCCACGCCTTCTTTTTGAAACGACCTCTCAGCCGCTCAAAAAGATTACTCACTAAGACATTACTTTCCGCAACGGACATTCCTTCCGGCACCGATAAGTCGAATCGGAAAGCAAAAATCTTACTGTAGTGCGATTGCATAGCCTGTAACTGCTTAATGAATGCATCAATGATTTCTTTCCTGATCGGATGGTAGCCCTCCTTCAAAGGGTCATAATTCAAACGATACATTAGCCCATCAAGCACATATTCAGAGCTATGGATAAGCGAGTAACGGCCATCATCACGATGACTGGTTATTTTTTGAGCAAAAAGAGAGAGGAGATCAGAAGACATAAAACCAACGCTATACAACAGATATTAATATTTACCAGTAAGCACAGACGAAAATACGCGCGTAGGCGCGCCGCGCCGTTGCTAAAACGAGCGAGATATATGTTCACCCCCGGAAACTCCGAAAAGTTTCCAATGCAAATCTTTCTAAATTTACACTGAAAAAACCTTTAAGGCAATGACTTTTTATGCTGAAGTCTGTCTTTCGAGGTGAATTTTCAGCATTACAGTAGGCTGATTGCTCCACGGGCACATCGAAAATTTCAATTACACCTATTACACTTAAGTGAATACCGACGGCAACGTCATCGACTTTGTGGTGTTCGGGATCCTGCACGGGTTGTCGACTAAGTGGTACCTGGTACCGGTGGTCGCCGCTATCTGGTTCGCGGTGTACTACGGAATTTTCCGCTTCGCCATCACCCGCTTTAACCTCAAAACGCCTGGGCGGGATACCGATACCGCCAGCAGCGTTGAGCAGGCTGTTGCAGGTACCGTGGGTAAGTCCGGCTATAACACCCCTGCTATTCTGGCGGCGCTGGGCGGTGCGGATAACATTACCTCTCTGGATAACTGCATCACCCGACTGCGCCTGTCGGTGGCGGACATGTCGAAAGTGGACACCAACGCCCTGAAAGCCAACCGGGCCATCGGCGTGGTACAGTTAAATCAACATAATTTGCAGGTGGTTATCGGCCCGCAGGTTCAGTCAGTGAAAGATGAGCTGGCAACCCTGATGCGTACAGTGGAAGCCTGATGCCTCACCCCCTCGCGCTGAGGGGGTTTTTCTTTAAGGACTTGAGTAATGTTCGATTTTTCAACCGTCGTGGATCGACACGGCACCTGGTGCACGCAGTGGGACTATGTCGCCGACCGCTTTGGCGCGGCCGATCTGCTGCCCTTCACCATCTCCGATATGGACTTCGCGACCGCGCCCTGCATCACCGAAGCGCTGCACCAGCGTATTCATCACGGGGTGTTTGGCTACAGCCGCTGGAAAAATGAAGAGTTTCTCGCCGCTGTGGCGCACTGGTTCCGGCAGCGCTTTAACAGCCACATTGATACCGAATCGCTCGTGTACGGGCCTTCCGTTATTTATATGGTATCCGAACTGATTCGCCTCTGGTCAACTCCCGGCGACGGCGTGGTGGTCCATACCCCCGCTTACGATGCGTTCTATAAGGCCATCGAGGGGAATGCCCGCCAGGTGGTCGGCGTGGCGATGGAAAAACATGCCACGGGCTGGCAGGGAAATAGGGCCGCACTTGAGGCGGCGCTGGCAAAACCGGAAAACAAAATTTTGCTGCTGTGCAGCCCGCAAAATCCCACGGGTAAAGTCTGGACCCGTGAAGAGCTGAGTCACATGGCAGAACTGTGCGCCCGTTATGACGTGGCGGTGATCAGCGATGAAATTCATATGGACATGGTGTGGGGAGGCCGTTGCCATACGCCGTGGAATGAAGTGGCACGCGGTAAATGGGCACTTCTGAGCTCTGGTTCAAAAAGTTTTAACATACCGGCGCTCACCGGTGCCTGGGGGCTGATTGGCGATGAAGAGAGCCGTAACGGTTACCTCAGCGCATTAAAAGGTCGTGACGGGCTCTCTTCCCCTTCCGTACTGGCGCTGACGGCCCACATTGCTGCCTATCAGCAGGGAGAGCCATGGCTGGATGCATTGCGGGCGTATCTGGAGGAAAATCTGTTGTACATTGCACGCGAATTACACCGCGCGTTTCCGACGCTCAACTGGCAGCCACCCGAAGCCACGTATCTGGCCTGGATCGATTTACGCCCACTCAACCTTGACGATAAAATGCTACAAAAAGTCCTGATTGAGCAGCAAAATGTCGCCATCATGCCGGGATATACCTACGGCGAAGAGGGTAACGGTTTTGTCCGTCTGAACGCGGGATGCCCGCGTAGCAAGCTTGAGCAAGGGGTTCAGCGGCTGATCGCCGGCATAACGACGCTCCTGTAATCAGATTGCGCAACGGAATATTCCCTTGCGCAAATAGCTTTTTACGTCGTTTTGTTTTTATAATATGACGCACTTTAACCAGAAAAGAGTGCGACCATGATTGATACACGCCTGCCACTAACTGATATTCACCGCCATCTTGACGGTAACATTCGTGCCCAAACCATCCTCGATCTTGGCCGCCAGTACAATCTCACGCTCCCTGCACAAACGATTGAGACCCTAATCCCCCACGTTCAGGTCACCTCAAATGAACCGGATCTGGTCAGTTTCCTGAGCAAACTCGACTGGGGCGTGAAGATGCTGGCCTCGCTGGATGCCTGCCGCCGTGTTGCTTTCGAAAATATTGAAGATGCCGCCCGTAATGGCCTGCACTACGTTGAACTGCGCTTTTCGCCAGGCTATATGGCGATGACCCACAACCTGCCCGTTGCAGGCGTGGTTGAAGCGGTAATTGACGGCGTGCGCGAAGGGTGTAAAACCTTCGACGTTCAGGCTCGCCTGATTGGCATTATGAGCCGCACCTTCGGTGAAGCGGCCTGTCTGCGGGAGCTGGAAGGGTTACTGGCGCATCGTGATGCGATCGCTGCCGTTGACCTGGCGGGTGATGAACTCGGCTTCCCGGGCAGTTTGTTCCTTTCTCATTTCAACCGCGCGCGTGACGCCGGCTGGCACATTACCGTGCATGCCGGTGAAGCGGCAGGCCCTGAAAGCATCTGGCAGGCCATCCGAGAGCTGGGTGCAGAGCGTATAGGTCATGGTGTCAAAGCCGTTGAAGATCGCGCCCTGATGGATTTCCTTGCCGAGCAGCGTATTGGTATTGAATCGTGTCTGACGTCCAATATTCAGACCAGCACAGTGGCATCACTGGCGCATCACCCGCTGAAAACCTTCCTGGAGCACGGTGTTCTGGCCTCACTGAACACGGACGATCCGGCAGTACAGGGCGTGGATATTATTCATGAGTACACCGTCGCCGCACCGCAGGCTGGCCTGAGTCAGGATCAGATCCGCCAGGCGCAGATTAACGGCCTGGACATCGCTTTCCTGACGCCAGCAGAGAAACAGGCGCTGCGGGATAAGGTCGCCCGCGGCTAAGCCCGTTGCCGGGTGGGCGCTTCGCCTTACCCGGCTTTGCCAGAATCACGCCAGACAGAGCGTTGCGCGGTGTTTGGCTGATTCAATCCCCAGTTCAATCAATTCCATAATCTGAATCGCCTGGCTGGCCGGAACCGGGTTATCCCCCGTCCCGTTTAGCGCATCACGGATAGCGGCATAATACGCCGGATAGTTACCCGGGATCGTCAGTAACGTTTCTTCAACCCTCTCTTCGCCTTCCACCCGCGTCACAACCCCGTCCCGCATGTCATAGCCCCAGTCTTCCTGCGGCAAACGCTCGCCGTTTTTCAGGCGTTCTTCCTGAGGATCGAGACCAAACTTCACATAGCTCCCGCGCGTACCGTGAAGGATATAACGCGCTGATTCGGCGGCTGCCACCATTGTCCCGTGCAGTACAATACGCCGCTGCGGGTAACTCAAGACGGCATGAAAGTAGTCGGTGGTTTGCGCTCCGGGTCTGAGCTGGGCCAGATCGACCGTCATACTGACCGGCAGGCCAAACAAATTTACGGCCTGATCGAGAAGATGCGGCGCTAAATCGTACCAGATGCCGCTGCCCGGCCCGGCTTGCTCACGCCAGCGGTTTCGGACCTGAGGGCGGAACCGGTCAAAGTGCGATTCAAAAAAGAGGATTTCGCCCAGCGTACCTTCATTAAGGAGCGCTTTTACCGTCAGGAAATCACTGTCCCAGCGGCGGTTATGAAATACCGAAAGCACTCTTCCAAAACTTTTTGCCAGCGCATCCAGTTCGCGCGCCTGTGACAACGTCACCGTGAAAGGTTTATCGACAATAACGTGCTTACCGGCTTCCAGTGCGGCCTTTGCCAGCGGAAAATGCGTGTCATTGGGGGTGGGAATGACGATCAGATCAATATTAGGGTCGTTAAAAAGATGCTTAGGTTCAGAAACAACCGGCACGGAGGGCCAGTCGGCATGCACTTTCGTGGAATCGCTACTGGAAACTGCCGCCAGCGCCATGCCCGGCGTCCCGGCAATCAGAGGCGCATGAAAAGTCTTGCTCGCGTACCCGTAACCAATAAGCCCGACGCGGATGCTATCACTCATAATGTTGCCCTCTTTTATGACTATCTTATTTCACACTGGCTACTCTGACGTTCTTACAGATTAATCATGTGCCATATGACGTAAAATAGCAGGCTATGCCGGTTGTTTTTGTTACATAGATTTAACGTTCTGATTTTGTTTAGGGGAACCGTTCCCAAAGCACTTGCCGCGGGGGAAACGGCGCTGTAACATTTGCAACCTGTATTTATGGATAAATTACACGTACCAGTCATGACGTCAATTATTAATCGAATCATTGAATTAGCGGGATGGATTGTCCTTGGGGTATCGGTCATTTTGCTTGGCGTTGCCAGCCATATCGATAACTACCAGCCGCCGGAGCCTGTCACCGTCGCCCAACCTAAGTAACCGGTTACCGCAATAAAGAGTGACATAATATGTCAGTTACTTATTGCCAGCCCTGGTGAACACGGTTAACCTTCTCTTCCAGGCATCGTCTGATGCCTGTACTTTCAGCAAAGAAAACTCCTAATTTAGTCGCGTTATCTGAGTGGGCTGTTTACGTCTTTATTAATCCGTTTATTATTCGGACGAATTACCTTAACTGGTATTACTCACTTTTATATGGAAACTTATTAATATGACAGTTCAGGACTATTTATTAAAATTTCGCAAGATCAATTCGCTTGAGAGCCTGGAAAAACTGTTTGACCATCTGAACTACACGCTGTCGGATAATCAGGAAATCATCAATATGTATCGCGCCGCTGACCACCGCCGTGCGGAGCTGGTCTCCGGTGGCCGTTTGTTCAACGTCGGTGAAGTGCCTAAGTCTGTATGGCGCTACGTTTTATAAGAAAGTAGCCATCCGCGCGAAATGTTATATACTCTCCGCCCTGCAAACTGGCTGTACAACATTTCGCGCAGATTATGGGAGAGTTCATGACCGCAACGCCTGGAGAACGAATTGGAGGCTGGTTAATCGCCCCACTGGCATGGCTGCTGGTTGCCTTATTAAGCGCATCACTTGCGCTGCTGCTTTATACCACCGCACTGATTACACCTCATGCAATCCAGACCCTGATGTCGCAAAGTGTGCTTAATATTACGATGTGGTTTGTGTCGTTCGTTTTTGCGATCGGGATGTGGTACTACACGCTATGGCTGACCATTGCCTTCTTTAAGCGCCGTAAGGGTGTCCCTAAACACTACATTATCTGGCTGCTGATTTCGGTCCTGCTGGCGGTGAAAGCCTTTGCTTTTTCGCCAGTTTCTGATGCCCTGGCCGTTCGCCAGCTGCTTTTCCCGTTACTGGCCGCGGCGCTGCTGGTGCCCTATTTCAAACGTTCGACGCGGGTGAAGAACACCTTTGTGAACCCGTAATAACCTTACAGATAACCTGTTGTCGCCTGCGGTGGTTTGTCCGATAATAGGCGGCTTTTTTATTTCAGGCTAAATAATGACCGATTACTTACTGCTCTTTGTCGGCACTGTGCTGGTTAACAACTTCGTCCTGGTGAAGTTCCTTGGCCTGTGTCCATTTATGGGGGTTTCCAAAAAGCTGGAAACTGCGATGGGCATGGGGCTGGCCACCACCTTCGTGATGACGATGGCGTCTATCTGCGCGTGGTTGATTGATAACTGGATCCTCATCCCGCTGGATTTAATCTATCTGCGTACGCTGTCCTTTATTCTGGTCATCGCGGTGGTAGTGCAATTCACAGAAATGGTGGTGCGTAAAACCAGCCCGGCTCTCTATCGCCTGCTGGGTATCTTCCTGCCGCTGATTACCACCAACTGTGCAGTACTTGGCGTGGCGCTGCTGAACATCAACCTTGGGCATAACTTCATGCAATCGGCGCTGTACGGTTTTTCTGCCGCCGTCGGTTTCTCTCTGGTGATGGTGCTGTTCGCCTCGATTCGCGAGCGCCTGGCAGCAGCGGATATCCCTGCGCCATTCCGCGGTAACGCGATCGCCCTGGTGACAGCAGGTTTAATGTCTCTGGCCTTTATGGGCTTTAGTGGTCTGGTGAAGTTGTAATGAGTACTATCTGGATAGCCATCGCCTCTATCAGCGTGCTGGGGTTGGTGTTTGGCCTTATTCTGGGTTACGCCTCCCGCCGTTTCGCGGTAGAGGACGACCCTGTTGTAGAAAAAATCGATGAGCTTCTGCCGCAAAGCCAGTGCGGTCAGTGTGGCTATCCTGGCTGCCGTCCCTATGCCGAAGCGGTAGGCGTGCAGGGTGAAAAAATTAACCGCTGCGCACCCGGCGGTGAAGCGGTAATGCTGAAAATAGCCGCCCTGCTTAACGTTGACCCGCAACCTGTTGACGGCGATGAAGATGTGCAGGAGCCGGTTCGCGCCCTCGCCGTGATTGACGAAGCGAACTGCATCGGCTGCACAAAATGCATTCAGGCATGCCCTGTCGACGCCATCGTTGGCGCAACCCGTGCCATGCACACCGTCGTGGCGGATCTGTGCACCGGCTGTAACCTCTGCGTGGCACCCTGCCCGACGCAATGTATAACGTTGCGCCCGGTTGAACCGACTACCGAAAGCTGGAAGTGGGATCTTCAAACCATTCCGGTTCGCATCATTCCTGTGGAACAACATGCTTAAGTTATTTTCTGCTTTCAGAAAAGAGAAGATTTGGGACTTTGACGGTGGTATCCATCCACCTGAAATGAAAACCCAGTCCAACGGCACGCCGCTGCGCCAAATTCCGCTGGCGTCCCGTTACGTCATGCCGCTGAAACAGCATATCGGTGCTGAGGGTGAACTGTGCGTGAAAGAAGGCGATACCGTCCTTCGCGGCCAGCCGTTAACGTTCGGTCGCGGACGTATGCTGCCGGTCCACGCTCCGACGTCCGGTACAGTGGTGGCGATCGCCCCCCATACCGTAGCACACCCCTCTGCGCTCTCCGAACTGAGCGTCATTATTGAAGCCGACGGAGAAGACCGCTGGATAGAACGTGACGGCTGGAGCGACTACCGCAACCGGAGCCGCGAAGCGCTTATCGAGCGTATTCATCAATTCGGCGTTGCCGGCCTGGGCGGCGCAGGGTTCCCTACCGGCGTCAAACTGCACGGCGGCGGCGATAAAATTCAGACCCTGATCATCAATGCAGCGGAATGTGAACCCTACATCACCGCCGACGATCGTCTGATGCAGGACTGCGCCGCGCAGGTCGTGGAAGGGATCCGCATTCTTGCCCATATTCTGCAGCCACGCGAAGTGCTGATTGGCATTGAAGATAATAAGCCACAGGCTATTTCGATGCTGCGTGCCGTCCTCAACGGCAGCCACGATATCGGCCTGCGCGTTATCCCAACCAAGTACCCCTCTGGCGGTGCCAAACAGCTGACGCAAATTCTGACCGGCAAGCAGGTTCCGCATGGCGGACGCTCTTCGGACATCGGGGTGCTGATGCAAAACGTCGGGACAGCCTACGCCGTGAAACGTGCGGTGGTGGACGGTGAACCGCTGACCGAGCGCGTGGTTACGCTGACCGGTGAATCTGTCGCACGTCCGGGCAACGTCTGGGCGCGTCTGGGTACGCCGGTTCGTCATCTGCTGGAACAGGCTGATTTTTGCCCGGGCAGCGACCAGATGGTGATCATGGGTGGCCCGCTGATGGGCTTTACCCTGCCGTGGCTCGATGTCCCGGTAGTAAAAATCACAAACTGCCTGCTTGCCCCCTCCCCGACCGAAATGGGTGAAGAGCAGGAGGAGAAAGGCTGTATCCGCTGCAGCGCCTGTGCCGATGCCTGTCCGGCGGATTTACTTCCGCAACAATTGTACTGGTACAGCAAAGGTCAGCTGCACGATAAAGCGCAGGCCCATAACCTGGCCGACTGCATCGAATGCGGTGCCTGCGCCTGGGTCTGCCCAAGTAACATTCCTCTGGTGCAGTACTTCCGCCAGGAGAAGGCCGAGATTTATGCCATCTCCATGGAAGAGAAACGCGCAGCCGAAGCGAAAGCGCGTTTTGAAGCGCGTCAGGCGCGTCTGGAGCGTGAAAAACTGGCCCGTCAGGCGCGTCACAAACAGGCAGCAGTTCAGCCCGGCGAAAAAGACCAGGATGCGATTAATGCCGCACTGGCACGCGTGCGGGAGAAAAAAGCGACGGCAGCCCAGACCGTGGTGATCCCGGCCGGTGAAAAACCGGATAACAGCGAAGCGATTGCCGCCCGCGAAGCGCGTAAAGCGGCTGCGCGCGCCCGTCAGGCAGAAAAAGCACAGTCAGCCTCCTCTGACGCTGAGATCGATCCGCGTAAAGCCGCCGTTGAAGCCGCCATTGCCCGCGCCAAAGCCCGTAAGGCCGGCGAGCAAAACGTGGTAGTTGAACAAGAAGCGGAGGCCGTAGATCCCCGTAAAGCGGCTGTTGAAGCGGCGATCGCGCGCGCTAAAGCGCGCAAAGCAGCGGCGCAGACTGAAACTGCTACGCCTGAAGCCCCCGTCGACCCGCGTAAAGCGGCTGTCGAAGCCGCCATTGCCCGTGCCAAAGCGCGTAAAGCGGCGGCGCAGCCTGAAGCCGCTGAACCTGAAGCACCTGTCGACCCGCGTAAGGCGGCTGTTGAAGCCGCCATTGCCCGCGCCAAGGCCCGCAAAGCAGCACAGCAGGAAGAACAGCAGCCGGCCGCAAACGACGACCCACGTAAAGCCGCAGTCGCCGCCGCCATTGCGCGCGTTCAGGCGAAGAAAGCCGCACAGCAAGCAGTTAACGAGGATTAAATGGTTTTCAGAATCGCAAGTTCCCCTTACACCCATAATCAGCGCCAGACATCACGCATCATGATGCTGGTGTGCCTGGCGGCGCTGCCGGGCATTGCCGTTCAGTGCTGGTTTTTCGGCTGGGGAACGCTGTTCCAGATAGTGCTGGGTTGTGCCAGCGCCTTAGGGGCAGAAGCCCTGGTGCTTAAACTGCGTAAGCTGGCGGTTTCCCGCATCCTTGCCGATAACTCAGCACTGCTGACTGGCCTGTTGCTGGCAATCAGTATTCCACCGTTTGCTCCGTGGTGGATGGTGGTGCTCGGTACGGTGTTTGCAGTCATTATTGCCAAACAACTTTATGGTGGGCTGGGCCATAACCCGTTCAACCCGGCGATGATTGGCTACGTCGTACTGCTCATCTCCTTCCCGGTTCAGATGACCAGCTGGTTGCCGCCGCATGACATTGCCGCGACGGTACCCGGCTTTATGGATGCCCTGCACGTTATCTTTACCGGCCATACCGCGCTCGGTGCGGATATGAACGCGCTGCGTATGGGCGTGGATGGCATCAGCCAGGCCACACCACTCGATACGTTTAAAACCTCCCTGCATGCCGGGCACTCCGTCGATCAGATTATGAAATCTGCCATCTTCAGCGGCATGCTGGCGGGCGCGGGCTGGCAGTGGGTGAACCTTGCTTATTTGCTGGGCGGGCTGTTCCTGCTGCAGCAGAAAGCGATCCGCTGGCATATTCCGGTCAGCTTCCTCGTGACGCTGGCGGTCTGCGCCACACTGGGATGGGTGTTCTCGCCGGAATCGCTCGCCAGCCCACAGATGCATCTGCTCTCGGGGGCAACCATGCTGGGTGCGTTCTTTATCCTGACCGATCCGGTAACGGCATCTACCACGAACCGTGGCCGCCTGATCTTCGGTGCACTGGCCGGCTTGCTGGTGTGGCTCATCCGCAGCTTTGGCGGTTACCCGGACGGTGTGGCATTCGCGGTTCTGCTTGCAAACATCACCGTTCCGCTCATCGACTACTACACGCGTCCGCGCGTGTACGGCCACCGTTAAGGGTTTCGCGATGCTGAAAACAATGCAAAAACACGGCGTCACGCTGGCCATTTTCGCCGCGGTCCTCACCGGACTGACGGCCCTGGTGAACAACCTGACCAAATCGACCATCGACGAACAGGCGGTGAAGCAGCAAAAAGCCCTGTTCGATCAGGTGATCCCCCCTGATTTCTACGATAATGACCTGCAGAAAAGTTGCTTCGTGGTCCAGGCACCTCAGTTAGGCAAAGGCCCGCACCGCGTCTTTATTGCCCGTAAGGGGGATAACGCGGTAGGCGCGGTAATGGAAGCGACGGCGCCCGATGGCTACTCCGGGGCGATTCAACTGCTGGTCGGCAGCGATTTCTCCGGTACCGTGTTGGGTACGCGCGTGACGGAACATCATGAGACGCCAGGCCTGGGGGATAAAATTGAAACCCGTCTGAGCGACTGGATTTTGCATTTTGCCGGAAAAGTGATCCACGGCGAAGCGGATCCTGCATTTGCTGTGAAAAAGGATGGCGGCGAGTTTGACCAGTTCACGGGGGCAACCATTACCCCACGGGCCGTGGTCAATGCCGTAAAACGAGCCGGGCTGTATGCGGAAACGCTGCCCGCGCAGATGAACAATCTTCCGGCCTGTGAGGAGTAATCATGAGCCAGGTTAAAGAGGTTATCGTCCAGGGATTGTGGAAAAACAACTCCGCGCTGGTACAGCTGCTGGGGATGTGTCCGCTGCTGGCAGTGACATCCACCGCCACCAACGCGCTGGGTCTGGGGCTGGCAACCACGCTGGTTCTCACCCTGACCAATCTGTCCATCTCTGCCCTGCGCCGCTGGACGCCATCGGAAATCCGTATTCCGATTTACGTCATGATCATCGCGTCGGTGGTGAGTATCGTCCAGATGCTGATTAACGCTTATGCGTTCGGTCTGTATCAGTCGCTCGGGATCTTTATTCCCCTCATCGTAACCAACTGTATTGTGGTCGGGCGCGCGGAAGCTTTTGCCGTAAAAAACAGCCCGGCGATGTCGGCTCTGGATGGTTTCTCTATTGGTATGGGGGCAACCGGTGCCATGTTCGTGCTCGGCTCAATGCGTGAGATCCTGGGTAACGGAACGCTGTTTGATGGCGCAGATGCGCTGCTCGGCGGCTGGGCTAAAGCGCTGCGCATCGAAGTCTTCCACACCGATACGCCGTTCCTGCTGGCCATGCTGCCGCCAGGCGCGTTTATTGGCCTCGGCATGATGCTGGCGATAAAATACCTGATTGATGAAAAACGTAAGCGTCGCGCGGCTGAGCGCAGCGTACAGGAAGGGATACCCGAGAAGGCCTCATGAATAAAGAAAAGCGCATTGCGATCCTGACCCGTCTGCGGGATGAGAACCCACACCCGACGACGGAGCTGAATTTTAACTCCCCGTTCGAGCTGTTGATCGCCGTGCTGCTCTCTGCGCAGGCTACCGACGTGAGCGTTAATAAGGCGACCGCCCTGCTTTATCCGGTCGCCAACACGCCAAAAGCGATGCTGGAACTGGGCGTGGACGGGGTGAAGTCCTATATCAAAACCATTGGACTCTTTAACAGCAAGGCTGAGAACGTGATCAAAACCTGCCGGATCCTGCTGGAACAGCATGGGGGTGAAGTGCCGGAAGATCGCGCCGCGCTGGAAGCATTACCCGGCGTGGGACGTAAGACTGCGAATGTGGTACTTAACACCGCGTTTGGCTGGCCGACTATCGCCGTTGATACCCATATTTTCCGCGTCTCTAACCGCACTAACTTCGCACCGGGCAAGAATGTCGAGCAGGTTGAAGAGAAACTGCTAAAGGTGGTTCCCGCCGAATTTAAGGTGGATTGCCATCACTGGCTCATTCTCCATGGCCGTTATACCTGTATTGCCCGTAAGCCTCGCTGTGGCTCCTGTATTATCGAAGATCTTTGCGAGTACAAAGAGAAAGTGTATCCCTGATATCTTCCACTTTTCGTTTTATGTCGCAACGGCAATTCCTTACCAAAAGAGGGTCTACCAGAAGACCTTCTTTTGACCATAATTTATCCGCCTTCATTACCGCTTCCCTTATCACTTGTTCGAGCCTTTAACGCTCAAACAGGTTAATACTTTTTTCATAGCCGAAAATTTCTATACATCTGTGATCAAGATCACCCTGATAACTTCGTGTTGAATTTTTGTTGTTAAAAGCGGCGTACACCCTTTGCCAGACAAGATCAAACTCATCATGAGCAACACATAAGACCAGCTATTTTTCAGAATATGGGCTATATCACTGCAATAAACCTCAAATAGCAGAACATATCGCCATTGAGGGCAAAATACGGGTGAATGCCAGTCAAAAAAACTCCCTTTACAGATCGTATGAAATTTAACGCTGAATAACATTTGTATGAACCGCCGATTATAGCGGCCCAGTTATATGTAACAGATTATTACAAACGTATTGCCAGACGGTGCAGGATAGTGAACATTACCCGCCGTTTCTCCTCCCAATATAACTATAAGGCGGATGGACTACGGCCATCACGCGATGAACACCCCCGTTAATATGGGATGTAAAAAAAGAGGTATATGTGTCGACTGCAAACAATAAACCAACAGATGAAAGCGTAAGTCTTAACGCTTTTAAACAACCTAAAGCGTTCTATCTCATCTTCTCTATCGAGTTATGGGAACGTTTTGGTTATTACGGCCTGCAAGGGATCATGGCGGTTTACCTGGTAAAACAGCTGGGTATGTCCGAAGCAGATTCCATTACGCTGTTCTCCTCTTTCAGTGCCCTGGTGTACGGTCTGGTCGCTATCGGCGGCTGGCTGGGTGATAAAGTCCTCGGGACTAAACGTGTCATTATGCTGGGTGCGATTGTCCTGGCCGTTGGCTATGCACTGGTTGCATGGTCTGGTCACGATGCCGCTGTGGTGTATATGGGTATGGCGACTATCGCCGTCGGTAACGGTCTGTTCAAAGCGAACCCGTCTTCCCTGCTCTCTACCTGTTACAACAAAGATGACCCGCGTCTGGACGGTGCATTCACCATGTACTACATGTCCGTGAACATCGGTTCCTTTTTCTCCATGCTGGCAACCCCGTGGCTGGCCGCTAAATTCGGCTGGAGCGTTGCGTTCTCCCTGTCCGTTGTCGGTATGCTGATCACCGTGGTTAACTTTGCCTTCTGCAAACGCTGGGTGAAAGACTACGGCTCCAAACCAGACTTCGAACCGGTTCACATCGGCAAACTGCTGGCGACCATTGTCGGCGTGGTGATCCTCGCGGCAATCGCGACCTGGCTGCTGCATAACCAGGGCATCGCGCGTGCCGTTCTGGGTGTGGTTGCGCTGGGTATCGTGATCATCTTCGCGAAAGAAGCCTTCGCCATGCAGGGTGCCGCTCGTCGTAAGATGATTGTGGCCTTCATTCTGATGCTGGAAGCGATTATCTTCTTCGTTCTGTACAGCCAGATGCCAACGTCTCTGAACTTCTTCGCTATCCGTAACGTTGAACACTCAATCCTGGGTATCGCGTTCGAGCCGGAACAGTATCAGGCCCTGAACCCGTTCTGGATCATGATTGGTAGCCCGATTCTGGCTGCTATCTATAACAAGATGGGCGACCGTCTGCCGATGCCGCACAAATTTGCTATCGGTATGCTGCTGTGTTCTGGCGCATTCCTGGTACTGCCGCTGGGTACGAAATTTGCGACTGACGCCGGTATCGTCTCCGTTAACTGGCTGATCCTGAGCTACGCGCTGCAGTCTATCGGTGAACTGATGATCTCCGGTCTGGGTCTGGCGATGGTTGCACAACTGGTTCCTCAGCGTCTGATGGGCTTCATCATGGGTAGCTGGTTCCTGACCACTGCGGGTGCCGCCATCATCGCAGGTAAAATTGCAAACCTGATGGCCGTGCCGGATAACGTGACTGACCCACTGGTCTCTCTGAACGTCTACGGTACCGTGTTCATGCAGATTGGTATTGCTACTGCGGTTATCGCGGTTCTGATGATGCTGACTGCGCCGAAACTGAATCGCATGACTCAGGACGACGACAAGACGGCGAAAGCGACCGAAACCGCTACCGCATAATGTCACTGAGAAACGACTGAACAGAAGCCGCTAATGTATTAGCGGCTTTTTTTTTACCCGTTCGCGCACTAACATAGCTGAAACCTCAGCAAAAAGGAGTTACCGATGAAACTGTTCTACAAACCGGGCGCGTGCTCTCTTGCTTCCCACATTACCCTGCGCGAGAGCGGCAAAGATTTCACGCTGGATGGCGTTGACCTGATGAAAAAACGCCTGGAAAACGGCGATGATTTTTTTGCTATTAACCCGAAGGGACAAGTTCCGGCTCTGCTGCTGGATGACGGTACCCTACTGACCGAAGGCGTGGCGATTATGCAATTCCTCGCCGATAGCGTGCCCGACAGGCAATTGCTGGCACCGGTAAGCACGGTTTCTCGCTACAAAACGCTGGAGTGGATGAACTACATTGCGACCGAGCTGCACAAAGGCTTTACCCCGCTGTTCCGTCCGGAGACGCCGGAAGAGTACAAACCGACCGTACGTGCTCAGCTGGAGAAAAAACTGCAGTACGTTAACGCATCGCTGAAAGACGATCAGTGGATTGGAGGCGCGCGTTTTACAATTGCTGATGCCTATCTGTTCACCGTGCTGCGCTGGGCGCGGGCCATTAAGCTCAACATGGACGGGCTGGACCACATTGCATCGTACATGGATCGCGTAGCCGCGCGTCCTGCGGTGGCTGCAGCGCTTAAAGCAGAAGGGTTGAACTGACCGGCGCACTGTATTGCCGGGTGGCGCTGTCGCTACCCGGCTGACAGGAATGTGAACCGTTATAACCGGGTCGCGCTGAAGTAATGCTCCGGTTTCGCGATACGATCCTGTGCCGCGACCACCTGCAGTTCATACTCCTGCATCTCTTTCGTCGCCTTCATGATTTCGTACACCGCAGCAGTCACATGCTCAAGCGCATCCCGCAGCGTGGCCCCCTGAAGTAATTTCACCAGCAGCAAACCGCTTGTCACATCACCGACACCCACCGGCTGACGCATGCCGAAGTCCACCAGCGGACGGCTGATATGCCAGGCTTCGTCTTTCGTCACCAGCAGCATCTCAAAACGGTCCCTGCTCAGCCCTGCGCGCGCGAGATGTTTCACCAGGACAATCTCCGGCCCCTGGGCTATTAGCTCGCGAGAAGCGCTTACCGCCTCTTCTACGCTATTCACCGGATGCTCGCAGAGAATTTCCAGCTCAATCAGGTTCGGCGCAATAATATCGCTGGCCGGCAGCGCGTGACGCACATGGAATTCAGCCACGCCGGGGGCCACGATACAGCCTTTCTCCGGATGCCCCATAACAGGATCACAAAAGTATTTCGCCGCCGGGTTTGCCGCTTTCACCTGGTGGACAATGCCCAGGATATGCTCTCCCTGCTCTGCCGAACCGAGATATCCGCTCAGTATCGCATCACAGCGTTTTAGCTGATCGATATTGGCAATGCCCTGCACAATGTCGGTGAGGTGCGAAGGCGGCATCACGCAGCCGGTCCATTGACCGTATTGTGTATGGTTTGAGAACTGCACGGTATTGAGGGGCCAGACGTTGGCACCGAGGCGGCGCATCGGAAATTCCGCGGCGCTGTTGCCAGCATGCCCAAAGACAACGTGGGACTGAATGGCGAGGATGTTCTTCATTTTTACTTACCAAAGCCTGAAAAAACAAAAGGGGCGTGGTTTCCCACGCCCCTGGATACTTTTAATTATTTCCAGCAGACCAGACAGTAGTTTTTCTTACCGCGACGCAGAAGCGTGTAGCGGCCATACAGACGATCGCTGTCAGCGAAGGTGTATTCCGGGTCGGCCTGTTTTTCACCGTTAATGGTGATAGCGTTCGAGGCGATGGTTTTACGCGCCTGACCGCGGGATGGCTGCAGCTCGGAGTCCACCAGCGCCTGCATCAGGTCGGCACCTTTTTCCATCTCAACCATCGGCACGCCATCCTGCGCCAGCTGTTCGAAGTCCGCTTCGCTCAGATCGCTCAGCGTCCCATTGAACAGGCTTGCAGTAATGCGTTTTGCCGCGGCCAGACCTTCTTCACCGTGAACCAGTTTGGTCACTTCATCAGCCAGTACGTACTGAGCGCGTGGCGCTTTACCGCTGTTTTTGTCCTCTTCTTCCAGAGCATTGATCGTCTCAATGTCCATAAAGGTGAAGAACTTCAGGAAGCGATAAACATCGGCATCCGCCGTGTTAATCCAGAACTGGTAGAATTTGTACGGGCTGGTTTTCTTCGGATCAAGCCATACCGCGCCGCCTTCGGTTTTGCCAAATTTGGTGCCGTCGGCTTTGGTGATCAGTGGAACGGTCAGACCGAAGACCTGGTTCTGGTGCAGACGACGCGTCAGATCGATACCCGACGTGATGTTGCCCCACTGGTCAGAGCCGCCAATCTGCAGGCAGACGCCGTGCAGTTTATTCAGGCAGGCAAAGTCATAACCCTGCAGCAGGTTGTAGGAGAACTCGGTAAAGGAGATGCCCTGGTCGTCACGGTTCAGACGCTGCTTCACCGCTTCTTTGTTAATCATCTGGTTAACAGAGAAGTGTTTGCCAATGTCGCGCAGGAAGGTCAGCACGTTCATGCCGCCAAACCAGTCATAGTTGTTGGCCGCAATCGCAGAGTTGTCACCGCAGTTAAAGTCGAGGAAAGGCGCAACCTGTTTGCGGATCTTATCCACCCACTCCTGCACGGTGTCTTCGGTGTTCAGTTTACGCTCGGCAGCTTTGAAGCTTGGGTCGCCAATCAGACCGGTCGCGCCGCCAACCAGTGCGACCGGCTTGTGGCCCGCCATCTGGAAGCGTTTCAGGCATAACAATGGAACAAGATGCCCCAAATGCAAGCTGTCAGCGGTAGGATCGAAGCCGCAATAGAGCGCGATCGGGCCTTGCGCCAGTCGCTCTGCTAACGCTTCCTCGTCCGTCACCTGAGCCACAAGGCCCCGCTCTTGCAATTGTTTAATCAAGTTACTGCTTGCCATCAAATTCTCCATGTATAAACGACTGCACCTTTGCCGGTACACGACTTTTCGCCTGATGCGAAAGGTACATAGAATAAAGCGCAAGCGCGGCCTGCGCTAGCGCTTAAATCAACAAATTTCGGCGATTACGGTGCCAGCCTGTCGATTTTCCAGCCGCCATTTTCACGCTGGTATAAAAAGCGGTCATGCAGACGGTGTTCGCCGCCCTGCCAGAATTCCATCTGCTCGATCGGAATGCGGAAGCCCCCCCAGAAACTGGGCAACGGAACTTCGCCCTGCTGGAATTTCTGCTTCAGTTCGAGGAATTTGCTTTCAAGCACGCCACGCGCCGAAATACGGCTGGACTGTTTTGAGACCCAGGCACCAATCTGGCTGTCACGCGGACGGCTGTGGAAATACTTCACCACTTCCAGCGTGGAGAGACGCTCTGCTTTGCCGGTGACCATCACCTGACGCTCCAGCATATGCCACGGGAACAGCAGGCTGATACGAGGATTGTTTTCTAAATGGTGTGCCTTACGACTGCCCAGGTTGGTGTAAAACACCAGGCCTTTCTCGTCATAATGTTTGAGCAGGACGATACGCTGATACGGTTGACCGTTTTCATCTACCGTTGCGACAACCATTGCCGTTGGGTCGGCGAGTTTCGCTTCGCAGGCCTGTTTCAGCCAGCGTTCAAAAAGCACGAGGGGTTCGGCGGGAAGATCCTGGCGACGCAGGCCGCCTTTGGTGTATTCACGGCGCAGATGCGCAATTTGCTGCAGTTCGTCGTTATCTGACATGGCGTTAGCTGACATTGACATTGGGTGGCGCTATTGTGCGCCGCCCCTGTAAAAATCTCAACGCTTCGGATTTTCGAGCTGGCAATTGTTCAGCACAATACGGTCGCGTTTGTAGACGGTGGCACTGTCGCCTTTCGACCAGAAGACATAAATTCCGTCCGTGTAGCGTGCGCCGGAGGCAGAAATGCCCTGCTTGAGGGTGAGCAATTTGTTGTCGTAGACAAAACTGGCTTCCTGACGCGGATTGTTCAGCTTAACGGTCAGCGGTTTTTCATCACAGCGATACTCCAGGGTATCGGTCTGCATGCGATCAAGGAACTGGTTGTAGACGCTGCATCCTGACAGCAATAAAGGCGCGGCAATAAGAAGAAGTTTTTTCATGGGCGTATTCCGAAGACTTTCCTGGTCCTGGAGGGCATGGCTGCCCTCCTGTTTCATTCCATTCTAACGACCACACGCCGCGCTGAATTTCAGTTAACTCTGATTATGACGTGGATTCGCCGGGAAAATGGCCCCGAGGACGCTGGCCTCACGTGCGCCAGTCACCGACGGCAAATTGCCCGGCAGCCCGGCAATGGTGCGCCAGGCAAGCCAGGCAAAGGCCAGCGCTTCCATATCATCGCCGCTGATGCCGGCTTCATCGGTGGTCGTCACCTCGGTACCCGGCAATAACCCGGCAAGACGTGCCATCACCAACGGGTTACGACTGCCGCCGCCGCACACCAGCAGGCGTTCGCATCCACCGCTGAGAAGAACCTGTTCCGATATCGAAACTGCCGTTAACTCGGCGAGCGTCGCCTGGACATCCTGCGGTGCAAGCGCCGGGAACTGCGCCAGCTGACGTTCGAGCCAGCCATAGTTGAAATATTCGCGCCCCGTGCTTTTGGGCGCCGGTAAAGCGAAGTACGGATCGCTTAGCATGGACTGCAACAGCGGGATGATCACTTTGCCTTCGCTGGCCCACTGCGCGTCTTTATCATACGCCTGACCACGCTGACGCCAGATCCAGGCATCCATCAGCATGTTACCCGGGCCGGTGTCATAGCCGCGTACGGGTTGATCCGGGATAAGCAGAGACAGGTTGGCGATACCGCCAATGTTCAGCACCATTCGGCGCTCTGTCGGATGGGTCAACAATGCCTGATGAAAAGCGGGCACCAGCGGCGCGCCCTGCCCGCCAAGCGCAATATCGCGACGCCGAAAATCACCGACTACGGTCACGCCCGTCTTCGCCACAATCTGGTTGTTGTCGCCGATTTGCAGGGTATGCGGTGCATCGCCGACCGGCTCATGCCAGACCGTTTGTCCGTGACAGCCGATGGCGACGACATCCTGCGGGCGAAGCTTTTCTTTATGCATCAGAGCCAGTACCGCATCGGCAAACAGCGCCCCCAGCCGCACATCAAGCTGACCAAACTGAGAAAGCGTCAGTTGCTGCCCCTGACAGACACTGAGAATGTCCTCTTTCAGCGCCAGGGGGATAGGCCAGGTCAGGCTCGCCTGCTGTGCCACCATGTTTTCATCAATAGCGGCCAGAACGACGTCTACGCCATCCAGACTGGTACCCGACATCACACCAATGTAGCGACCCGATTTCATGCGCTTTCCTTACGTTGCGTGGGCTAATGCTCTCCACTCAACCATAAACAGCGCCGCTTTGCTATCCGGCGATAATATTTTTTAACAATCTCAAACAGGTGACCTGCCGGGTGCCCGTTTATGTCTCGTTAAGTTAAATTCAAGTACAATTTTCTTATTGTTAGTGCAAAGATATGAACTATGGCCCCTTATGCCATATAATTTAGCCATAACGGATGCCCGCCATCGGGCGTTTTTGGTGAACAGGAGATTCAAATGATTTTACGTGTACTGGGCGTTTCGCTGATCGGTTTAACCCTTGCAGGCTGTGTGAATGACAGTTCACTTTCTGGCGACGTGTACAGCGCTTCTGAAGCCAAACAGGTTCAGAGCGTCACTTACGGTACCGTTGTTAACGCACGCCCTGTACAAATTCAGGGTGGCGATGACAGCAACGTGATGGGTGCCATCGGCGGTGCTGTGCTGGGTGGCTTCCTCGGTAATACCGTAGGCGGTGGCACGGGTCGTTCGCTGGCCACGGCAGCAGGTGCCGTTGCGGGTGGTGTTGCAGGCCAGGGCGTTCAGGGTGCAATGAACAAAAGCCAGGGCGTAGAACTGGAAATCCGTAAAGATGACGGCAGCACCATCATGGTAGTACAGAAACAAGGTAATACCCGTTTCTCTGCTGGCCAGCGCGTTGTTCTGGCGAGCAACGGAAGCCAGGTCACCGTTTCTCCACGCTAATTCAAACTGGATGTGGTCATCAGACCACATCCATTTAACAAATCCATTTAACAAATCCGTTTAGCGAAGCCAGTAAACAAATCTATTTACATATAATATAATTATCAGCAATATATTTACAAAAAACATTCCCGCCATGAATCATTAAGCGCGGTATATCTTGTTCCTGCGCAAAGTATTTACTCTCCACGCCTGTTACTCTCTTTCTTACTTTACATTTTTTAATTTTATTATTCCGTCAAATCCCTATGCTTGCACTACAACGATATTTTAAAAACCCTTATATTACATTCTGTTTTGGATGCATCGTCGTCGTTGGAATATTACAAGGTCTCTTTGTAAAACTGGTCGAATTAGTCCCTTCATTCTCACCGCTGCTATTCCCGACACTTACCATATTTTTGCTGGTATTCCACCTGTTTATTGCCTGCTTCATGGTCATGAAATACTGGTGCGACAGACGGCGGTTGTACCTTATCGCCCTCGCCTCGGCCTTTGCCGGGTCGACGATGCTGATGGCCGGTACCCTGTCCAGCTTCCCGTCATGGCTGGATCTCTATCAGTTCAATGTTGTCGACTATAACGACGCCATGATCTTCTTTATGTTCCGTCATATTCTTATGGCGGTGCTGATAATAGTCTCAGCCTTGCTCTATTCTATTCGGGATTATCCCCTTTCACGCCCCGCGCATATTGCCGTGGTTATCGGTACAATGCTGTTTACGGTTTCTATGGTCGCCCTGGCCTGGTTCTGCTCCAGCCACTCGGCACTGATAACGCTGGATCTGGTGGATAATGAAACCCGGCAATTTATGGTTCTCTGGAGCCAGGTCATAAATATCTTTTTGATTCTTCTCTGGGTTGTGGCATTAGCAACGTTAATGACGATTACCCGGGTGCGGAATCTTTTTTGGGTTGGCGGTAATTTCTTATGTGTTTGTTATGTCCTGACGCTCTCATTACTGTTAGCCGGCGGGCATGCTGAGGACACGTCCTGGTATCACGCTCGCTTATTCGAAACCGTGGCGACGCTGATGATTATTTTTGTCCTGCTGTACGACGTCTTTAACCTGTATCGCGACTCGCACATAAAGTATCAGCAGTCTTATCAGAACTCGATCCGCGACCCGCTGACGCGCCTCTACAACCGCAGTTATTTTTACGACGCCTTAAATCAGGCACTCAGCATCAGCAAAGCCAACCACCCTGTGTCGGTTATCGTCAGCGATCTCGACCGTTTTAAGCGCATCAACGACTGCTACGGCCATCTGCAGGGAGACAAAGTATTGCAGTTTGTCGCCAACCTGCTGATGGATTCCGTCCGCCCGCAGGACATCGCGGCACGTATTGGTGGGGAAGAATTTGTCCTGATGCTGACCAATACTTCGTCGGAAGCAGCGTACCAGGTGGCTGAACGCATACGGCTAAAGCTGAGCAGTTTTGATAAGGTCAGCAGCGGGGGTCAGTTACCTGAATCCATCACGATTAGCATGGGGGTGTTTACCGCCACCTCTCCGACGACGACCGCTGAAGCGTGCGTGGAGAATGCTGACAAGGCGATGTATGAAGCGAAAGAGACCGGGCGTAACCGTGTCGTTGTGTCGAGGTAAAAAAGGCCTTGCTGCTGCAAGGCCTTGTGATGGTGTCAGTCGCGTGACTGCAGCTCATGGATGTTCTGCTCGAGGCGTCCAATGAGGCTGATGAGCAGTTCAAGCTCTGCGGGTGAAACCCCGGAAAGGATTTCGCCGCGCGTTTTGGTGATAACGGCTTCCATTTCAGTAATGATAGGGGCCGCTTTCTCAGTGAGCTTAATCCGCTTAGCGCGACGATCGCTGGCGCAGGTTTGCCGGGAGATGAGTCCTTTCTCTTCCAGTTGGTCAAGCGTACGTACCAGTGACGGTTGCTCAATGCCGATCGCTTTTGCCAGTTGAATTTGTGACTGGTCGGGTGGCAGCTGATGAATGTTATGCAGCGTGACCCAGTGCGTCTGTGTCAATTCCAGAGGTTTCAGGCGATGGTCAATCAGAGCACGCCAGACGCGTACCAACCTTGCCAGATCAGAACCTAATGGCGATTCCAATTTCATCTCCTTATAATTAGCTTGCTAAGTTATTATACTGATTTTAGAATAGTGTGCAGCATTTGTATTGGCAAAACAAATGCAATACTGCATTCATCGAACTTAAAAGGATGACTTACACTGAATTGTGATGTTCCATCAGATTAAGACTCGCCCTCGCGGCATTTTGTTCACTGCAAAGGATCTCTGCCCGTGACGTTTTTTCAAAGCTCCGTGGGACTCCCCCTTCAGGACCTGATTTTCGGTGCGTCAGTCTACTTTCCGCCCTTGTTTAAGGCCGTCCTGGTCGGCTTTATGATTTGGCTCATAGCCCATCGCCTGCTTCGCGACTGGATGTACTCCGGCGAGATTTGGCACCCCATGTTAATGGACCTCTCCCTGTTTGCCCTTTCCGTATGCCTGGGCCTTGCTGTCTTGATTGTGTGGTGAATATGCCCCTGAAAACGCTGAAGTACTTTTCCACGCTGATTGTTCTTGCCCTGGCCCTGGTTGCCGGGTGGTGGCTCTGGAATTTTTATATGCAGTCACCCTGGACACGTGACGGCAAAGTGCGGGCTGAGCAGGTCAGCATTACCCCTCAGGTATCGGGCAGCATCACGACGCTTGTTGTGAGAGATAACCAGTACGTTAAAAAGGGTGACGTGTTATTCCGTATCGACGACACCCCCTATCATATTGCGATCCTTAACGCCCAGGCACAGCTGGCGAAGGCCCAGTCTGATTTAGCAAAAGCCAATAACGAAGCCAATCGCCGCCGGCATTTGTCGCGCAACTATATTTCCGCAGAAGATTTAGATACTGCCAATATCAACGTTAAGGCCATGCAGGCGAGCGTGAACGTCGCGGAGGCTACGCTCAAACAGGCGCAGTGGGAGCTGACACAAACCGTTATTACCGCGCCAGTCGATGGATGGATCACCAACCTGTCAGCCCGCGTGGGGAATTATGCCACCGCCGGGCAACCCGTTTTCGCCCTTGTCGACAGCCACTCGTTCTATGTGGTGGGTTATTTTGAAGAGACCAAGCTTCGCCATATTCGCGAAGGGTCTCCCGCTACCATTACGCTTTACAGCGGCTCGCAGAGGTTACAGGGTCACGTCTCCAGCATTGGCCGCGCCATCTACGATCAGAGTGTTGAAATGGATTCAGGCCTGGTACCGGACATCAAACCGAACGTGCCGTGGGTGCGTCTGGCCCAGCGCGTACCGGTTCGTGTGGAGTTTGACCATTTACCGCAGGGCATGACGCTGGTCTCCGGCACAACCTGCACCGTCGCCATCGGGACCCGTTGATGAACCTGCAGGCCTTCTCCTGGCGAAATACGCCGTGGATGAAAGCGACACGTCCGCAGTGGCGCTATGCGCTGCGTAATGGCATTGCGATGTGTCTGGCGCTGACTGTCGCCTATTACCTCAACCTTGATCAGCCCTACTGGGCAATGACCTCTGCCGCGGTGGTGAGTTTCCCCACCGTCGGCGGGGTGATCAGCAAAAGTCTTGGACGTATTGCTGGCAGCCTGTTGGGTGCCACCGCAGCGTTAATCATTGCAGGTCATACGCTGAACGATCCGTGGCTTTTTTTGTTGAGCATGGCGATATGGCTGGGCTTTTGTACCTGGGCCTGCGCGCACTTTACGAATAACGTTGCCTATGCCTTCCAGCTGGCTGGCTATACCGCCGCCATTATCGCCTTTCCGGTGGTGAATGTGCTCGATACCACCGAGCTGTGGGACATCGCTCAGGCGCGCGTCTGCGAAGTAATTGTCGGTATTCTGAGCGGCGGTTTCATGATGATGATCCTGCCGAGCACTTCCGATGGCACCGCGCTTATTACCGCCCTGAAGACCATGCATACTCGTTTACTGGAGCACGCAAGCCTGCTCTGGCAACCGGATACCAACGACGACATCCGTCTTGCGCACGAAAAGGTGATCGGCCAGATCCTGACCATGAATCTGTTACGCATTCAGGCCTTCTGGAGCCACTATCGCTTTCGTCGTCAGAACACCCTGCTGAACTATCTGTTGCATCAGCAGTTGCGTATGACCAGTTCAATCTCCAGCCTGCGCCGGATGCTGCTCAACTGGCCTACACCCCCTGCGCATACGCGCACCGTGATTGAAACGCTGCTTGCGGCGCTTGCACGCCCGGATGCCGACATCTACACCGTCGCGAAGATTATCGCCCCGCTCGCGCCAGTAGATGAGTACGATTACCGTCACCGCGCCTTCTGGCAGCGTCTCAACTATTTTTGCCGGTTGTATCTGCGCAGCAGCCGCTGGATTAACGCCGTGGAAAATGCCACCCCGGTCACCGAGTTCGCTGTCCCCGGTAGCCCGGCGCTGGCACGACACACAGACTCGATGGAGGCACTGTGGAGTGGTTTTCGTACCTTTTGCGCGCTCACGCTGGTTGGCGCGTGGAGTATCACCACCCAGTGGGAGTCAGGCCCTGCGGCCCTGACGCTTGCTGCTATCAGCTGCGTGCTGTACTCCGTCGCCGCGTCACCGTTCAACTCCCTCACGCTGCTGCTACGCACCCTGGTGCTGCTTTCGCTGTTTAGTTTTGCCGTGAAGTTTGGGTTGATGGTGCAGATAAGCGACCTGTGGCAGTTCCTTCTGTTCCTGTTCCCGCTGTTAACCACCATGCAGTTGCTGAAGCTGCAAATGCCCAAACTCGCGGGGCTGTGGGGACAGCTGATTGTATTTATGGGCTCGTTTATCTCCGTCACTAACCCGCCGGTTTATGACTACGCCGATTTTCTCAATGATAATCTGGCGAAGATCCTTGGCGTTGGGCTGGCGTGGCTGGCATTTGCGGTGTTACGTCCGGGTTCAGATGCGCGCAAGAGTCGCCGGCATATCCGCGAGTTACGCAGAGGTTTTGTCGACCAGTTGAGTCGAAAACCGCATTTACGTGAAAGTGAGTATGAATCGCTGGTCTATCACTATGTCAGCCAGCTCAATAACAGCCAGGACTCCCTTTCGCGCCGCTGGCTGTTGCGCTGGGGCGTGGTGCTGTTGAACTGCTCTCACGTGGTCTGGCAACTTAGGGCATGGGAAACACGTTCCGACCCGCTGTCGCAGGTTCGTGATGTCTGCATCACCCTGCTACGCGATGTCATGAGCGAACGCGGTGTCCAGCAACGGCCACTGGAAACCACGCTTGCTGAACTTCAGCGAATTTGCGATACCCTTGCGCACCACCACTCGCCTGCAGCACGAGATTTAGCCTCGATAATCTGGCGCCTGCACTGCTCACTGTCGCAGCTGGAACAGGCACCGGCTCCGGGTACAATTGGGGATCACATCACCCCGCAGGCATAGCGAGCCCCGCCACCGCCAAGCGGTTTTGGCTGATCGGACATATTGTCGCCGCCGACGTGGATCATCAGCGCCTTGCCTTTCACTTCATCCAGCTTTTTCAGCCGCGGCGCGACGACGGGATCCGTGGCTTTGCCGTCGTTATTCACCACCAGCACCGGCAAATCGCCCAGATGTCCCATACCGTCAGGACCTTCATGCTTACCGGTATGTTGTGGGTCGAGGTGGCCGCCTGCCGCCTCCGCAGCCGAGGCTTTACCCTCTTTTAATGCGGGCTGACAGCTACCGTTGGCATGGACATGGAAACCATGTTCACCAGGAGGAAGGGCTTTGAGATTGGGCGCGAATTCCAGTCCCTTGTCGGTTTCAGTGATTTTCACCGTGCCGATGGACTGACCTACACCCTGAGAGGTGACGAGATTCATTTCCACTTCATCACTGGCCGCCTGCGCACCTGCACAGACCACCAGCGTGACGAGAGCCAGAGTAAAACGCTTCATATGACCTCCACGGGTTGTTTTTTGCCCCTTAAGTTTATACCAGGGGGAAAAGATTTCACCGGAAAGTCACGTTTTACCGGTTACGGGACGTCGTAACCCAGCGCCGCTTTGCGGATGCGGAACCACTGCTGACGGGTCATCTGCAACTCTTCCGCGGCAATGGCGGCGCGTACGCGTTCAATTTTGCCCGAGCCAATGATCGGCAGTGGTTTTGACGGCAGACGCAGGATCCACGCGTACACCACCTGTTCGATGCTCCCGGCATTCAGTTCGCGGGCAATGGTCTCAAGCTCAGTGCGCAGCGGCTGGAATTCATCATCATTAAACAGACGTCCGCCGCCCAGACACGACCACGCCATCGGACGGATACGCAACTGCTGAAGCTGATCGAGCGTGCCATCCAGCAACAGCGGCTGATGAACCGGAGAAATTTCAACCTGGTTGGTGGCCAGGGTAAACGGCAGACGAGACTGCAGCAGCGCAAACTGTGCAGGGGTAAAGTTTGATACGCCGAAATGACGCACTTTGCCGCTTTGATGCAGATTCAGAAACGCTTCGGCCACCTCATCGGCATCCATCAACGGATCGGGGCGGTGGATCAGCAACAGATCGATATGATCGGTCGCCAGGTTAACCAGCGACTGTTCGGCGCTCTTAATGATGTGCGCGCTGTCGGTAATGTAATGGCCGAGAGCATGTTCCGGTTTTGCCGTCGTGGCAATCCCGCATTTGGTGACGATCTCCATGCGTTCGCGTAACGCAGGAACCAGTTTGAGTGCCTCGCCGAACGCGGCTTCACACTGATAGCCACCGTAAATATCAGCGTGATCGACCGTGGTGATCCCTAAGTCGAGATGCTCTTCAATAAAGCTTGCCAGCTGGAGGGGGGACATATTCCAGTCCATCAGGCGCCAGTAGCCCATCACAAAGCGGGAGAATTCTGGCCCCTGGGGGGCAAGGGTAATTCGCTGAACCATAACATTTTCCTCAAGGACGTGATGTCATGAGTATACGCAATTACCGTGTTAAAACAGTGAAGGTTGCTGGGGTTCTTCGGTGTCACCGGCTTTGTTTGCGCGTATTTTGCGCAGAAGTCGCTGTCGACAGAGACGGAGCACCTCCTGTTTCTGCGTGTCGCTGAAGTGTTGCCAGTTAAAACGCTCATCGCGCGTGCGCATGCAGCCACGGCAATATCCGCGTTCATCCACCTGACAAATACCCCGGCACGGGCTCTGGATGGGGAAAAACTCCAGTTGCTCTGCCACACTCACCTCCCGATAACGACTATCACCTACAGTGAAGACGCTAAACGTCCCGCGTGCAAGGGCTTTACCACAGTTTTGTGGCATTAAGGTTTCACTAATCTTCGTTCTCTATACTCGCCCCATCATTAAAATTGCAGGTTTTCTGATCGATGTGGCCAATCAAAAAGTTACAATGTAACGATATAAAATTTACTCTGGGCTGTGCACTTTTCTTTACCGTATTAAACGCGCTGTTTATTCAGCGTAGCTGGGCAATTATCGCGCCCGCGCATATCCATGACGTCCTCTTTGCCGCGTCCGTTCCACTGGTGCTGTTTTGCGGCTGGGTCATTGTTTTTAGTCTGCTTAATATCCCGTTTATCCGTAAGCCGCTGCTGATTGTCTTGACCGTCGGATGCGCCGCCGCGACCTACTTTATGTATACCTACGGCGCGGTTATCGATCAGAACATGATTGTTAACGTGTTTGAAACCAACTCTCAGGAAGCCACTGCCCTGGTGACGCCGCAGATGATCCTGTGGATTGTCGTTGCCGGTCTTGTTCCGTCCGTGGTACTGGCCATGACCCGCATTCGCACCGGGAAATGGTGGTACGCCCTGCTGACCCGTTTTGCCGCAATGCTCGGCGCCCTGCTGGTTATCATCCTCATCGCCGCCCTGTTTTATAAAGACTATGCGTCGCTGTTTCGCAATAACAAAAGCATCGTCAAAATGGTGACCCCCGCGAACTATGTCAGCGCGATGGTCAAATACAGCAAAATGCGCTGGTTTGCAGGCGATCAAACGCTGGTCCGGATCGGTGAAGATGCCCATAAAGGGCCGCTGATTGCAGGCCAACAAAAGAAAACCGTTCTGGTGCTGGTCATCGGCGAAGCGTCACGTGCCGCGAACTACTCGTTGAATGGCTACGGGCGTGAAACAAACCCCGAGCTGAAAAAGCAGGATGTGATTAACTTCCCGCAGGCCTCCTCCTGCGGCACCGAAACAGCCGTCTCCGTGCCCTGCATGTTCTCCGGTATGACGCGCAGTAAATACGATGCCGACCTGGCCCATCACCAGGAAGGGTTGCTGGACGTGCTCGCCCATGCGGGGATCAATATGCTGTGGCGTGACAATGATGGCGGTTGTAAAGGCGCCTGCGATCGCGTTCCCCATACCGACATGACCCAGTGGAAACTCGATCAGTTCTGCAAAGACAACTCCTGCATTGACGATGTGAACTTCACCCGTCTGGATAATGTCCTGGATGGCCTGAAGCAGGACTCCGTACTGGTCATCCACCTGATGGGCAGCCACGGCCCGGCATACTATCGCCGTTATCCGGATAATTTCCGCAAATTTACGCCAACCTGCGATACCAATGAAATTCAGGATTGCGATCACCAGGCGCTGATGAATACCTATGACAATACCATCCTGTATACCGACAGCATGGTCAGCAAAACCATCGATGCTCTGAAAGCGCGTCAGGCGAGCATGAATACAGCCCTGATTTACCTTTCGGATCACGGGGAGTCGCTGGGCGAAAGCGGGATTTATCTGCACGGCACGCCGTATCTGCTGGCACCAGAGCAACAAACGCACATTCCGTTTATGTTCTGGCTATCACCAGACTATGCGAAAAATTTCGGCGTCAACGCGCAGTGTTTACGTGACTATGCAGCAAAAAATGCGGTTTCGCAGGACAATTTGTTCTCTACTGTATTGGGTATGATGGACATTAAATCAAAGGTTTATCAACAGCAGCTGGATATTCTGAACGCATGTCGCCACTGAACACGCTTGCAATAGACCGAACGGTCTATTAGAGTGCGGCCATGAGCAGAAATACAGAACACGATACCCGAGAACATTTACTGGCGACCGGCGAGCGACTTTGCATGCATCGCGGGTTCACCGGTATGGGGTTGAGCGAGTTATTAAAAACCGCTGAGGTACCGAAGGGGTCATTTTATCACTACTTCCGGTCCAAAGAGGCGTTTGGCGTGGCAATGCTGGAGCGGCACTATGCCAGCTACCATCAGCGCCTGGCAGCTCACTTTGCCACGGGCGAAGGTAATTATCGCGATCGTGTTCTGCACTTCTATCAGGAAACGCTGAACCAGTTCTGTCAGCAGGGCATCATCAGCGGTTGCCTGACGGTAAAACTTTCTGCCGAAGTGTGCGATCTTTCAGAAGATATGCGCACAGCAATGGATAAAGGGGCCCGCGGGGTTATCGCCCTCATGGCACAGGCGCTGGAGAAAGGCCGCGATGAAAAAACGCTGACTTTTCCCGGCGAACCCTTAACCCAGGCGCAGGTTTTATACGCCCTCTGGTTAGGCGCGAACCTGCAGGCCAAGATTTCACGCAGTGCGGTGCCGCTTGAAAGCGCACTGGCACATGTAAAAAGCAGCATTACTACGCCTCGCGTATAGCAGGCGTTTTTATTTACGTAATTACTAGACGACTGGTCTACTCAGGAGCCTTTATGTCCGCTGAAAAATTATTTACCCCCTTGAAAGTGGGTGCCGTTACCGCGCCAAACCGTGTGTTCATGGCCCCGCTTACCCGTCTGCGCAGCATTGAGCCGGGTGATATCCCTACCCCGTTGATGGGTGAATATTACCGTCAGCGCGCAAGCTCTGGCCTGATCATCACCGAGGCCACCCAGATTTCTGCTCAGGCTAAGGGTTACGCTGGCGCACCTGGTCTGCACAGCCCGGAACAGATTGCCGCGTGGAAAAAAATCACGGCTGGCGTTCACGCTGAAGAGGGTCGTATTGCCGTCCAGCTGTGGCATACCGGTCGTATCTCTCACAGCAGCATCCAGCCTGGCGGTCAGGCACCGGTTTCCGCCTCTGCCCTGAGCGCGAACACCCGCACCTCCCTGCGTGATGAAAACGGCAATGCGATCCGTGTTGATACGTCTATGCCGCGCGCTCTTGAACTGGACGAGATCCCGGGGATTGTTAACGATTTCCGCCAGGCCGTGGCGAATGCGCGTGAAGCCGGTTTCGACCTGGTTGAACTGCACTCCGCGCATGGCTATCTGCTGCACCAGTTCCTGTCACCGTCCTCTAACCATCGTACCGACCAGTACGGCGGCAGCGTTGAAAACCGTGCGCGCCTGGTGCTGGAAGTGGTGGATGCCGTATGTCAGGAGTGGAGCCCGGACCGCATTGGTATCCGCGTGTCCCCGATTGGTTCTTTCCAGAACGTTGATAACGGCCCGGACGAAGAAGCGGATGCCCTTTATCTGATTGAAGAGCTGGCAAAACGGGGTATCGCGTATCTGCATATGTCCGAGCCAGACTGGGCCGGTGGTCAGCCTTACACTGAAGCCTTCCGTCAGAAAGTACGCGAACGCTTCCACGGTGTGATCATCGGTGCAGGTGCATATACCCCTGAGAAAGCTGAAGATCTGATTAGCAAAGGTTTGATCGACGCCGTTGCATTTGGTCGCGATTTTATCGCTAACCCTGATCTGGTCGCCCGTCTGCAGCAGAAAGCCGCGCTGAACCCTCAGCGTCCGGAAAGCTTCTACGGCGGCGGCGCTGAAGGTTATACCGACTACCCTACCCTGTAATCTCTTCATTGCTCATTGATAGCGGCGACCTTTCGCCGCTATACTAAAACATCGTTTCTGTTCAAATAGATATTCTATTCCATTGGTTAATGAGGAAATTATGCGCCTACTTCACACCATGCTGCGCGTTGGCGATCTGCAACGTTCTGTCGATTTCTACACTAACGTACTGGGTATGAAACTGCTGCGCACCAGCGAAAACCCGGAATATAAATACTCGCTGGCGTTTGTGGGTTACGGCCCGGAAACGGACGAAGCGGTCATCGAACTAACCTACAACTGGGGCGTGGACAGCTATGAGCTGGGCACCGCTTATGGTCATATCGCGCTGGAAGTGGACAACGCAGCCGAAGCCTGTGAACGTATTCGCAGCAACGGCGGTAACGTGACGCGTGAAGCTGGCCCGGTCAAAGGCGGCACCACCGTGATCGCGTTTGTTGAAGATCCGGACGGCTACAAAATCGAACTGATTGAAGCCAAAGACGCTGGTCGCGGTCTGGGCAACTGATCCCGCAGGGCGCAACATGCGCCCGTACTTTTACTGCATCCCCATCCAAAATTTGCCATAATGCGCACTGCTTTTTTCCCCATGTAAGAGACCCTGATGTCCGATAACGCTCAATTTAGCGGTCTGTGCGACCGTTTTCGTGGTTTTTATCCTGTTGTGATCGATGTTGAAACAGCCGGATTTAACGCTAAAACCGATGCGCTGCTTGAAATTGCCGCCATCACGCTGAAGATGGATGAACAGGGATGGCTTACACCGGACACCACGCTGCATTTCCACGTTGAACCGTTTGAAGGGGCCAACTTACAGCCCGAGGCGCTGGCCTTTAACGGCATCGATCCGCATAATCCGCTGCGTGGTGCGGTAAGTGAATATGACGCGCTGCACGCCATTTTTAAAATGGTGCGTAAAGGCATGAAAGAGAGCAACTGCAGCCGCGCCATTATGGTGGCGCATAACGCCACGTTCGATCACACCTTTACGATGGCCGCCGCTGAGCGCGCGTCGCTCAAGCGTAACCCTTTCCACCCGTTTGTGACCTTCGATACCGCGGCACTGAGCGGTCTGGCGTTGGGACAAACGGTATTATCAAAGGCCTGTATTACGGCAGGCATTGAGTTTGACGGTACGCAGGCGCATTCCGCACTTTATGACACCGAGCGGACGGCGGAGCTGTTTTGCGAAATTGTGAACCGCTGGAAGCGTCTGGGCGGCTGGCCACTGCCGATGGGTGACAGTGAAGAATAAAAAAAAGCGACCTCATGAGGTCGCTTTTTTGTCTTCGCAGACAACTTACTCCGCGTCTGGCTCTTCCGTTTTGTACTTCGCAGCCGTTTCTTTGATTAGCTGCTGCAGTTCGCCGCGCTGATACATTTCGATCAGGATATCGCAACCGCCGACCAGCTCACCGTCTACCCACAGCTGTGGGAACGTCGGCCAGTTAGCGTATTTAGGCAGCTCAGCGCGGATGTCCGGGTTCTGCAGGATATCAACGTAAGCAAAACGCTCACCACAGGCAGACAGCGCCTGAACCGCTTGCGCGGAGAAGCCACAGCTTGGCAGCTTCGGAGAACCTTTCATATACAGCAGAATCGGGTTTTCAGCGATCTGGCGCTGGATTTTTTCAATAGTGGTGCTCATGTCTTGCTTCCTTTAACTTCTGTTACGGCATTCGTCTGTCATTGTAGCGGTTCAGACTGCCATCGGAAAATAACATTTTTGTCACGTCTTTCTTATTTTACCGCGAGTGATGAAAAGTTGCATTGCAAATGGTGTTTAACCCTGCGGCACTCAGGGTTTTGTTTAGGGAGTGAACAATAGTGCGACAGATTGATGAATTTTTTTGCACTTGCTAACGAAACAGGATTGTAGATTGAAAAATGCTATTAACTTATCGGGTTTTTATAGATTAGAATCGACGGGCTTTGTAAATCATTCGCGGGTATTATTGATGACCTGCATTTATCAGGGGACTGCCCAGTGGCGCGGATAAATAAAATCTCGATCACGCTCTGTGCTTTACTGTTTACAACACTCACTTTCACGCCAGTGGCGAACGCCTCTCAACAGGCGCGGCACTCTGCTGTACAAAAAACGCATCTGGCCAAAACCACAGACCGTAAGAAAAAAACCACCAGCAAGAACGACAAAAAAAAGACCACCACCCAGACTAAAAAGACCGCCTCCAGCAAGACGAAAACAAAACCTTCCCGCACTGCCCACGCAACCAAAAGCAAAGCCTCGCAAACTGCAGCTAATCTCGTGACGGAAAAATGCATCCCCCGCAAAGGTCATAAAGCGAAATGCACGAAGGTCACGAAAATAGCGGAAGTGCATAAGGTTCGCGTGCAGAAAGCGCAAAAAACGGCGTTGAACAAACTGATGGGGCAGATTGGCAAACCCTATCGCTGGGGCGGCAGCTCACCGCGTACCGGTTTCGACTGCAGCGGCCTCGTCTATTACGCCTACAAAGATCTGGTGAAGTTCCGAATTCCACGTACCGCCAATGAGATGTATCACCTGCGCGACGCGTCACCGGTCAACCGCGGTGAACTGGAGAATGGCGATCTCGTCTTCTTCCGCACTCAGGGGCGCGGCACGGCTGACCACGTTGGCGTATATGTAGGCAACGGGAAATTTATCCAGTCCCCACGTAGCGGCCAGGACATCCAGATAACCTCTCTCAGTGAAGACTACTGGGTACGTCACTATGTCGGCGCACGCCGCGTGATGACGCCAAAAACCATTCGCTAACCCCTGCCCTGCCACAGCCGTGGCAGGGTAAGTTCCTCTTTTGCATACCCTTTCAATTTGCTATTCTGTCCCTGTTGTCTGTGTGGTTATTGGCAACATAAAAAACAATAAGGAGAGAAGCAATGTCGTTCGAATTACCTGCACTACCATATGCAAAAGACGCCCTGGCCCCGCACATTTCTGCGGAAACCCTGGAGTATCACTACGGCAAACATCACCAGACGTACGTCACCAATCTGAACAACCTGATCAAGGGCACCGATTTTGAAGGCAAAACGCTGGAAGAGATCGTCCGCAGTTCAGAGGGCGGTGTCTTTAACAATGCCGCTCAGGTGTGGAACCACACCTTCTACTGGCACTGCCTGGCACCGAATGCAGGCGGCGAACCTACGGGTGAACTGGCTGGCGCGATTAACGCGGCGTTTGGCAGCTTTGCTGATTTTAAAGCGAAGTTTACGGATGCTGCAGTCAAGAACTTCGGTTCTGGCTGGACGTGGCTGGTGAAAGACGCGGACGGCAAACTGGCTATCGTTTCCACCTCGAACGCGGGTACGCCACTGACCACCAGCGCAACGCCGCTGATGACCGTGGACGTCTGGGAACACGCTTACTACATTGATTACCGTAACGCGCGCCCGAACTACCTGGAGCACTTCTGGGCACTGGTTAACTGGGCGTTTGTGGCGAAGAACTTCGCCGCGTAAGAGACACGCAGAAGGGGTTGCCCTTCTGCGTTTTTTCATTATTTAGCAGCGCACGCTGCTTCCGGCTGTTTACGGCCAGACATCATCACTAACAGCAGGCCGAGCGCGGCAATTATCGCCCCCATCACCGGCACAAAGCTGTATCCCAGGCCGCCAGAAATGACGGCACCACCGGCAGCGGCACCGAGCGCATTGCCAAGGTTAAACGCGCCAATATTGACCGACGACGAGAGACCCGGTGCCTCATGGGCAACGCGCATCACGCGCATCTGCAGCGGCGGAACCACGGCAAAGGTCGCAGCCCCCCAGACAACCATCGCCATCGCCGCCCCGACTTCATTACGCGCCAGCCATGGAATGGCGATCATGATGACAATCAGCAGCGTTAAAAAGCCTTTCAGCGTCCCGCTCACGGAACGATCGGCGAATTTCCCGCCGAGATAGTTGCCTATAGAGAACCCGACACCAATCAGCACCAGCATCGCGGTCACAAAGAGAGGCGTCGCGTGGGTGATATCGTGCAACACCGGTGAAATATAGGTGTACAGAGTAAACATGGCGCCCGCCCCCAGTACGGTGGTCAACAGCGCGGAGAGCACCTGCGGGCGCATCAGTACCGACAGCTCTTTGCGGACGTCAGGACGTTCACCAGCGCTGCCTTTCGGCAAGGAGAAGTACAACGCCACCATGGCGATAACACCCAGCACGGCCGTCGCCAGGAACGACATGCGCCAGCCTATCGCCTCACCCAGCCAGGTTGCGGCAGGTACACCGCCAATGTTGGCAATCGTCAGACCCATAAACATGGTTGCCACGGCACTCGCCTGCTTGTGTTTTGGCACCACGCTTGCGGCCACAACCGATCCCAGCCCAAAGAACGCGCCGTGGTTAAGGCTGGTCAGAATGCGGGACAACATCAGGGTGGTGTAATCCGGCGCAATCGCGGAGAGCACGTTGCCCAGCGTAAATATCGCCATCAGGAAAATCAGCGCATTGCGGCGCGCGCGGTGTGAAAGCAGAAGCGTCATGAGCGGTGCCCCCACCATCACGCCAATGGCGTAGGCGCTGATGAGCATCCCGGCCGCCGGGATAGAAACATCCACGCCCCGGGCGATAACAGGCAGTAACCCCATCGGGGAGAATTCAGTGGTGCCAATCCCAAAAGCGCCAATCGCCAGGGCAAGCAGGGGAAAATTGATTTTCATGCGTCAACTCCGGATGCCGTGTCATGTCGTGACACAGAACAAAGAAGCCGAAATCATGACATCAATCACAAAAAATGAGAAGTTAACAAATTGGCAAAAGATTTTTGCCGCAGGCGTAACAATCAGGAAAACTGAGAGGGAGAGAGCTCTCCCTCCGTGTAAATCAGTGCAATGCAGCCGTCAGACCCGCCGCAACAATCAGAGCCAGTACAATAACGGTGGTCACCAGCGAAAACTTCAGATCGTAGCTCATCAATTTTTCTCCTTTTAATCTCCCCACGAAAAGTGAGCCTGCTCATTTTTACACAGTTTAGTTCAAAAATCTTCCTGGATTTAAACTGATAACCACTTTAGCTCTTCCCCTTTTCATCAAGATAGGACAAAATTCCACGCTAAATTTATTAGCGTACCGGCCATTGACCCCCTCCTGACGTCCTGTGTCGTTTTCCCGGCGTGCCGCAATTCAAGATTGCGTGATAAGGGTGAGAGAAGGCAAACGTTTACCTTCAAGTTTTTCAGGAGTTTAGGATATGGTCTGGAGTGACATTTAATGGCAACAATTAAAGACGTAGCAAAACGCGCAAACGTTTCCACTACAACCGTATCACATGTAATTAACAAAACCCGCTTTGTGGCGGAAGAGACGCGCAACGCCGTCTGGGCGGCAATCAAAGAATTACACTATTCACCGAGTGCGGTGGCGCGCAGCCTCAAAGTTAATCACACCAAATCCATTGGTTTGCTGGCAACCAGCAGTGAAGCGGCCTATTTTGCCGAGATCATTGAAGCGGTCGAGAAAAACTGCTTCCAGAAAGGCTATACCCTGATTCTGGGCAACGCGTGGAACAGCATTGAAAAACAGCGCGCTTATCTCTCCATGATGGCGCAAAAGCGTGTGGATGGCCTGCTGGTGATGTGTTCAGAGTATCCGGAGTCCGTGCTTTCCATGCTGGAAGAGTACCGCCATATTCCTATGGTAGTCATGGACTGGGGCGAAGCACGTGCAGACTTCACCGACTCCGTCATCGATAACGCGTTTGAAGGCGGCTATATGGCAGGCCGTTATCTGATTGAACGCGGTCACCGCGAGATTGGTGTGATCCCGGGTCCACTGGAGCGCAACACCGGAGCCGGGCGTCTGGCCGGGTTTATGAAAGCCATGGAAGAGGCGCTGATTACCGTGCCGGAAAACTGGATCGTGCAGGGTGACTTTGAACCGGAATCCGGTTACCGCGCAATGCAGCAGATTGTCTCCCAGTCGCATCGCCCGACAGCCGTTTTCTGTGGCGGTGACATTATGGCGATGGGTGCTCTCTGTGCCGCCGATGAACTGGGTCTGCGCGTGCCGCAGGACATTTCCGTGATCGGGTATGACAACGTGCGCAACGCGCGCTTCTTTACCCCGGCGCTGACCACCATCCACCAGCCAAAAGACTCGCTGGGTGAAACGGCCTTCAATATGCTGATGGACAGGATCGTCAACAAGCGTGAAGAGTCTCAGTCCATTGAAGTTCACCCGCGTCTTATCGAACGCCGTTCCGTTGCGGATGGTCCGTTCCGCGACTATCGTCGTTAATCTTTTACGGGGCCAGTTATACTGGCTCCCGTAGCCATTCCCGGTTAAGCGTCTCACTGTCTCCCAGGTAATCCAGAAGCCAGGCCATTGCGGGCGACACATCATTTTGTTGCCAGGTGAGGCAACAGGCCGCATCCGGAAAAGGATTTTCCAGCGTCAGTTCAACCCATTCACCGGTGTCGATTCGGGGCCGCGCAAAATGGCCAGGGACCATGGCAACGCACAGCCCTGCGCTGAGGCATGTTGCTGAGGATTCCCAGTCCGGCGCAACCACCCGTCGCTGGTTATCCAGCAGCCAGGTAATGCGTTTGGGCAACGAACGCGAGGTATCTTCCAGCACCAGCGATGGCCAGTTACGCAGCGTTTCGTCGCTGAGCGGCCCGTCCAGGTCAGCCAGCGGATGATCGCTTGCCACCACACATTTCCAGCTGAGCATGCCCATGTCGCGAAAGGCAAAGCGTCCCCCAACCGGAATCGCCTGCGTGGCACCGATCGCCATCTCTGCCCTGCCATCCGCCAGCGCATCCCAGACGCCGTTAAACACTTCCTGGGATACCCGCAATTCGACATCCGAGAAATGGCGATAGAAATCGACAATCATCTGCCGGGTACGTTCCGGTTTTACGATGTTATCCACGGCAATGGAAAGATGTCCTCGCCAGCCGTTAGCGATCTGCTGACACTGTTCGCGGGTGATCTGCATTTTTTTGATAACAGAACGCCCTTCTTTCAAAAACCATGCCCCGGCGGGCGTTAATTCCACATCACGGTGACGCCGTTCAAACAGCGGAACGGCCAGCCATTCCTCAAGCTGACGCACCGTATAGCTGATTGCCGAGGGGACGCGGTGCAACTCCTGCGCTGCACCGCTAAAGCTGCCGTTGCGTGCAACAGCATCGACCACTTCAAGAGAATAATCTGACCACATTTTCTGCCTGCAAAAATTTTGAATGCACTCGCCAAATATTAGCGTTTCACAAGCTGCTTTGCACTCCCTACACTCTGCGCAAACATAGACCTGCCTCCCTCAGGAGAAAAAAACAATGCAACCCAGGAAAGGATTTTTAGTCTGGCTCGGTGGTTTAAGCGTGCTGGGCTTTTTAGCCACTGATATGTACCTGCCCGCCTTCGCCGCAATGCAGGAAGATTTACAGACCCCGGCGGCAGCCATCAGCGCCAGCCTGAGCTTATTCCTCGCGGGCTTTGCCTTCGCGCAGCTGCTCTGGGGGCCTCTCTCTGACCGCTTTGGCCGTAAACCGGTGCTGTTGCTGGGGCTGGCTATCTTTGCCGTCGGCTGTCTGGGAATGTTATGGGTACGCGATGCAACCTGGCTGCTGGTACTGCGCTTCGTGCAGGCCGTTGGCGTCTGTGCTGCTGCGGTGACCTGGCAGGCGCTGGTCACCGACTACTATCCGGCCAACCGTACAAACCGCATTTTCGCCACCATTATGCCGCTGGTAGGGCTTTCGCCTGCCCTCGCCCCGCTGCTCGGGAGCTGGATCCTGGCGCATTTCGACTGGCAGGCCATTTTCGCTACGCTGTTTGCCATCACGCTGGTCCTGATGATCCCGGCATTCACACTCAAGGCGGCACATAAGAAAGAGACGCCTGCTGACACGACACCGGTGACCTTCACCTTTCTGCTGAGCACCAAAGCGTACCGCGGTAATGTCCTGATTTATGCCGCCTGCTCGGCGAGTTTCTTCGCGTGGCTGACCGGTTCGCCGTTCATTCTTCACGATATGGGTTACAGCCCGGCCGCCATTGGTCTGAGCTATGTCCCGCAGACCATCGCGTTTCTGGTCGGGGGCTATGGCTGTCGCGCGGCGCTGCAAAAATGGGAAGGCCAGCAGATGCTGCCCTGGCTGCTGGTACTCTACGCGCTGAGTGTGATCGCCACCTGGGCTGTGGGCTTTATCCCGGGCGCAGGTCTGGCAGAAATTCTGATTCCCTTCTGCGTGATGGCCGTGGCGAACGGTGCGATTTACCCTATCGTCGTGGCCCAGGCGTTACGTCCGTTCCCACAGGCAACAGGTCGTGCGGCCGCGCTTCAGAATACCCTGCAGCTGGGTCTGTGCTTCCTGGCAAGCCTGGTGGTCTCTGCGCTGATTGCCACGCCGCTCCTGACCACCACCAGCGTCATGCTGGTTACGGTTGCGCTGGCCCTTCTGGGATACCGTATGCAGTCAGCGGCACAACGTGAGCTGGATGACCGCGCAGAGGTGAAAACCTCGCATGCATAATCGCGCCAGAAATTATGTTAAATATCAGTGATTAGGTTGCTAAGAATTTTCTATTGAATCACCAAATTTTGAGGCCTATACTAAATTTGGTTCGATTAAATACGATAAATATTAAGTGTTAACGGGAGCCGGAGCGCTCCCGTTTTACCATGGAAGGCATTTCGGCAAGGGTTATCTCCCTTCCTCTGTTCTACGTCGGATACTAGCCTCACGGGGAAATACCGTGAGATTTCTCACAAACCATAAAAAGCGTCTACGCTGTTTGAAGGTTCTGATCACAGTAAGGTGATGGAGAAGCTATGAGTTCATCGTGTATAGAAGAAGTCAGCGTTCCGGACGATAACTGGTCCCGGATCGTCAGTGAACTGTTAGGTCGTGCAGGCATCACTATTAATGGATCTTCACCATCCGATCCACAGGTTAAGCATCCCGACTTTTTTAAACGCGTATTGCGAGAGGGATCGTTAGGCCTGGGGGAAAGTTATATGGACGGCTGGTGGGAGTGTGAACGGTTGGATATGTTTTTCTCCAGCGTTTTACGCGCCGGTCTGGAAAACCAGCTCCCCCGCAATCTGAAAGATACATTACGTGTCGCCTCCGCCCGGCTGTTTAATCTGCAAAGCAAAAAACGGGCGTGGATCGTCGGCAAGGAGCATTACGACCTCGGTAATGACCTGTTCAGCCGCATGCTCGATCCTTTCATGCAATATTCCTGCGCCTACTGGAAAGAGGCCTCAACCCTTGAAGAAGCCCAGCAGGCTAAGCTGCGTCTGATTTGTGAAAAACTGCAGCTACAGCCGGGCATGCGTGTGCTGGATATCGGCTGTGGATGGGGTGGTCTGGCCTATTTTATGGCGAAGCATTATGGTGCCAGCGTGGTCGGTGTGACCATTTCAGCTGAACAGCAAAAAATGGCACGGGAGCGCTGCCAGGGCCTTGATGTGGATATTCGCCTTCAGGATTATCGCGACCTGAACGAGCAGTTTGATCGCATAGTCTCCGTCGGCATGTTCGAACACGTGGGGCCGAAAAACTATGACACCTACTTCAGCGTGGTGGACCGTAACTTGAAACCTGACGGCATCTTCCTGCTGCACACCATTGGTTCTAAGCGCACCGACAATAACGTCGATCCGTGGATCAACAAATACATCTTTCCGAATGGCTGTTTGCCGTCCGTTCGCCAGATTGCTAACGCCAGTGAACCTCATTTCATTATGGAAGACTGGCATAACTTTGGCGCGGATTATGACACCACGTTGATGGCATGGCATTCACGTTTCCAGGAAGCCTGGCCAGAAATTGCGGACAACTATTCTGAACGGTTTAAACGGATGTTCAGCTATTATCTCAATGCCTGCGCAGGCGCCTTTCGCGCGCGTGATATTCAACTTTGGCAGGTTGTTTTCAGCCGAGGGATAGAACACGGTTTGCGGGTCGCACGCTAAAAAAAACCCCGGATTTCCGGGGTTCATTTTATTCTTCTTCTGCGGTCTTTATTATTGCGGCTTCTTTTGCCGCCAACAGCCGCTCAACGGTATCCACAACCGCCTGAGTCTGCGGATCGATTTCGATATTAACCCGATGCCCCAGTTTTTTCGCCCCCAGGGTTGTACGCTGGAGAGTTTCAGGAATTAAATGCACGCAGAAACGGGTCGGCGTCACTTCCCCAACCGTCAGGCTAATCCCATCAATACCAATAAATCCTTTATACAGGATGTATTTCATTAATGAAGGATCCTGCACTTTAAACCAGATTTGACGGTTATTTTCCGAGGTGACAATCTTCGCCACTTCCGCGGTGGTCATAATATGGCCTGACATCAGATGGCCGCCAATCTCATCGCTGAACCTGGCCGCACGCTCTACGTTTACGGTATCCCCTACCACCAGCTCGCCCAGGTTGGTGATGCGCAGCGTCTCTTTCATTAAATCAAAGCTAATCTGGTTCCCGTTAATTTCGGTTACCGTCAGGCAACAGCCGTTATGTGCAATCGAGGCGCCAGTTTCAATGCCATCAAGCATATATTCCGGAAGCTCAACCACATGAGTTCGGAAATTAGGTTTTTCATCAATGGACACCACTTTGGCGGTGCCCTGCACAATACCAGTAAACATGCTTACAACTCCTGTTTTTTCCGGACGGTGGTGACACCGTTTAATCCCACCACAATAACAGTTGGAAAAACAGGTTGCCAGCGGAGCGCATTTTGTGGCGATTTTTTCACTAGATAAATAGCTAAACCCCGCTACAATAGCTGGCACCCCCCTGCATTTTCTTCTTGCTGCCAGTTACGGCGGCCTTTTTAGTCTCTCAAATAACTAGAATATAAAGGTGTTCACGTGCAGAAGTACATGAATGAAGCGCGCCAGTTATTGGCACTGGCTATACCAGTGATCATCGCGCAAGTAGCCCAGACCGCAATGGGATTTGTGGATACGGTAATGGCGGGTGGCTACAGCGCCACCGATATGGCCGCCGTGGCAATAGGCACCTCGATCTGGCTTCCGGCCATCCTGTTTGGCCACGGCCTGCTGCTCGCCCTCACCCCGGTTATCGCTCAGCTAAATGGCTCAGGGCGACGTGAACGTATTGCCCATCAGGTTCGACAGGGGTTCTGGCTGGCAGGGTTTGTCTCCGTGCTGATAATGGTTGTGCTGTGGAATGCCGGTCATATCATCCGCGCCATGCATAATATTGACCCGGCACTGGCTGACAAAGCCGTCGGCTATCTGCGGGCCCTGCTGTGGGGTGCGCCTGGCTATCTGTTCTTCCAGGTCGCGCGTAACCAGTGTGAAGGTCTGGCGAAAACCAAGCCCGGAATGGTAATGGGCTTTATCGGCTTGCTGGTGAATATTCCGGTGAACTACATCTTCATCTATGGTCACTTCGGTATGCCGGAGCTCGGCGGCGTCGGCTGCGGCGTGGCGACGGCTGCCGTCTATTGGGTGATGTTCTTCAGTATGATCTCCTATGTGAAACGTGCCCGTTCAATGCGCGATATCCGCAATGAACGTTCGTTCAGCACGCCGGACTGGAACATCATGACGCGTCTGGTGCAGTTAGGCCTGCCGATTGCGCTGGCGCTGTTCTTTGAAGTGACGCTGTTTGCCGTGGTCGCCCTGCTGGTTTCTCCGCTCGGCATTGTGAATGTAGCCGGTCACCAGATTGCGCTGAACTTCAGTTCCCTGATGTTCGTATTGCCGATGTCGCTGGCCGCAGCGGTGACCATTCGCGTGGGCTTTCGTCTGGGGCAAGGTTCGACACTGGATGCGCAAACGGCGGCCCGCACGGGGCTTGGCGTCGGTGTCTGTATGGCCATCTGTACGGCACTGTTTACCATCACGCTGCGTGAGCAAATTGCCCTGCTTTACAACGACAACCCGGAAGTGGTGGCCCTGGCCTCCCATCTGATGCTGCTTGCCGCGGTGTACCAGATCTCCGACTCCATACAGGTGATTGGCAGCGGCGTACTGCGTGGGTATAAAGATACGCGTTCGATCTTCTTTATCACCTTCATCGCTTACTGGGTGCTGGGTCTGCCGTGTGGTTATATCCTGGCGCTTACCGACCTGGTGGTTGACCGCATGGGGCCGGCAGGATTCTGGATGGGCTTTATCATCGGCTTAACCTCTGCGGCAATTATGATGATGCTGCGCATGCGCTTCCTGCAACGCCAGTCATCCGCGGTAATATTGCAACGCGCTGCACGTTAAATACACAGTAGCCGCCAGCTGGCGGCTACTTTCTCTTCACTTTGCGCGGTAATAAAGCAATCGCGTGAAATCAGAGAGAAAAATGCATTTTCCCTCTTGCCTCAACGATGCTGTGCCGCTAATATTCGTCCCCGTTGTCACCGACAACACGTTGCGTTCATAGCTCAGTTGGTTAGAGCACCACCTTGACATGGTGGGGGTCGTTGGTTCGAGTCCAATTGAACGCACCATTCTGCGTCCGTAGCTCAGTTGGTTAGAGCACCACCTTGACATGGTGGGGGTCGGTGGTTCGAGTCCACTCGGACGCACCATTTCAGTCCTGAAATGGTGCAAATCCTCTTCTTAATGCCTGATTTTTCTTAATACCCCAATTTCATCATTATTCTCCTGCTACGCTTTTCTTATGGAAAAAAAAACAGGAAGACTGTCGATGAAGAAAATCGCCATTATCGGCTCCGGCCCTACAGGGATTTACACCTTTTATTCTCTTCTTAAGAACGCGTCGCCGCTCTCTGTCTCCGTTTTTGAACAGGCAGACGAAGCTGGCGTGGGAATGCCCTACAACGACGACGATAACTCTCGCCTGATGCTGGCCAACATTGCCAGCATTGAAATCCCGCCCCTTTTTATGACCTACCTCGACTGGCTTAAGCGCCAGAGTGAAGCCCATCTGGCGCGCTTTAAGGTTGATAAAGCCACCTTGCATGACAGACAGTTTTTGCCCCGTATTCTGCTGGGCGAGTATTTTCGCGACAGTTTCCAGACGATAGTCCAGGAAGCTAAGAGGCGGGGATTTCAGGTTGAGATCCACACGTCTGCCACCGTCACCGATGTTGCCCCGTCCTCCTCCGGCGTGACGCTTTCGGTCAATGACTCGCCGTTTCCGGAACGATTCGATCTCGCCGTGATCGCCACCGGGCATGTCTGGCCAGAAGAAGAGGAAGCCACGCGCGCGTATTTCCCAAGCCCGTGGTCAGGGTTGATGGATGCCCGCATCCGCCCCTGCCGCGTCGGTATTATGGGAACATCCTTAAGCGGGCTGGACGCGGCGATGGCCGTGGTCATGCAGCACGGTGAGTTTCGCGACGGCACATTCCTCCTCGATAAAGGAAGTGAAGCGTTAAAAATTGTACTCATGTCCAGGACCGGGATTCTGCCAGAGGCCGATTTTTACTGCCCTATTCCGTACGAACCGCTGTCGGTATTAACCGAATCGGTACTCGAAGCCGAAATCGCCAAAGGATCAGACGGTCTGCTTGACCGCATTTTCGCCCTGATGGTGAAAGAGCTTGAACTCGCCGACCCGGCCTGGTGTGAGAAAATATCGCTGCGCATGCAGACGGCGGACAGCCTTCGCGAAGCGTGGTTTGAGGATCGAAAACAGCACGGTCCGTTTACCTGGGCTGAAGAGAACCTGAATGAGGTCGAGCGGAACAAACGTGACCGGCGCACGGTGGCCTGGCGCTACACCGTGCTTCGGCTGCATGAAGTGGTTCAGGAGATGGTTCCTCATCTTACCGAGGAGGACGCTGAACGCTTTAAAAACGGGCTGGCGCGCGTCTTTATCGACAACTATGCCGCCATTCCCCCGCAGTCGATTCGCAGGCTTCTCGCGCTTCGTGAGGCCGGCATCATTAGTGTTGTGGCGCTGGGTGATGATTACACGCTGGATATTGGCAGCGCGCAGACGGTGATCGCCACTAAAGAGACGACCTACCGTTTCGACGTCTTTATTGATGCCCGCGGGCAAAAGCCGCTTAAAACAAAAGATCTGCCCTTCCCTACGCTGCGCAAGCAGCTACAGGCGACGGGCGATGAGATCCCGGATATTGGCGAGGATTACACGTTAAAAGTGCCGGAAATGCTTCGCGGACGCATTGCATTTGGCGCAATCCCGTGGCTGATGCACGATCGCCCTTTTGTTCAGGGACTGGCGGAATGTGCAGAGATAGCAGAGGCGATGGCAAAAGCCGCAGAGAAAACCGCATCGGGTTCAAGAAGGAAATTACCGTACAGTGATGACTGACAGGGCATCCGTGCCCTGCAACGCGGGATTACTCGAAGTAAACCTGCGGGTTATCGGATAAAGAGACGAAGGTTTTCGTCTCTTTATCCAGTGCAAGAATTTTGCCGCTTTCAATGTCATACACCCAGCCGTGAAGGCGGATGGCGTTGTTGCGCAGGCCCACCGCCACTGACGGGTGAGTCTTAATGTTGCTCAGCTGCGCAAACACGTTTTCCTGCACCATCGCATTCACTTTATCGATTGGCTTATCCCAGGTTTTCTTCTCAACCACCGCTTTTGCCGCATCGGAATAGCGTAACCAGTGAGAAACCGCCGGCATAGGTTCGAGGTCCGCATTGTCGGCAATGGCTTTCATCGCCCCACAGTTGGAGTGGCCGCAGATAACAATATCGGTCACGCCCAGCGCAACAACCGCGTATTCAATCGTTGCGGATACACCGCCTGGCTCAGGGCCGAACGGTGGCACGATGTTGCCAGCATTACGAATGACAAAGAGTTGTCCTGGCTCTTGCTGAGTGACCAGTTCTGGGACCAGACGGCTGTCGGAGCATGAGATGAACAGCGCTTTGGGATTCTGGCTGGACGCTAAACTGCGGAAGAGCTCTTTACGTTGCGGGAAAATCTCTTTTTGAAAGCTGAGAAAACCTTCAATGATATGTTGCATAGCAATTTCTCTTTTATCTGTTTTAGTTTAGGTATGATCGGGATCACACAAGTAAAGTTTACCCACCGGACTTTACTTCAGACAAGCAATATATTTCTGGCCCGACCGCTGCACAATCTCATCCGCATTCGCCAGGATATTTTGCCCTTCAAAAGCGCCGTACAGGCGAGCGAATTTTTTCCCCACCAGCCGCCCGGTCACGTCTTCGACGCTGCGGGCGGGCAACGGCAGCATATTCGGATAGCTCCACATAAACGAGACGGCATCTTTGCCCGGCGTGACCTGTAGAATATCGCCTGCCAGCAAGACACCATCACCCCCCTGCCAGTGCAGCACCGTTCCGCCAGCGAAATGTCCTCCGAGGCGTAATAACGTTACCGCGGGGAAAATGTCCAGCGTATCGCCCTGCCAGAAGTGGAGCATCGGGCTGTCGCGCATAACCCACTCGCGATCGTTCGCGTGCAGGTAAACCGGCGCATCGAAAGCCCCGGCCCACTCCTGCATCGTGGTGTAGTAGTGAGGGTGTGAAATCGCGATCGCGCTGATACCGCCGAGCGCCGTGATGATGGTTCTGGTTGCCGGGTCGAGATTCGCAATGCAATCCCAAAGGATATTGCCGTGGGGGGTACGCAGAAGCAGCGCGCGCTGGTTGATGGCAAAAGCGGGCACCGTTTTGATGCTGAGCAGCTGCGGCTCAAGCTGCTGCCATTTATTGCTGTGTGTGGCCGTCACCGTCGCAAAATCACTCCACGCCTGGCCGCTGGCCGGAACATACTGGCGTTCATCCTCGCACACAGGGCATCGCGCCGGCGTTGCGTCATAAGAGGTACCGCAGGTTTTACACAGTGTAATCATGAGCTCTCCTCAGCGATAAAGCACTGAGTATGGCAGGGATTATCGTTATGTGCTGCGCGGTACATTGCCGGCTCTTTTTGCCCTATACTGTGCCAGTATCAAAAACCGAACAAAGCAGGTGCCATATGGAAATTGATCTCGAAAACTTGGTCTTTAACGGGCTGGATGAAGCTGAAGAGCGTAACGCGGAACGTCTCGACGACGCTGATAAAAAAGCGCAGTCGATTATCGCCGATGACGACTGCGGTGATGCCTGCAAGATCTGATGATAAAGCACCGGAAAACCCGGTGCTTTTTTATATTATTTCTTCAGCCCGTCAATCGCCGCCTGCGCGCACGCTTCATCCAGATGACCACCCGGCGCACCGCCGATCCCTATTGCGCCAATCACCTCATCCCCCTCTTTCACCGGCAGACCACCGGCCAGCAGCAGGAAGCCCGGAATATCACGCATGTTTTGTGCGCCGGCATTGCTCTGCGCGGCTTCCATAACCTTGCCTGACGCGTTTTTTGCACTCAGCGCGGTATAGGCTTTCATTTCGCTGGCTTTTACCGTGTGGGGCCCGGCATTGTCGGTACGCTGCACCGCTTTGACCACACCGGCGCGGTCCACCACGGTGACCGTCACCTGGTAGTTTTTCGCTACGCAGGCCTGAATAGCGGAGGTCGCCAGCGCGTTGGCCTGCGCCAGGGAGAGATTTTTCTGGTTCAATGCGTCGGCCTGTGCCGTCAGGCTTACGCTACCGGCGACAAGCGCGGCTGCCATCATTACTTTTTTCATCGCACGTCCTCGAATGATTGAATACCGTTCGATCGTACTCAGACGCGCGATGAAGCGTAATTCGGTTGATTACGCAATTATCCTGGTAGTTATACGGATTGTAATTTGTCGTAATCGCGGATTGCCTGCACCAGGCTGGTCACGCCAAGCTTGGCGAACGCCGCGGCCCGGTGCGCTTCAACCGTTCTGGGCGAGAGGTTCAACTGCAGGGCCACCTCTTTATTGCTGCGTCCTTCCATCAGCACCGCCAGCACCTCGTGCTCACGCGCCGTCAGTTGTTCGAAACGCGCTTTAATCCGCGACGTTTCCTGCCAACGGGTCAGTCGTCTCTGGCTCTCTTCGAAGGCGAGCCCCACCGTTTCAATGAGCTTATCGGCATCCAGCGGCTTGGTGAAAAACTCAAAGACGCCATTGCGAAAGGCGCGGCGGCAGGCATCAACGGTGCCGTGTCCGGTCATGACGATAACCGGCAGCAGCGGCCAGGGCCATTTGCCCTCCTCCAGCCAGGTCAGCCCGCCTTTTCCCGGCATGCGCATATCCAGCAGCAGACAGCCGACGAGCGCCGCGCGCCCACCGTGCGCTGACGTAAACGCGTCCACGCTTTCAAACCCATTGACCTGCCAGCCCATTCCCGAGAGTAAGAAGGCCAGCGACTCACGGATGGATTCATCGTCATCAATCAGCCAGACTGTGTTATCCACGCGTATTTACCTCTCCACTCGCCAGTTGTAACCGAACCTGCGCCCCGCCCTGGGGCGCGTTGCCCAGCGTGATTGTTCCATTCATGCGCGTCATCAACGACTCCGTTAACGTCATTCCCAGCCCTATTCCTTCCGTCCGTCCGCTGTAAAACGGCATAAAGGCGTTCTGCAAGGCCTCCGGGCTAAAGCCAGGTCCGCCATCAGTTATGGTGATATAAATCCAGTTTTCCCGTTTCTCGCTGGTTATTTTCACCCACCCTTGCGCGCACTCTTGCTGGGCCTGAATGGCATTACTGAGCAGATTATGCAGCACCTGTTCAAGCCAGAGTCGGTCTGCCAGAACCCGCGTGGCACCTGCCGCGAACGCATGGCTCACCGCGATATGCTCAGAGCGGCGTTCATGTTCCAGGAGATCGACCACCTGCTGCCAGCACGGTTTCAGGTCGATGTCGCGCAAGGTGACTTTTTCCTGAACCACATGTTCGCGAAAGCGGGTTAAGAGCGCGCTGATACGCTGGGTTTGTACCAGCGCGGCAGCCAGCGCCTGCGATACGGCCTGCGGATTCGCCTGCTGTTGCTGGCGCTGAGCACCCTGAATCCAGGTCTGAACAGCAGTCAGCGGCTGGTTAATCTCATGCACGATCCCAGCGGTGATCTCTCCCAGGGTGTTGAGCCTTGCATGCTGGTAATAGTGTGCGCGCTGTTCGGCGTGCTGGCGCTGCCGCCGTTGCCAGAGCAGCAGGCTGGCCGCGGCGATAAGCACTGCCCAGCCGAAGAACAGGAACGGATATACCCACCAGGAGACGGCCAGCCAGTGCGGCTTTGCCGTGGCCATAAGGGTAAAAGGTTGTGTGGGTTGCGTGAAGGTCCGCTGCCAGTGCCAGAAAGCCCCGGCAGGGGGCGCGTTATTTGCGTCATTGAAGCGAATGGCAAGTGCATCAAAGGTATGTTGGGTGCTGAGCAGCGGCGCAAGATCGATAAGTACGCGGATCTGACGCCAGGGATTATACAGCCAGTACTGACAATCGCGGGTCGATTCCACACGGGCGGCGTTCAGCGCACGGCCTGAGGTTTTCTCAAGGGCGAGGATGTGCGGGAATTTTTTGCGCAGGGCCGCGAGGTCTTCCTCGCCGTTGAGTAACGGCAAAACAGATTCATTTTGTGTCAGCACGGCGCTAAGGGTGGAATAGCGTGTCGAAAACTCACGATCGCGTTCCCAGAACTGGCGGCGGATCTGTTCGGCATAAAGCAAAACGCCGCTGATGAGGCACGCCAGCAGCCAGACAATAACCGTGCGCCTGAAAAGAGTGTTATTCATTCCGTTAACGGGTCAGGAGATTCATCCTGCCGACATTAGCAGTTAACCGTTGTCAGAACAAAATTTCGCACAGCTCATTCCAGTACATTTCGCGCGTGCGGCGCAGTTCAGCGTGACGTTTTATCATGGAACCACTCCGGATCAATGTTGGCAACGTCCACGCCATAAAGGCTGGCGACAGGCAGTACGGACTCAAGAACACGTTGCGCGCTGTTCTCCGCATTCGCTGGTCGGGTCGCAAAAAACCGCCGTAACGTGTTTATCCACTTTTTCATCGTCTTTCCCCCTTTCGCTTCACTGGACCTAAGTTAAACACCCAACACCCGCACAGGGGAAATACCAAAATCCACTGTCGTTGTGCAGGATTTGCAAATAGCCCTCCATTCTTTTACTCGCCATTAACACCTTGTTCACTAATGCTTTTTTGCTTATAGCAAAGAACGATTTCTTATTTGGCGAGAGCTTTCGCTTATGGGAGCGTAACGGGGTAAAACAAAAACAACGGGATGAACAATCACTATGGCAGCAAACACGAAAGGGTTTAAAAAAAGGACACTGGTGCTGGGCTTACTGGCGGCAGGCGGTCTGTTCTCAATGCAGGTGCAGGCCGATCAACTGGCGGATATTAAAGCCGCAGGCGTGGTCAAAGTTGCCACCTTTGATGCCAATCCGCCGTTTGGCTCCATCGATGCAAAGACCCATGAGATTGTCGGCTACGACGTCGATTTCGCCAGAGCGCTTGCCAGTGCACTTGGCGTGAAGCTTGAACTGGTTGCCACCAACCCGGCTAACCGCATTCCCCTCCTGCAGTCCGGTAAGGCGGATTTGATTGTGGCAGATATCACCATTACCCCGGAACGGGCGCAGGTGGTTGATTTCTCCCTTCCCTATTTCGTGACCGGCCAGCAGTTCCTGGTACCGGTAAAAGCTGCCGATACGCTTGAGGCCTATAGCCGGGCGCGCATTGGCGCGGTAAAAGGCACAACGGGTGAGCAGGCGCTGCACCAGCGTTTCCCGCACGCCCGCGTGCTCTCTTATGATGATATTCCGCTGGCGCTGACGGCCCTGCGCAACGGTAACGTGCAGGCTATCACTCAGGACAGTACGATTCTGGCCGGTCTGCTGGCGCAGGCGCCGGACAAGGCGAACTTCAAAATCCTGCCCGATCTGCTCAGCAAAGAAGAGATTGGCGTGGGGGTAAAAAAAGGCGAAACCGCACTGCTGAAAGCCGTCAACGACGAGCTTGTTAACCTTGAGAAGAACGGTCAGGCGGCAAAAATCTATGACGTCTGGTTCGGTCCGGATACCCCCTCCCCACAGCCTCGTGCCTTTAAAATAGAAGCTCAGTAATATGCTCTCAGCGCTTTTTTCACACTCCGCGGCCGGTGCCGCGGATTTTTCACATCTGGAACACGCCAGCGTCGAGTTTCGCGATGTGCAGAAACATTACGGTAACCATCAGGTCTTAAAGGGCATTAACCTCACCATCACGCCAGGTGAAGTGGTGGCCATTCTCGGGCCTTCGGGTTCCGGTAAATCTACCCTGATCCGGCTTATCAATCAGCTTGAAACCCTGAGCGGTGGGGAGATCCTGATCGATAACAAACCCACAGGACGGCTCGCCGGTACCGCGCTGCGTCAGTTGCGCAGCCGCGTCGGGTTTGTGTTTCAGCAGTTCAATCTTTACGCCCATCTCACCGCCAGTCAAAACATCACTCTGGCGCTGGAGCATGTTCACGGCTGGAAGGCCCAGCCAGCTCAGGCGCGGGCGCTGGCACTGCTGGAAAAAGTGGGGATGCTGGAAAAAGCACACCATTTCCCTGCCGAACTTTCCGGCGGTCAGCAACAGCGCGTGGCGATTGCCCGCGCGCTGGCCTCTTCACCGCAAATCATTCTGTTCGATGAGCCAACCTCCGCGCTTGACCCGGAGATGATTGGCGAAGTGCTGTTCGTGATGAAGGCGCTTGCGCACAGCGGGATCACCATGATTGTGGTGACGCATGAGATGCAATTTGCCCGGGAAATTGCCGACCGGATTGTGTTTATCGACGCCGGGCACGTTCTTGAAACCGCGCCACCGGAGCAATTTTTCAGGCAACCGTCGCACCCACGCGCTCAGCGATTCCTGCAAAAAGTCCTGAACCCGCTGCATCAGGAGCATCTCTAATGCCCACACTTGACTGGCAGGGCGTGCTGACCGGACAGCCCCTGCAGTGGATCGTATCCGGATTTCTCACCACCCTGTGGGTGACGCTCGCGGGGATGCTGCTGGCAACCCTGCTCGCGCTGCTTTTTCTGCTTCTGCGCCTGACGGGTGGACGCGTCGGGAACGCGGTCGTCAGTAGCTGGGTGTCGCTGTTTCGCAATACGCCGCTGCTGGTGCAACTGCTGTTCTGGTATTTCGCCGCCTGGAACGGGTTACCGCAGGCGTTCCGGGATGCCGTGAATGCGGATCACCGCTGGTCCGTTTTGCCCGGTGACGTCTGGTGGTTTACCCCCGAGTTTTTATGCTCTGCATGGGGGTTAGGCGTATTCACCTCGGCTTTCTTGATTGAGGAAGTGGCATCGGGACTACGTTCAGTCCCTGCCGGGCAACGGGAAGCGGCGCTCGCACAGGGATTTTCCGCGTGGCGCTTGTTTCGTTACATCCTTCTGCCGCAAGGGCTGGCCAACGCCTGGCAACCCGTTGTCGGGCAGTATCTCAATCTGATGAAACTCTCATCGCTCGCCAGCGGCATTGGCTTTGCCGAATTGACCTATCAGGTGAGACAGATTGAAAGCTACAACGCCCATGCGCTGGAGGCGTTTACCGTCGGCACCGTCCTGTACCTGCTTACCGGTATGCTGATGGGGGCGGTGCTGGTGCGCCTCGGCCCAATCTCAGGGAGGGGAAACCATGCTTGCCGGACTTAATGTCATTACCGATAACCTGGATTACCTGCTCTGGGGACGTGCGGCAGTTGGGGAGCCTGGCGGGGTCTTGCTCTCATTGCTGATGGCGCTGGGCGCGGCGGCTCTCGCCCTGCCCGGTGGAATTGCTCTCGCGTGCCTGGCCTGGCGTTTTACGGGGCTTGTGCGCAAGGCGCTCTTTGTATGGGCGGAATTAATTCGCGGGATCCCGCTAATCTTTGTGATTTTCTGGATGTGGTATCTGCTGCCGCTCATCACCGGCGGCGATCTCCCGGGGGCGCTCACCGTCACGCTGGCCCTGGCCTGGTTTACCGCGGCCTCGGTTATGCATTCAGTACTGGCCGGACTCAGCGCCTTACCGTCAGGGCAGTACGAGGCCGCCCTGTCTCAGGGTTTCAGTACCCGGCAAACGCTGTCGCGCGTGCTGCTGCCGCAGGCGATGCGCAATATTCTGCCGTCACTGGTGGGGATTTTTATCAGCCTGCTGAAGGATACGTCGCTGGCGTTTATTGTGAATGTCCCTGAGCTCACCACGGTGGCCGGCCAGGTGAACAACCGGGTGCAAATTTACCCGGCAGCCATTTTTATCTTTACGGGTGTGGTCTATTACCTGCTCTGCTGCTCCCTTGAGCAGCTTGCGAAACGCTGGCGCTTCAACCGGCCAGCGCTTTGACCACGGTTTCCATTGCCTGGGTGGTTAACTCGCTACGTTTTACGCGCTGGTTCGCCAGCGCCGTACGCAGCACCCCCGCAATGACAATATGCTTCGGCTCCTGCCCCAAATCACGCATCTCCAGAACGACCTTCCCGACCACCCGACACATCTCCTGATACAGCGCTTCGTCTTTGGTCACATTACCCATCGTCATCACTCCATTGCCCTAAACTCTCAGCTTAAATGATTCATCGCCCGGATACAAAAAAGAAGCCCGGCGAGAGTCCCGCCGGGCTTCATTCGTAAAATCAATAAATTAGTTGTTTACCGGGATCACTGCGCCTTTGTATTTGGTGCGGATCCAGTCCTGGATCGCTTTGGAGTGCAGAACGTTCACCAGCGCGACGATATCTTTCTTCTTCTCGTCACCACGATGCACGGTAATGATGTTGGCATACGGGTTATTTTCACCACTCTCTACCGCAATCGGGTCATGTACAGGATCAAGGCCCGCATCAATCGCGTAGTTGGCGTTAATCACGACCGCGTCACCTTCGTCATTGTTGTACATCTGTGGCAGCAGAGAGGCTTCCACGTTAGGCGTAAACTGCAGTTTTTTCGGGTTTTCCACGATATCGCTGATACGCGCGGTCACTTTGTCGATGCCCGGCTTCAGTTTGATCACCCCCTCTTTTTCGAAGATAGAGAGAATGCGGCCTTCTTCAGACACAGCATCACGCATGATGATTTTGCCGCCCTGCGGCAGATCTTTCAGGGATTTGTATTTTTTGGAATAGATCCCGATTGGCTCGATGTGGATCGCGCCCGCGCTGACAAAATCATAATCCTTATCACCAGCGTGATCTTTCAGCACGCTGTTCAGGTAAGGAATATGCTGGAAATAGTTAGCGTCAATATCATGACCCGCCAGCGCGGTGTTGGGCAGAATGTAGTCCTGGAAAGGTTTGATCTCCAGATCGATACCCTGCTTCGCCAGGATAGGCTTCGCCTGCTCCAGAATTTCGGCGTGCGGCGTGTTGGATGCCCCCACGGTCAGGGTATCAGCCCAGGTGGCAAAGCTCAGGGCGCTCAGGGTTGCTGCGGCGATCAGTGTCAGTGTTTTTTTCATGATGATGGTTCCTGTGTGTTATTAGAGATTATCGTTTATCTAACAGTGAGGTCAGGACGTCGCCGCAGAACTGGATAATGAAAACGATGATCAGAATGGTCACCGTCGCCACTAGCGTGACGTCGCCATGGTTGCGCTGGAATCCTTCCAGATAAGCCAGATTTCCCAAACCGCCTGCGCCAATCACCCCCGCCATGGCGCTGTAACTCACCAGCGCAATCAGCGTTACCGTAATACCTGATACCAGTGCAGGTGATGACTCCGGCAGTAAAACCCGAAACACCAGGGTGCTCAGCCGTGCGCCCATTGAGCGCGTGGCCTCAATAACCCCCTTGTCCACTTCACGCAGGGCAATTTCGACCAGGCGAGCGTAGAACGGCGCCGCACCGACAATCAGAGCCGGCAGCGCCGCGTTGGCGCCAAGAATGGTGCCGACAAGGGTTTTCGTGAACGGGATCAACAGCACAATCAGAATGATGAACGGGATAGAACGAAACACGTTCACCACAATTGAAATCACGCTGTAGACCGCGCGGTTGTGGAACAACCCGCCGCGCGCGGTTAAAAACAGCGCCAGGCCAAGGACGATCCCAAGAACAAAGGTTGCCACGCCGGAAAGGGCAGTCATGTACAGCGTTTCCAGCGTCGCCGCCCAGAGTTGCTCCCACTTCAGATGAGGAAAAAGCGTCTCAGCCATGTTTAATTACCTCGCCTTCAATATCGCTGTGCTTCAGGTCGGCGAGGATATTGCTCAGTTGTTCATCCGATGCCACGACGTGTACCCAGAGTTGCCCAAATACGCCGTGGGCCGTTTGGGTCATTTTTCCGTGCAGAATGTTAAACGGCAGGCCGTAGCGCAGAGTCAGCTCGCCCACGATCGGCTTATGGGTGCTGTGGCCCGTAAAGGTCAACCTGATGACGCTACCTTCAAGGTCCGCTGCCAGCTCCGTATTAAACGTCTCTTCCTCGGCATACTGGCTCACCTGGCGGACAAACTGCTGAGTGATAGGCTGCTGCGGACGGGTAAAGACGCTCAGCACCTCCCCCTCCTCCACCACTTTGCCGTTCTCCATCACCGCCACGCGGTCGCAAATTTTGCGCACCACGTGCATCTCGTGCGTGATCAGCACAATGGTCAGCCTGAAGCGGCGGTTAATGTCCAGCAGCAGATCGAGGATTTGATCGGTGGTCTGCGGATCGAGGGCTGACGTGGCTTCATCGCAAAGCAATACGTCGGGGTTATTGGCCAATGCACGCGCAATCCCCACACGCTGTTTTTGCCCGCCACTCAGCTGCGAGGGATAGGCGTTCTCGCGTCCCTTCAGCCCAACGAGATCGACCAGTTCGGCCACGCGGGCCTTAATGTTGGCTTTTGGCACACCGGCGATTTGCATTGAGAACGCGATATTCTCACTCACCGTGCGCGACCAAAGCAGATTGAAGTGCTGGAAGACCATGCTGATCTTCAGACGCGCCTGGCGCAGTGCTTCGCCCTTTGCGGCAGAAATGTCCTGTCCGTTGATGGTCACGCTGCCGCGAGTGGGTTTTTCCAGTCCATTCAGCAAACGAATAAGAGTACTTTTACCCGCGCCGCTGTAACCGATAATGCCGTATATCTGCCCCTGCTCTATCGTCAAATTGACGTTATCAACGGCAGTGAGTGCAACCTTCCCGTTGTCAAAAACCTTCGAAATATTGCTGAGTACAATCATTCTTATGTGTAATCCGTCCCGCGCATGGCGGTTTAGCAGTATGGATGTCCAAATGATAGTAAACAGGCGTTATCACCTTTTAAATGAACAAAAAGGAATTTGTTATAACTTGCAGGAATAAATAGCGATTTTCGTACCGGCAGGCATTTAGACCAATTTCAGAAATGATTATCTGCCTTGTGCATATCAGCGGTTCATCACCTGATGAAAACGGTTAATTTTGCAGCATTTTTGACTGATATAGCCATCCTCACATCCAGAGCACTTTACGTCTTGCTATCCCTCCATCCAAAAACGGCATTTATATTCTTTTCTGTTCTAAAACGGAGTGAAGGATTCTTTAAGGGGTTAATTTCCCCGCCCTATCATCCTGTCATGACCTCCTGAAAGGAAAACACCATGACGATTTACCACTCCGTCACCGAACTGATTGGCCACACCCCGCTTATCCAGCTGCATAAGCTTGATACCGGTCTCTGCTCGTTGTTTCTGAAGCTGGAAAACCAGAACCCGGGCGGTTCGATTAAAGACCGCGTTGCACTGTCGATGATTAACGAAGCGGAGCGTAACGGCCAGCTCCAGCCAGGCGGTACCATCATTGAGGCGACGGCGGGAAATACCGGTCTTGGCCTGGCCTTGATCGCCGCGCAGAAGGGTTATTCGCTGATCCTGGTGGTGCCAGACAAAATGAGCCGCGAGAAGATTTTCCACCTGCGGGCACTGGGGGCTCAGGTGGTACTGACCCGCTCCGATGTCAATAAGGGCCACCCTGCCTACTATCAGGATTACGCGCAACGTCTGGCAAATGAACTGCCGGGGGCGTATTACATCGATCAGTTTAATAACGAAGCCAACCCGCTGGCGCACCGCACCACCACCGCGCCTGAACTGTATGAACAGCTTGACGGTAAGATTGACGCTATTGTCGTCGGCGTGGGGTCTGGCGGGACGCTGGGTGGGCTACAGGCGTGGTTCGCTGAGCACTCACCGCAGACTGAATTTGTGCTGGCCGACCCGGCCGGTTCGGTCCTGGCCGATCAGGTAGAAACGGGACGCTATCAGGATGCGGGTTCGTGGCTGGTTGAGGGGATTGGTGAAGACTTTATTCCTCCGCTGGCACACATCGAAGGGGTGAATCGTGCCTGGCGCATCACCGATCGCGAAGCTTTCACCACCGCCCGCGAGCTGCTGAAAACGGAAGGCATCCTGGCAGGCTCCTCCAGCGGCACCCTGCTGGCGGCTGCGCTGAAATATTGCCAGGCCCAGACCACCCCGAAACGGGTTGTGACCTTCGCCTGCGACAGTGGTAACAAATATCTCTCAAAGATGTTCAACGATGACTGGATGCGCCAGCAGGGTTTGATCTCCCGGCCGCAGGCTGGCGATCTCTCCGACTACATTGCCCTGCGCCACGATGAAGGCGCAACCGTCACCGCCGCGCCGGATGACACCCTCTCCACCGTACTGGCGCGGATGCGTTTGTATGACATCTCCCAGCTGCCGGTCCTGGAGAACGGCCAGGTCGTGGGCATCATCGACGAGTGGGATCTTCTGCGCCATATCGGTGGCGATGGCGACCGCTTCTCGCTTCCCGTGACCGCGGCAATGACCCGTCAGGTGGAGTTCCTCGATAAAAACGCCCCGGAAAGCGCCCTGAACGCCATTTTCGATCGCGGTCTGGTGGCGGTCATTAATGACAATGACCGCTTCCTGGGCCTGATTACGCGCAGCGATGTTCTTACCGCCTGGCGCAACCGTCTTCAGCAATAAAGGAATACATGATGAAAAATCTGGCAACCCTGAGCGTACACAGCGGTGAGTTTAACGATCGGCATGGCGCGGTCATGCCCCCGATTTACGCCACCTCCACGTTTGCGCAACCGTCACCCGGCGAGCACACCGGCTATGAATATTCGCGCAGCGGCAACCCGACCCGCCATGCGCTGGAAACCGCCATCGCCGAACTGGAAGGCGGGACCCGCGGCTATGCCTTCGCTTCCGGCCTCGCCGCCATCTCTACCGTGCTTGAACTGCTGGACAAAGACAGCCATATCGTCGCCATTGACGATGTCTACGGCGGGACCTGGCGCCTGATTGAAAATGTGCGCAAACGTAGCACCGGCCTGCAGGTGAGCTGGGTCAAGCCGGACGATTTGGCCGGTCTTGAAGCCGCCATCCGGCCGGATACGCGAATGGTATGGGTTGAAACGCCAACCAATCCGTTGCTTAAACTGGCGGATCTGGCGGCTATCGCCGACATCGCCCGTCGTCATCACGTCATCAGCGTGGCCGATAATACCTTCGCATCGCCCGTCATCCATCGTCCGCTGGAAACGGGTTTCGACATCGTCGTGCACTCTGCCACCAAATACCTGAATGGTCACTCGGACGTGGTCGCCGGACTGGCAGTTGTGGGGGATAACGCCGCGCTGGCGGACAAGCTTGCCTACCTGCAGAACGCGGTCGGCGGTGTACTGGATCCGTTTAGCAGTTTCCTGACGCTGCGCGGTATTCGTACGCTGTCGCTGCGGGTAGAAAAACACAGCACCAACGCGCTGGCCATTGCGCAATGGCTGGAGCAACAGCCGCAGGTCGAAAAGGTATTTTATCCGGGGCTGGAATCACACCCGCAATATTCGCTTGCCCGCACGCAGATGGCGCTGCCGGGCGGCATGATTTCTCTGGTGGTGAAAGGCGATGCGCAACGGGCCACAGAGGTGATCCGCTCACTGAAATTATTCACCCTCGCCGAAAGCCTGGGTGGCGTGGAAAGTCTGGTCAGCCAGCCTTACAGCATGACTCACGCTTCGATTCCGCTTGAACAGCGGCTGGCCAACGGCATAGTACCGCAGCTGATTCGCCTGTCCGTGGGCATTGAAGATGCCAAAGATCTGATTGCCGACCTCAGCCAGGCGCTGAAAAACTAAGCAAAACGCGGCAGGTCACGCACCTGCCGCGATAAGATGTCATCTAACCTTAACGCCTTGATAACAATCTCATGTGGATCTGCACAGATTATTTTTGAAACGCTGTTTTCATTTTCCTTTTATCTTAAAATCAGCGTATAATGCGCGCCTAATCCCTGGTGAATGGTTTCAGCGCTTGGAATACAAAAAACAACGTACAACTACTCCTCTCCTTCGTTGGGCTGTCACTCAGGCACACTTTCTTCTGCACGCTCATTTGATGTCTCCTATCCTTAGTGCGTGTCATATACTCTTTTGCAACACAGGTTTGACTCCGCGGCGGTGCGCCCCCGGAGCGAGATTTCCATATCCTTCCCAACTTAAAGACTAAGACTGTCATGAAAAAGACGAAAATTGTTTGTACTATCGGCCCGAAAACCGAATCTGAAGAGATGCTGAGCAAAATGCTGGACGCCGGCATGAACGTTATGCGTCTGAACTTCTCCCACGGTGACTATGCTGAACACGGTCAGCGTATTCAAAACTTGCGCAACGTGATGAGCAAGACCGGTAAAAAAGCAGCCATCCTGCTGGATACCAAAGGTCCAGAAATCCGCACCATCAAACTGGAAGGCGGTAACGACGTCTCTCTGAAAGCGGGCCAGACCTTCACCTTCACCACTGACAAGACTGTTGTCGGTAACAACGAAATCGTTGCGGTCACCTATGAAGGTTTCACCAGCGACCTGTCCGTTGGCAACACCGTGCTGGTAGACGATGGTCTGATCGGCATGGAAGTGACCGCCATCGAAGGTAACAAGGTTATCTGTAAAGTGCTGAACAATGGCGACCTGGGTGAAAACAAAGGCGTTAACCTGCCAGGCGTTTCCATCGCGCTGCCAGCCCTGGCTGAAAAAGACAAACAAGACCTGATCTTCGGTTGCGAGCAAGGCGTCGACTTCGTTGCGGCATCCTTCATCCGTAAACGTTCCGACGTGGTTGAAATCCGTGAGCACCTGAAAGCGCACGGCGGCGAGAAGATCCAGATCATCTCCAAAATCGAAAACCAGGAAGGCCTGAACAACTTCGACGAAATCCTCGAAGCGTCAGACGGCATCATGGTTGCACGTGGTGACCTGGGTGTTGAAATCCCGGTTGAAGAAGTTATCTTCGCGCAGAAGATGATGATCGAGAAGTGTGTTCGCGCGCGTAAAGTGGTTATCACCGCAACGCAGATGCTGGATTCCATGATCAAAAACCCACGCCCAACCCGCGCAGAAGCTGGCGACGTGGCTAACGCCATCCTCGACGGCACCGATGCAGTCATGCTGTCCGGCGAATCCGCGAAAGGTAAATACCCGCTGGAAGCCGTTGGCATCATGGCGACCATTTGCGAACGTACTGACCGCGTGATGACCAGCCGTCTGGACTTCAACAACGACAGCCGCAAACTGCGTATTACCGAAGCAGTCTGCCGCGGTGCGGTAGAAACTGCTGAGAAACTGGAAGCGCCTCTGATTGTGGTTGCCACCCAGGGCGGTAAATCTGCTCGCGCAGTCCGTAAATACTTCCCGGACGCGACGATCCTGGCGCTGACCACCAACGAAACCACTGCCCGTCAGCTGGTGCTGAGCAAAGGCGTGGTTGCGCATCTGGTGAAAGAAATCGCGTCTACCGACGATTTCTACATTCAGGGTAAAGCGCTGGCGCTGGAAAGCGGCCTGGCACAGAAAGGCGACGTTGTGGTCATGGTTTCTGGTGCGCTGGTACCAAGCGGAACTACCAACACAGCATCTGTTCACGTGCTGTAATAATTCCCGAACGAATTAATTTTCATAAAAAGCGTCCTCCGGGACGCTTTTTTTATTTCATGCATTAGCCAAAGTCATTCAAAAAGCAAATCGGGTTTCTCTATTTAATTGCGAATTATCTAAGATGAATCCGATGAAAAATGCCTTTTTTTACAGAGCTTTTTGCCAAAAAAGGGCCGATTCGATGCTTCTTTGAGCGAACGATCAAAAATAGGCGTATTCCCATCAAAAAAATATTCTCAACCTAAAAAACTTTGTGTAATACTTGTAACGCTACATGGAGATTAACTCAATCTAGAGGGTATTAATAATGAATCGTACTAAACTGGTACTGGGCGCGGTAATCCTGGGTTCTACTCTGCTGGCTGGTTGCTCCAGCAACGCTAAAATCGATCAGCTGTCTTCTGACGTTCAGACTCTGAACGCTAAAGTTGACCAGCTGAGCAACGACGTGAACGCAATGCGTTCCGACGTTCAGGCTGCTAAAGACGACGCAGCTCGCGCTAACCAGCGTCTGGACAACCAGGCTACTAAATACCGTAAGTAATAGTACCTGTTAATAAAATGGCGCACATTGTGCGCCATTTTTTTTGTCTGCGTCAAACCCCTACTGCGTCACCTTCTCACCGTCATTTTCCGCGACTACAGCGGATGTCCGACTGTTCTGTACTGACAACACGTTCTGACGCGCTGACGCGCCGTTATCGGCCGACACGGCTACCGGGATCCCCGCGCGGCGTGACAAGGCTTTATCGATAAGCGCTTTATCACTTCCTGACTGCGAGACAAACGTCGCAAAGTCTGCGGAATGCGAAATGGGTGTCATCTGGGGGTTTTCACCCTCAACCTGCGCCAGCGGACGATGCACTTCAATATAGCGTTTACCGTCAGGCTCAACGGAGAACTTCACCGGCTCATTAATGATTTGCACCCGCGTGCCGACCCGCACCTGCTCAAACAGCGCTTTGATATCCGGCGCGTTCATGCGCATACAGCCGGAGCTGACCCGCAGGCCGACGCTGTCCGGCGCACTGGTGCCGTGGATCAGGTATTCCCCGTGCCCCACGCCTAAACGCAATGCAAAGCGTCCTAGCGGGTTATTTGGCCCGGCCGGGACCACGGGCGGTAATTTAATACCCTGCTCCAGAGAGCGCGCTCTGATGCCCGGTGTTGGGGTCCAGGTAGGATTAGGGATCTTCTGGCTGACCCGGGTGGTGGTGACCGGCGTTTCAAGTCCCAGTTGCCCAATGCCGAGCGGGAAAACCTGAACGATGTTTTCGCCCGGCGGGAAGTAGTAAAGCCGCAGCTCCGCCAGGTTCACGACAATCCCCTCACGGGGCGTGTCGGGCAACAGCATCTGCGAAGGGATCGTGATCACCGTCCCCGGCGCAGGGTTTACCGGCGCAATAGTATTATTGGCTTCAAGGATAAGCTGTGCTGCAGTATTAAACCGGCGAGCGATGGTCTGAAGTTTATTATCCTCTTCCTGTATCGTGTAGGTTTGATTTTGCCCAATCAGACGGCTGCCTGCGGGCGGCAACGGGTAATCCATCGCGCGGGCCGAATTAAGAGCACCGAGCGAACCCAGGAGTAATAGAGTTATTAGAGACGCGCGCTTCATGCTGAGATTCCTTATTCACTGGCCGGATGCCAGAAAGCTGAAAAACCAGCGAGGCGGGAACCACCTCGCGAAACAGAATGAATGCTGTTCTGTTAGTCTAGCTAAGGATTGCAGCTTTGGCGCGGATGGCGCGAATCATCGCTTCCAGCCCCTGGGAACGGGACGGGGTGAGGTGTTGGGTCAGGGCCATTTTTTCAAACCACGGGCGGACATCAAAAGCGACAATATCCTGCGCTGACATCTGGTGATAGAGAATAAATACCACCGCAATAAGCCCTTTCACAATAGCGGCATCGCTGTCGCCCTGTAATTTGATCACGCCGTCGCGCGTCTGCTCCATCACAATCCAGACCTGGCTCTGACAGCCCTGAATAATATTTTCCGGGTTGTGTGCCTCTTCGCTGAGCGGCGGTAAACGCTGGCCCAGTTCAATGATATAGAGGTACTTCTCTTCCCAGTTTGCGCAACGCCCGAAGTTACGCAGTAATTTTTCTTTATCCGGCAAATCTGCCATCTTTCGCCTCTCCGTTAGCCCAGCAACTGGTGAATGCGTTTAAGCCCCGCCACCAGCCTGTCGACCTCTTCCGTTGTGTTGTACATCACCAGCGATGCGCGGCACATCGCCGGCACCTGGTAAAACGCCATCAACGGCATAGCACAGTGGTGTCCGGTACGCACGGCCACGCCGTAATTATCGAGGAAACTGCCCACATCGTATGCATGGTGTTTACCGAGATTGAACGCAATTACCCCCTGGCGGTCCGCCGGGCCATACAGGGTCAGCGCCGGTACGCTGGCAAGCTCCTGCAGCGCGTAGTGCATCAGCAGTTGTTCGTACTCCTGAATCGCGTCAAGGCCAACAGACGTGACATAGGCGATGGCCGCCCCCAGCCCGATAATCCCGCCGGTATTCGGCGTGCCAGCTTCAAAGCGCCACGGCGCGCGTGCGTAGGTGGTCCCCTCCGAGAGACTGACGGTCGCGATCATCGAGCCGCCCCCCTCCCACGGCGGCATCGCCTGCAGAATATCTTCTTTCACGTACAGCACGCCAATTCCGGTCGGCCCATAGAGTTTGTGCCCGGAGAAGACGTAGAAATCGCAGTCCAGCGCCTGGACGTCGACCGCGTGGTGCATGACCGCCTGCGCACCATCAATCAGCACCTTCGCGCCAGCCTGGTGGGCTTTCTCAATAATCGCTGCCACCGGGTTCTCGGTTCCCAGCACGTTAGAAACCTGGGTCACGGCCACCAGCCGCGTACGCGCATCCAGCAACGCGTCAAGTTGCTCAAGCTGCAGGGTGCCATCAACGTTCAATGGGATCACCCTCAGTTGCGCACCAACACGCTCACAGAGCATCTGCCACGGCACGATATTGGCATGGTGCTCCATCTGGGTGATGATGATGTTATCCCCCGCGTGGACCTGCGCGTTGCCCCAGCTGTTGGCGACGAGGTTGATCCCCTCGGTGGTACCGCGCACAAACACCAGTTCCTCTGGCGAGCGTGCATTGAGGAAAGCGGCGATTTGGGTACGCACATTTTCCATACGCTGGGTCGCCTCCGCACTCAGGGTGTGGATCCCCCGGTGCACGGCGGCATAACCGTGGCGGTAGAATTCCGCTTCCGCTTCGATCACCTGATTCGGTTTCTGCGCGCTGGCCGCACTGTCCAGATACGCCAGGGGCAGACCGTTCACTTCACGGGTCAGAACCGGAAAATCTGCCCGTACTTTCTCTACGGGAAAACTCATGCTTCGCCTCCAGGCAGACGCTGCCCGATACGGGCCAACACCTGCTGTTTTAACAGGCCATCGTGCAGCGCTTCCGTCAGTTCAGCGGCAAACGCATAGATAATCATTTGCTGCGCCGCCTGCTGGTCGATACCGCGGGAGCGTAAATAGAACATCTGTTCGTCATCAATTCGCCCGACCGTCGCGCCATGGCTGCACTTCACGTCATCAGCATAGATTTCAAGCTGTGGTTTGGTGTCCACTTCCGCCAGGCGTCCCAACAGCAGGTTGTTGTTGGTCATCTGCCCGTCGGTTTTAATCGCGTGCTGCGCCACGTTAATCAGGCCGTTAAACACCGCTCGCCCTTTGTCGCTGACAATGGTTTTGTGCAGCTGGCGACTGTTACAGTAGCCTTTGTTGTGCTCAAGCCAGGTGCGTGTATCGCACACTTGCGTTTTAACCGGCATCGCCAGGCTGTTGATGCGAAGCGTTGTATTCTCGCCGTTAAGCTGCGTGCTGGTGTTGTGGCGCAGTACCGCGCCGCCCAGCAAAAAGCTGTGGCTGTATGCCGCGGCATCTTGTCCAAGCAGCATGTCGTTATGTGCAAAGTGGTGGCTATGCGGGTTTTCAAACGCCAGTTTGATATGGTGAAGCTGGGCATTGGCGGCAACATGCATTGTCAAACGCGCCCCGGTAAAGTGCCGGGCCTCGTTGAGGCTGACGTAATGCTCAATCACCGTGGCCTCCGCCCCTTCCGCCAGCTCAAGATGGTGGCGGTAGTGAGCAGTGTTGATCTCGTCGCCGTCTGCTCCCTGGGTGATGTGCATCAGCAGCAGCGGTTTTACCGGACGCTGGTTACGCTTAACGCGAATATGCGTCACGCTCCGCGCCAGGCTCTCGGTGAGATGCAGGAAGACCTCGGGCTGTACCGGGGTGCTCAGGCTCTGACGGTCATCGTTAATGGCAATCTCAAATCCACAGTCCTGGGTGCTGTCACTCAGTTCAGGGCGGAACTGACCATCGACGAAGACCAGACGCACGGCATCCACGGTCAATGCCAGGGCATCGCGCTGCGCCGGGCTGATGTCTGCCAGGAGGGTGACAAACTCCCCGTTCAGCAGGCCATCAAGCGGCGTGTATTTCCAGTTCTCCTGCTTGCGTGACGGCAAACCGAGACGCAGCATCTGCTGCAGGTGCTGTTGCGCCTGTTCCGAGCGCGTATTGCCCTGCGCTTCAAACAGACGGTGCCACTGCTGGAGCGCATTACTGCTGTTCGGTAAGCCAGCCATAACCCTGCTCCTCCAGTTGTTTAACCAGCGTGAAATCACCGGATTTCACAATACGCCCCTGGTAAAGCACATGGACGTAATCCGGCTTGATGTAATCCAGAATACGCTGGTAGTGAGTGACGATGATGAACGCGCGTTTGCCGTCGCGCAGGGAGTTCACCCCATCGGCGACAATCTTCAGGGCATCGATATCCAGACCGGAGTCGGTCTCATCCAGAATACACAGTTCAGGCTCAAGGACCGCCATCTGCAGAATGTCGTTACGCTTTTTCTCACCGCCTGAAAAACCGACGTTGACCGAGCGGGTCAGCAGGTCTTCCGGCATTTTCAGCAACTTAATCTTCTCTTCCATCAGGTCCTGGAAATCAAAGCGGTCCAGCGCCTCCAGTCCGCGATATTTACGTACCGCGTTCAGCGCCGTTTGCAGAAAGAACTGGTTACTCACCCCCGGGATCTCCACCGGATACTGGAAGGCCATAAAGATACCTTCACCGGCCCGCTCTTCCACCGACATCTCCAGCAAATCTTTGCCGTTAAACTCGACCGACCCGTGGGTCACTTCGTAATCTTCGCGTCCTGCCAGCGTCGCGGAGAGCGTACTTTTCCCGGAGCCATTGGGCCCCATAATGGCGTGGACTTCACCCGGTTTGACGTCAAAATTGAGACCACGCAGGATCTCTTTGTCTTCCACGCTAACCTGTAAATCTTTAATACTTAACATGTGCTTTCCTTAACCGACGCTGTGTTCAAGACTAATGGCGAGGAGTTTCTGGGCTTCAACGGCAAATTCCAGCGGCAGTTCAGAGAACACATCCTTACAGAAGCCGTTCACAATCATTGAGATGGCATCCTCCTCACTGATCCCGCGCTGCAGGCAGTAGAAGAGCTGATCTTCCCCAATACGTGACGTCGTCGCCTCGTGCTCAAGCTGGGCGGTATTGTTACGGCATTCAACGTACGGGAAGGTGTGTGCCCCGCAGTCTGCGCCAATTAACATTGAGTCACACTGGGTAAAGTTTCGGGCATTGGTGGCCGTCGGCATGATTTTGACCAGCCCACGATAGCTGTTCTGACTGTGCCCGGCGGAGATGCCTTTGGAAATAATGGTCGACCGGGTGTTTTTACCGATGTGGATCATCTTGGTACCCGTATCTGCCTGCTGATGGCCGCTGGTCAGCGCCACGGAGTAGAACTCACCGATCGAGTTATCCCCACGCAGAATACAGCTCGGGTATTTCCAGGTGATCGCAGAGCCGGTTTCCGACTGGGTCCAGGACATTTTGCTGTTTTCGCCTTCGCACAGCGCACGCTTGGTCACGAAGTTCAGAATACCGCCGGTGTTGCCATCGCCCGGGAACCAGTTCTGCACCGTGGAGTATTTCACCTCGGCATCTTTATGGATGATGACTTCAACCACCGCGGCGTGAAGCTGGTAGCTGTCACGGACCGGTGCAGAGCACCCTTCAATGTAACTGACGTAGCTGCCTTCATCGGCCACCAGAATGGTGCGTTCGAACTGACCGGTTTTTTCCGCGTTGATGCGGAAATAGGTCGACAACTCCATCGGGCAGCGAACGCCTTTTGGCACGTAGATAAAGGTGCCATCAGACGCTACCGCCGCATTAAGCGCGGCAAAAAAGTTATCGTTACTTGGCACCACGGTGCCGATGTACTTTTTCACCAGCTCAGGGTGCTCGTGAATCGCTTCGCCGAAGGAGCAGAAAATAATCCCCTGTTCTGCCAGTTTTTCACGGTAGGTTGTCGCCACTGAGACGGAGTCAAAAATGGCGTCCACCGCCACCTCTTTCCCTTCGCGAACGGGCACACCCAGCTGGTTAAACGCCTCTTCCACTTCTTTGCTCAGGAAGCTGTTGTCCGCACCGGTTTGCTGCACCGCGCCAGGCTGTGAGGCGCAGGTGTCGTCGCAACTCCCGCAGGATGGCGCAGAGTAGTAGCTGTAATCCTGATAGTTCAGCTTGTCATAATGCGCTTTCAGCCAGTGAGGTTCCTCCATTTCCAGCCACGCCCGGAAGGCGCTCAGCCGAAACTCCAGCATCCACTCAGGTTCATTACGCTTGGCCGAGATCGCCCGGACGACATCTTCATTGATGCCTTTCGCCAGTTCATCGGTCTGCAGCTGGGTAAAGAACCCCTCTTTATAATTGAGGTGGCCGCCACTCCAGGTGTTAACATCACTCGTTGCTTCAGTATTACGAGACATAGTACCGCCTATACCCCAAAGCTTTCGCCGCACCCACATTCGTTCTGGGCTTTCGGGTTATGAAATTTGAATAACTGGTTTAAACCTTCACGTACGTAGTCCACTTCCGTGCCGTCAATAAACGGCATGGCCTGCAGGGCGACATACAATTTTGCGCCGTCAGTTTCGAATACCAGATCATCCTTCTCGGGTTCTGTGACGGTATCGAGCACGTAACCGAATCCTGCGCAGCCGGTCTGTTTCACCCCCAGGCGCACGCCGAGGATCTCTGGCTTTTTCGCCACCAGTTCGTGAATATGTGCCGCCGCCGCTGGCGTGAGCGTTAAGCCACGCCAGGCGAAGTCGGCAGGATTGAAGGTTTCTGAATGCAGTTCCATAGGTCCACCTCATCTAATAAGCCCCAGGGCATAACACCATGTTAGTGATAACGATTATCACTTCAACCCTCTGTCAGCAGGGGCATTGGGCTAAATCGCCCTTTTTGCATACTTTTATTAAGCATAGACCCTGTCAGCGGATGCGGGCGGGATGGATTTAATTGTTCAATACTTTGAAAAATAATGGGTTATCGAATCAGAAAAGCGGAGTAAAGGGGAAAAATAAAATATGCATCGGAAATGCCTATTTTTAAGATAGATTTTATCCAGGGGAACGACGAGCAAAAAAAAAGGCCTTCAAGGCCTGCGGAAATTAATGATGAAAGGAGACAACAAAACCCTGTTCACGCCAGTGGTCAAGCAGTTCCTGCTGACGCGGCGTCGGCGCTTTACCGGTCCAGACGAAAATTCTTTGCCCAGGGAAAAGCTCCGGACGAGGGGAATCAATCGGGTCGGCCAGCACGTCAATATGCCACCCCTTCTGTGCCAGACGCGCAGCCTCAAGCCACAGGTGGGTGCGGTCATCGCACTCCCAGCCAATAAGCAGAGCATCTTTACCGGCTTTCTTACGTGACTCCGCCAGGCTTGCGACAGCAAATTCTATCAGCACACCGTCAAGCAGGCTCGCCATATGACGCACCGTATTTTGATCCTGATTCATTCGCTGACGAACGGGAGAAATAATATTATCGATAAGCGCATCCATCGCGTGATCGCGGCGGAATTCGCCTATTTTGGCGCGCAGCTTTGCCGGGCTGGCATAACGCAAAACCGTCATCATCTCTTCCTGGATTGATGCCCAGTTACCCTGAGTCATCACTTCTTTGTTTTCCAGCAAGCCTTTGACTTTGCCGACCGAAACGCCGCTTTTCATCAGGCGTTTGATCTCTTCAATACGCAGGATATCTTCATCGTCAAACTGACGATGGCCCCCTTCGCTTCGCTGCGGCTTCAACAATCCATAACGGCGCTGCCAGGCACGCAGCGTAACGGGGTTGATACCGCATCGTTCGGCCACTTCGCCGATACTGTAATAGGCCATTAACTCCCTCACGCTTAGAACTTCCATACCCAACCAGACCAACCTTATCAGATTGTACAAACCATTTGTATAACTAAGGCCTCTTTTTGAGCGGGTGAAGGGTATACAAGTTCCTTCACCCGTTAATGTATTGTTGTACAAATTTTGCCGCGCGTACAGTCAAGCTTGCAGGTTTATGTACAGCTTTCTCAAAATTCAAACTTCTTCTCTGGCCACGCGATCGCCGGAATTCCCCCGTGACGCGGGCTGGCAAACAGGTGCCCCTGGAACTGGGAAATGCCTGCAGACTCCAGCCACATCCACTCTTCAGGCTTCTCAACGCCGACGGCACAGAACTGGATCTCCAGCGAGGAACAGCAGGTGATAATCGCCTGAATGATGGCCTGCCGCGGGCCGCTTTTGTGCACATTCGCGACCAGATCGCGGTTAATCTTAATTCTGTCAGGCTGGAATTGCGCCAGTAACTGCAGACCGGCAAAACCGGCACCAAAGTGATCGATGGTTACGCTGATACCGGCACTTTTTAGCTGCCTGACCGAATGGGTAAACTCTTCAAAACGGGAAATCGCTTCGCTCTCGGTGAATTCCACCACAATCTGCTCCGGCACAAAGCCATTCGCGTCAATGGCCGTCAGCAGGAAATCCACGGCGCCAGGCACGTTGACCAGCGTCATGGGCAGCAGGTTAATGGATAATGTCTGATCCTGTAATCCTAGTGCGCTCGCCATGGAGAGCGCAACCTGCTTGCTTTTCAAATCAGAGGCGTACACCTCTTCACGAGGAATTTGGGCAAAATAGGCCCCGGGCGATTCACCGGTGGGCGTGCGGATCAAGGCCTCCCAGGAGACGACCTGCTGCATAAACGGATCCACGATAGGCTGGAACGCAAAGCTGCAATCCGCGCCTTTAGCCACCACCTCCGGTTGCGCCGATAAAGGCGTCTCTTCCGGGATAAAATCCCAGGCATCTGCAGGGGGCAGTTCAAAATAGTTGGCTTTCTCCGTGGCCTCCACGAAGGTGCGGAAAAACTGCAGGGCGCGATCGCTATATGTCAGTTGATACCTGCTGGTGCCTTTGTCGAGAACCTGCTGAAGCACCTCTTCCCTGTCGAACTGACGCAAGTCAAAAAGCTCCATGCCAACCTTGCCGAAGCGTCGGGAGGGGCCGTGATCGCGCATCAGCTCCACCACGTTATGGTGGCGCGTGTCCTGGCAAATCTGCTCGTAAATGGATGAAACGTTTTCCGCTGGGCCTTCGAGCAACTGAAAAAAATGCGTGCCGTTAAACAGCAAGATCCCCGTGACATTGGATTGCCGGTTTTTACTATTTGCAGCAGCTACCATGTTTTCCAGCGCTTTCACTGGAACGTCCTCGCAGATATGACTGCGGTATATGATGGTTGTAAGCATGCTTATCCTGAAGGGGGTTAGGGGTTGGCCACAAAACACGTCGGTAAACATCTGTTATAGCATATTAATTACGTGACAAATAATTTACATCTCAACCATTTACGACACCTAATGCAACCGTTTCCTGCGTTGTACAACTTATCCATCACCGTGCGTATTGTACAATATATTCTGTAACGGAAACGCTTCATTTTTATGACTCAACAGACTGATAAACATAGAATTTATAAAATATATCACAATTATTTTAAAAAATTGTACATTTTCTATGTACAGATTTGGAAATTGTGTATACCTTAAATGTAACGTTAGTGATTACATTTTTTTACAGGAGCGAAACATGCAGCAGAAGGACTATGTCGCAGATTCAGCAGCAGCGATCGCGCACTACTTCGAGAAGGCCGCGCTTCCTACCCAACAGGAGACGCTCGGTCAGGTCGTGGTTGAGATTCTTAGCGACGGGCGAAATCTGAATCGCAAATCGCTCTGTACCAAACTCTTAAGCCGCCTCGAAAAGGCCGATGGGCCTGAAGAGGAACAGCATTACCACATGCTGCTTGGTCTGCTTTTCGAACGGTAATGTTATGAACAGCAGTGATGCAGACCGACTGATTGACCAGCTTATCGGTGAAGCCGTTCTTTCTCTTTTGAAAGAGCGAGGCCCCGTCACAACCGAAGCTCTGGTTCAGCGTCTGCGGGATATGAAAGCGCATGAAAAGGATCCCCAGCGGCGGGAGACACTTGCGATGGTGATTGCCGACATCGGTTCAAACAACATCGCCCTGAAACGTCGCAGAACCGCGCAAGGACGAACCGATAGAGAGGGATCTCTCAACGTTAAAAGAGACAATGTAGTGCCGTTATTTGGAAATGGAAAACCGTCCGATCCCAGAAAAATACATTGACTGCAATTTTACAGCTACGGTGAGAACAAATGAGACAAAATATTCAGCTTCAACCCGAATACCATTCCGCTTTTTTAGAAAGCGCGCTGTCGGAATATTTCCGTCACGCAGGCGATCGTTTTGCTGAAGAGTCCGCTGTTTTTTCTACTGCAGTACGCTGTGTTCTGGCTTCTGAAGGACACCTGTCCAACAAAGCGATCATTTTGTGGCTGATCCAGACGCTGGAATCCACAAACGACGTTGTGCAGGCAGATGTCATTCGTAAGACCCTGGAAATCGTTGTGGGTCACACCATGGACGATCTCTAAAAACCCTCCCCTCTGTGAAGGCTAACGTGTCATCGTCAAAACTGACGATCGGGCTGACGATGACACCTTCCCTCCTCGTATAACACCCTGTAAAACCTACAAAGTAAATGTGGCATGGTTCCTGCTTACTCCCGTTTACGGGACTGGGCTACCCAGTCAACTTTGCTTCATTTCTTAACAGGTCTGTTATTGATGAAAAAAATCGCCAGCGTCTGCCCCTACTGTGGTGCAGGCTGCAAATTAAACCTTGTCGTCGAAAATAACCGTATCCTCCGTGCCGAAGCGGCCGAAGGCGTAACAAACCAGGGCACCCTGTGCCTGAAAGGCTTTTATGGCTGGGACTTCCTGAACGATACGCGTCTGCTTACCCCCCGTCTGACTCAGCCCATGATCCGCTACCACAAGGGAGAGGCTTTTACCCCCGTCACCTGGGAAGAGGCGATCCGCTATACCGCCCATAAACTCAGGAGCATAAAAGAGCAGTATGGCCCGCGGTCCATCATGACCACCGGTTCCTCCCGGGGAACAGGGAATGAAACGAACTATGTGATGCAAAAATTTGCCCGTGCGGTGCTGAATACCAACAACGTGGACTGCTGCGCGCGCGTCTGTCACGGCCCTTCTGTTGCCGGGTTACAGGAAACCCTCGGCAACGGTGCAATGAGCAATTCCATTAACGATATTGAAAACTCAAAATGCCTGCTGGTGTTTGGCTATAACTGCGCCGATTCGCACCCCATCGTCGCCCGTCGGGTCTTAAAAGCCCGCGAAAATGGCGCGAAAATCATCGTCTGCGATCCCCGTCGCATTGAAACCGCACGCATTGCCGACCAGCACCTGCAGCTGAAAAACGGCAGCAACATGGCGCTGGTCAATGCGTTTGGCTATGTCCTTCTGGAAGAGGAGCTGTACGACAAAAACTACGTCGCTCGCTTTACCGAAGGGCTTGACGCTTATCGAGAAACGGTTAAAGACTACGCGCCCGAAAACGTCGAACATCTCACCGGCATTCCAGCCCGGGATGTGCGTCAGGCGATGCGGACGTTCGCGGCTGCGCCTTCCGCCACCGTCATGTGGGGCATGGGCGTAACGCAATTTGGTCAGGCTGTAGACGTGGTCAAAGGTCTCTCCAGCCTGGCGCTGCTGACCGGAAATCTTGGTCGACCTGCCGTCGGCGTTGGGCCAGTACGTGGTCAAAACAACGTTCAGGGCGCATGTGATATGGGCGTTCTGCCCAATATGTTCCCGGGGTATCAGGACGTTACGGACCCGGCGGTCCGGCAGAAATTCGCCACTGCCTGGGGAATCGATGTCGGGATTATGGACAAAGAGGTTGGAACGCGTATCACCGAAGTCCCTCACCTTGCGCTGGAAGGTAAGGTAAAAGCCTATTACATCATGGGCGAGGATCCGCTGCAGACTGAAGCCGATCTGGGGCTGGTGCGCCGCGGTTTTGAAGCACTCGATTTTGTGGTGGTTCAGGACATCTTTATGACGAAAACGGCGGAAGTGGCGGATGTTCTGTTACCTGCCACATCGTGGGGAGAACACAGTGGCGTCTTTACCTGTGCCGACCGCGGTTTCCAGCGTTTCGGTAAAGCCATTGAGGCCAGCGGCAACGTGAAACGGGACTGGGAGATCATCAGCCTGCTTGCTACCGAAATGGGCTACCCGATGCATTACGCATCCAACCAGCAGATCTGGGACGAGATGCGCGAGCTCTGTCCGCTGTTCTATGGCGTGACATACGAAAAAATGGGTGAAATGGGCCATGTGCAATGGCCGTGTCCAACGCTCGATCACCCGGGGACGCCGTATCTCTATAAAGATAACCAGTTCGATACGCCGAGCGGCAAAGGCCAGCTTTTTGCGGCAGCCTGGCGCGCGCCAGCCGAGATCCCGGACGAAACGTATCCGCTGGTGCTCTGCACCGTGCGTGAGGTCGGCCACTACTCCTGCCGGTCAATGACCGGCAATTGCGCCGCGCTGCAAAGCCTTGCCGACGAACCAGGCCGTGTACAAATGAACCCCCTCGATGCGGACAGCCTGGGCATTAAAGACGGGCAGCTGGTGTGGGTGCATTCCCGTCGGGGCAAAGTCATTACCCGTGCCAGCATCAGCGAGCGCATCAACGCCGGTGCGGTTTATATGACCTACCAGTGGTGGATTGGCGCCTGTAACGAACTGACGCAGGATAACCTTGACCCGGTCTCCAAAACCCCAGAAACCAAGTATTGTGCGGTTAAGCTTGAGGCGATTGAAGACCAACGCTGGGCGGAAGACTTTGCGGCGTCGTCTTATCAGACCATGAAGACGCGGTTAATCACGGCAGTAAACGTCTGAGGAAAAAGAGGCTCGCCACGGCGAGCCTCTTTATACGTTTGCTTATAATCATATGTAACATCGCTAAATATCAGTAGTCATAGATTTTTTGTTCTTTATATAAACGCCTCAAAACAAGGGCGGTCCTGGAAACCCTGTCTCACAGAATCACGAAAAATATTGGGGGTGCCGTTTTTCTTCACCATCCTGTTGAGCAGCGCGATAAGCTCATAATCACTTCGCAGGTTAAATTTTTGCATGATCATGTACTTGTGCGCAAAAACGGTCTTATAGCCGATCTGTAACACGTCTGCCGTCTGCATAACGGATAAGCCTTTATACAGGTTCATGACGATGCGTATTTGCTGCGGTGATAATATCTTATGCTCGCAATCGAAACAGGACGTTTTCTGCAGCACATGCCCCTTCAACTGCGCTTTACGCCACGCGCACCATACCGTCTCACCAATCATGTCAAGAGAGGCCCTGCGGGAGATGAAAATAATATCCTGATAACAGGATTGCGACGCCGTAGAGCGTTGCTCATCATCAACCCAGCCGATCACAATGCCTTTTTGCCGTGACTGTAATTCCGGAAAACAGGTCAGGGTTTCTCCCTGGCATAAAGAGAGGACAATAATATCCGCCGTGCTGACGTTATGCGGCGTCATTTCATAATCAAAATGAATACAGTCATTAAAATTACGCCAAAAGAAATCCATAAAAAAATACTGCAGACCAGACTGAAATAACGAATCCGTCTCGCTAATTAAAATATTCAACATAGACCACACCGACGGGAAGCAAAAATGCGCGTGAAATCCCGCGCGACTTAATTGTATTGCAGCGTAATGACCACCACTGCGCTGAGGGTGCCGGGCGTCGCCCTGCCTCCGGTGGATATAACCGCAGCCTGCATCGCCATCTTCGCCGTCCGGTCTGAGGCGATATATTCCGTCATGCTGGAGCCGTTCCCTTTCAGTATGCCACTTCCGGCCTCGCGCATTGCTATCGCCACGTGGGTGGCCGTACCGCGGTTAATGTAATAGTCGGCGCCGGCAACAGGGTCGGGTGTACCCGTAAAGGTAGCGGTGACGCTACGCGTCCCCACCGGACATTGGGTAAATAACAGATCAAACGTAACCGGGTCTGAGGATGATCCTGGCGTCACCATATTACTTGCCTGGATATTGCCCAGATTAATATCGAGATTCGTATTGCCGTTATTAAACAGGCAGGGTGAGGCCACGATATTTCCGGTGACCCCGATATTTACGCTGTCTGCACATAGCGCTTTGCCGCACAGTAAACCCGACACAAGCAACGCCGCGGGAATTATTTTCATCATCTCACCGGTTATTGATAGGTTATCGTGAGCGTGGCTGACGCATTTGCCGAGCCTGATTCCACGGTGGTTAACGTCTGGTAATAGCGCGCGGTTAACGGGAGCGTCTCCTGTCCTCCCGCAGACTGTTTTAATAACAGGCGACCGTTCATTACCAAAGGAGAGCCGTTATAAAGTAGCTGAACCCCTACCCCTTTTGCCGTACCGGCATTCCCCTGACCGGTTAATGCCATGACGCTGGTATTGGCGCTGTCCGGATTTTGCATACCGCTGAGTGACACACTGATATTGGTGCCGGCACTGCAGGTTAACCCCAGATTTTGCGTATTTTGGGCGCCGGATGGCGTGGTTCCAATAACGGAGCCAAACGATGAGGCCGGAATATCGCCTATCGGGAACGTCAACTGCGCCGTCGTTATCGTGCATGCCAGCGCATTAATTGTGCCGTCAGTTAACTGGACCGTCAGACCGTCACGATAAACACCGTCACTTCCCTGAAGCGCCACGGTTCCGATAACGCCCGGCGTTAAAGCGCCCGACGTTACCGGGCCGGTCACCACCAGCTCAACTTTTCCACCAAACCAATCTACATACGACGTCACCGCGTTATACGAAAACGTGTAAACCGGGTTTTCGAAATAATTCCCCGAGGAAAAGCGAATACCAATACCGCTGACATTGGTGGCATAAACATGGTTACCGTAGCTGCTCAGGTTCCCATTGTTATATCGCATACTGAATCCCAGCATCAGCGGGTTAGAGCATCCCGTTAAATAGGTTCCCGTTGATGAGGCGGCGCGAGAAAAAATAATGGTGCCCACGGGGGCATCACGCTGCACGTTAATCGTGCCCACAGATATCGTCGATATTTGCGGCGTGATGGTTGTACAGGTGCCGGCACGGGCGCTATTCCACCCGCTCAGTAAACAGAGCAGGATCAGAGATAAAGCAAATTTCATTTTTAACCTTCCTGGCGGCAAAGCGCGTTAACGTCGGTTATTCCGCCGTAGGTGGGTTGTGCAGGCAGGCTAAACTGCGCGCGGCACTGCTGACCGGGTTGATTTCCCCAGGTTGCCACGATTTCTCCCTGCCCGGGCAGTCCCGTTAAATAGACCTGACCACGGTCGCCCACAATAAAGCTGCTGTTGCTGTCGCCTTTGAGCGTGACGACCGCACCAAACGGAACGGCATACTGCCCGTCGGACAGGGTCATTAACACCCGGCGCCCGATTTTAGACACATAATCGGCTTCCACTATCGCCCCGCGGGTCGGTGTTACGGTGCGCGTATTAATCTCAAGCTCCACGTCATCCGGCATAGTTTCCGGCTCAAGAGTGATGTCGTTTTTTCGGTATACCGACAGATTGTTAACCACCGTATACCCGCGGTAATCCGTACGAACCCCGGGTTGATTGCGAATATCGACACCGTGTGCACCCGGCGCTTTCACCAGGATATTGGTTTCACCGAGCGGCTGCGAAAGCGTGATGCCGTCACGGTGAGCAATGACGCCCCCCTGCAACCCGTAATTCAGGCGCTCGCTGTGTTTGTCGTAGCTGTAGCCCGCGACAATTTCGCCATAGGTGCCTTTATAGTCGCCGTTCAGGTTGCCGGTATTTCCCGTGCCCTGTGTGCCATAACCTTGCTGCACGTTCCAGTTCAGGGCACTGTTTTCCAGAGACACGCCGTTCAGCCCGACCACGTGCGTCGTGCCGTTGTGCTTACTGGCGTTCATGCCATAGTTAGCCCAGGTACGCGGCAAGAATTTGTCCAACGGTACGCTGACGTTAAAGGCCAGCAACCGATCGTGGTCCGCGTTTTGTGCGCTCCCGCGTCCATTCTTGCTGTAGGTCCAGGTCAAACCGTAACTGACGTTGTTCCAGTCATTGTTATAGCCCACGCTCCAGGAGGCCATCGCCTGACCAGAATTCCAGTAATCTTCGCGTGCGGCGCTGAGCGTCAGTGAACCCAGCGCGCCGCCCAGCGTCTGGCTCATGGTCAGTTCAGCACGGTTACGCCGCCGGTCCTGCAGGGCGCTGCTGTCGCCGTAGGAATCCAGCACGTCCTGCATCCCGTAATAGCCACGGGTTGAATATCGGTATCCCGCAATTGAAAAGTTTGTCCCGGTCTTCGCCATATTTTTGCTGTAACGCGCGCGCAAGGACTGACCGGATGTTTTGTCGGTGTTATTCGGCGTTGACCAGGCCTGGGTCACGTCGGCAGAGATCGCGCCGATATCCCCCATGTTTTTACCGATGCCAAACGCCACTGAACGGTATTTATCAGCCCCCTGCATCCCACCGTAAAGGGTGATGCCGTGCTGAATCCCATAAATACCGGTGATTTGACCAAAAGACGTTTTCTCCACGCGGCTGTTGTAGGCGCGATACTGCCCGGCCGTCACCGCATACTTCAGTCGTCCTTCCCGCTGCAGGACCGGCAGCGAGGCATAAGGCAGCGTGAAATGCTGCTCACTCCCGTCAGCCTCTTTGATGGTCACATCCAGATCGCCTGCGCCGCCGGTGGGATACATGTCCGAGATTTCAAACGCGCCTGGCGCCACGTAGCTCTGATAAATTTGATAACCATTCTGGCGGACCACCACCTGCGCATTGGTTCGCGCGATGCCGCGGACCACGGGCGCATAACCTTTAAGAGAGTCCGGCAGCATGTCATCATCCGAGGCCAGTTGACCGCCGCGAAATGGCATACTGTCGAAAACATCCGCCGGTGCGGTACTGTCCCCGATAATCAGCTGTGCTTTCAGCGGAATAACGGCGCGCTGCGCATAGGTATACACGTTGTCCCACCGATCCTCACCGGTGGAATCCCGTGACCAGGTAGTGTAATTACGTAAGCGCCACGGCCCGATATTGACCCCGGGGCGCAGGTTGGCGTACTGGCTATCATTCTGGCTGCCGCGAGTGTTCTTCGCCCACGCGTTTGCGCCGCTCAGACTGTAATTAAGCATGGCGGCATTAATCCCCTCATCCCACATCTCTGGCGGAACCGCGTCCCTGGCTGGCAGGTCGATGGCGGCCTGAGGAATGCTGATCACCAGCCGCTGTGCGCCAAACTGAAAATCGCTACTGGCCTGCGGGATCGCCTGAAGGTTTGCGCATTCACCGTTGTTCGCCGCCAGCTGCGGGAAAAGCGTGGTTCTTACGCCCCACTGTTTTAACTGGTCAAGACTCAGGCACGGCCGGAGGACGTCATTGCCCTTTTCGTCTTTTACTGCAGTAAAGGTGATATCGCGGGTCGCCATTAGCTGGTCATCAAGAACAATATCGACGTGATAGGTGCCGGGTGCCTGCGATCCGGATTCAAATGCCGATAAATCCGTTCTCCCTCTTCCTGGATTATCAAGTTCAACCAGTTCGGCATTAAATGTCTCACCGGCAAAAAGCGCCTGCGATGAACCTGCAAGTATTAATCCGATCACTGTCGCCAGGGGTGCAGGTCGAGCCCGAAAATAGTGTATTGCCATCGCTTTTAACTCATTTATGACAGGCAATGCCCGCGTTTCACAGGTTATAAGGTTGCCTGATGCGCGCCCCCAGGGCTGCCGAAGTCATTAATCACTTTAAACGTCAGTACGCTGCCGCTGGCCCCTTGCGGTAACGTGAAACGGACTGAGCCACCGGGTAAGACATACGACACGTCATCGATTTTTTTACCCCCAAGGGTGATTTCATTAAAATTGATGACATACGCGGTCGGGTTATTAACCTGAAGTTCATTCCCGGTTCTGCGCCAGCGTAATTGACTGGCCTGTTCGTCAGGCGTGGACGCGTGCAGCTCAGCGGGCCGATAAATCAGTTTGATGCGCGTTTTAACCGCAATTTGTAATGCGTTCATCTGCGTTGAGGCAGACGGAATCGCTTTAATATTCAGCCAAAATAAACTTTCCCGATCCTGAGGCAGTGCCCCCGTCATCACGATGCGCTCAACGTTTTTTTGCCCGCCATCCAGACGATACAAAGGCGGCGTAATAATAAAAGGCACCTTGCCTGACGCCCCTTCCTGCACGTCGATCCATGACTGAATTAAATACGGCGTACCATCAGGGTTATTCACACTGAGTGACGTTTCCTTTTTAGCGCCATCAAAAATAATGCGCGTACCACCAATAATGACGCCGGCATGAGCCGTTGACAGCATCAGAGATAACAACGCTGTTGTCAGTAAAGGGGTTCTGAAAAAATACATTCTGTTCCTCATAAAATTGGGGGCCGGGGCGGCCCCGACGTTCAGGCAAAGAGCTAGTTATAAACCACCGAGAAGTTGGCGACAGAATTCGCCGGGCCCGCCGTGACGCTGGCCGTGGTCGAAATATACTGGGCATAGAAATTGAGCGTATTGTCTGCGGAGCTGCTGAGCATGTAGGTGTAACCATTGCTGCCATGCAAAGGCAGGTCGGCTTTATCCGCGGTCATCAGGTTGATCGCCACGCCCGTTGCGGCCCCCGCCACGGAGGTGTCAATCGCCAGAAGATTGCTATTAGACGCATCCGGAGTACCGTCAAAGCGCACTTTGGCATTCGTGACCGAGACCGGACAGTTTTTCAAAATAATATCGAATTTCGTTGCCGCGGTTCTCGCCCCCGTCGCGGTAAACTCTGTTTTATAATAATCCCCAAGTACAACCACCTGGTTCTGCGATGCCACATCAACATCACAGGCAGAATCCAGAATATTTCCGTTAAAATTAACGGTACCTGCAGCGGCAAACGCATTGGCCATTGTCAGTACGGAACCTGCTGCGATCGTTGCCAGAAGAAGTGTTTTTTTCATCATGCTATATCCTGTATCACTTTATTTATTATTAACATTCAGACAAAAAGACGCGTCGGTTTTTTTCACCCGCTTAATGTTTTGTCTTTTACAGACAGCAGCAAAAAAATGAAATAACTTTATTTCATTAAACGTCTGAAGACGCATATGACTTGCTGTCGATGAAATAAAATTTATACAACTCCGTTGACGTCGACAATCATTTTCGGAGTCTTTCCGTAGACCCGTAATTAACAAAAATAAAACATTGTAAATAAGGAATGCCTTATGCATATAACAGGCAGTCTATTAATAGACCGGGGTGTTAAGATCATTAAATTCAAAATGTTAGTCAGGATAATATTGAAAGTCTACTTTTAGACCTGTGCTGCATATTCCCGTAGTCGCTGTTTTTTAAGATAATTCTCTACGCCGGTCACCCATGATCGCAATGAAAGCAGTGGAGCACCTTATGAACACGCGAATGACAGCGGTCCTCACCGATGTAAAATCTACCGTACTGGATTTAAAGCCGTATGCCCATATTGATAAGTTAATCAGTACTGTGCTGCCTTTTACGGAAAGGCATATTCTCGCGAAAGGCGAAATTATTCAGTATCACAATAATGATGTTCGCCTCTGTTTTTTGCTGTTACACGGCAGCGTTGCGCTGCATCGTCGTGGCGATGGTATTGTTTTAAACTCAGAGTCCTCACCTTTTATTCTGGGTGTCAGCAGCCAGTTCTCCTCTGAACATCTGTACGTCAGAGCGCTTGAAACCTCAGAAATAGCGCATGTCTCTCTGGATAATTTTAATAAGATCGTGGCGGAAAAAAACTTATGGGAACATTTTTCAAAGCTACTCATCTATACCGCCTCCCGGGTATACGAGCACTGCGCGCAAATATCGCAGATGTCAGCCTATGACATTATCCGGTTCCAGCTGGTCGAACTGATGCAGGAGCCAGATGCCGTACGGAAAAACATCACGGCGGCAGCGTATATCAAGAGTCGAACCTACCTTTCACGCAGTGGGATTATGCGTATTCTCGCGGAACTGCGTACCGGAAAGTACATCACGATGGAGCGTGGCGTGCTGCTGGAAATCCGTCATTTACCACGTAAATACTGATTGGCCTCGTGTTTACGATAAGGAGTAACGCTATAATCAGGGGGGTTATCGCTACGGGTTATAGGTTATGTCCTCTACTGAAAAAATGCATCGTGGTTCTCCTTACGCGCGAGAACTGATTTCATTCCTGCAACCCTACTGTACCACGCGCAATGTTGCTCCCGGCGAACAGCTGGATCTCCAGGTGAATGGCCAGAGCATGTGCTATTTGATCCTCGAAGGCACCGTTGCTATCTACCGCAGAAGCGACAACATGATGCTCACCACCGCACGTAGCCCGGCGCTTTTTGGCCTCGCCAATCTGACAGACATCTACTTCAATGATTATCTTAAAACCGTGACCCCCTGCCTGACGGGTATGCTTACCACCGCTCAGGTGGAAGCCGTTATCAAAGAGAATGGGTTATGGGGGTTGTTGTCTAAGCACCTGATGTTTGTTTATAACCGCCTATACAATAATGTGATGCCTCAGGGCGCGCCCACGGCCTATGAGATGATTCGCCAGCAATTGATAAAGCTGATGGATGAAGATGAGAGTTATCGCAACGCCATCACCGCAGAGCGGTATATTCGCGAAAAAACCCAGCTGTCGCGCAGTGGGGTAATGCGTATTCTGGCGGATTTAAAAACAGGCGGGTTCATTGAGATAGAAGATGGCAGGCTCGTTAAAATCAATAAACTTCCTGCCCGGTACTGAACGTCAGATACAAAAAAGACCGCTGACGCGGCCTTTTTTTTACTGTCACGATCAATGGACGTGAACGCCCAACCGCCAGGCAAAGTAGATCTCTTCTTTAAGCTCATTTGAAGAGAGCGCCAGCAAATCTGTGAACTCCAGTTCAAGCTGTTTCAGCTTTTTCAGGTACTGCGCCGGAGACAGGTTGCTTTTATCACGACGTAAATATTCAATTGCCAGCTGTGTTGGGGTTATTTCAGTATCCATGATGTCCTCGCTTATGTACAAAACCTGACCAGTATATCACAAGAGGCTGGCTAGTTTTTGACCAAAGGCAAAACATCTGAAAACTTTACACGACCGCCGTCGTCAGTCGCGACGAGCAGCAGAGCCGATCCTGCTCGTCAAGAATGTCAATCTGCCACACCTGATGGCGGCTACCGGCGTGTAGTGCGCGACAAACGCCGCGCACCCGTCCACTTCGCACCGAGCGAATATGGTTCGCGTTCACCTCCAGCCCGACGACCTTTTGCTCCCCTTCGGTGCAAAGATAACCCGCCACGGACCCCAGGGTTTCGGCCAGCACGACGGATGCGCCGCCGTGCAATAAACCAAACGGCTGATGCGTGCGATGATCGACAGGCATCGTGGCCTCCAGTTCATCCTCGCCAATACGCGTGAACTGAATGTCCAGCAGCCCTACCATATTCCCCTCGCCCATGGCATTCAGCGCCTGCAGCGTCACGGCTCGTTTCCAGATCATCCAATTATCTCCAGTAAAGCCTGTAATGGGTGACGCACTCCGTTCCCTTCAACCCGTTTCACCTGGCTTCGGCAGGAGTAGCCCGTGGCCAGACAGCGGTTCCTCGGCAAACGCTGCATCGCCTGATGCCACGACAACTCATAGATACCGAGCGAGTTCGCGTGGTTTTTCACTTCGTGCCCGTAGGTACCTGCCATGCCACAGCAGCCCACGTTGACGCTCTCAAGCTTCGCCCCGAAGCGGGCAAAGATAGACGCCCACTGCGCCGGGGCGCCCGGCAGTGCCGTCACTTCCGTGCAGTGACCGAACAGATACCACGATTCACCGCTCACATCCTTCACGGTCGCCTGTTGCAGCGCCGCCGGCAGCCACTCGTGCACCAGCATGACGTGGAAATCACCGCGTTGCTCCCCCAGCGTCTGCTTATACTCATCGCGGTAGCAGAGCACCAGCGCCGGATCGACACCAACCATAGGCATCCCTAGCTGCGCCACCCGGTTGAGGAAGTCAGCGGTTTTCCGCGCCGTTTTCGCAAAACGGGTAAGGAAACCTTTAATGTGCTGCGCTTTGCCGTTTGGTGAGAACGGCAGTACCACCGGCTGATAGCCCAGTTTTTCTACCAAACGGATAAAATCGGCCACCACCTGGGCATCGTAGTAGCTGGTAAACGGATCCTGCACCACCAGCACCACATTGGCTTTCTGCTCAGGGGTCAGCGCCTCAAGCTGCTCCAGCGTCATGTTCGCCGAGCGGTGCCCCACGAGCTGACGCTGTAGCGAAGGGACTGACAGCAGCGGCAGGTCCACCATCCCGATATGTTTTTCGGAAAGCTTTCGCACCAGCGGCTGATTGATGAAGAAGTTAAAGGTCTTCGGCGCACGCGCCATCAGCGGGGCATAGCTCTCCACCGTCGCCACCAGATGGTCACGCATTGGACGCAGATAGCGGGTATGGTAAAGCTGCAGGAAGCGTGAGCGAAACTCCGGCACATCAATCTTGATCGGACACTGGGTTGAGCAGGCTTTACAGGCCAGGCAGCCGGACATGGCTTCCTTCACCTCGTGGGAGAAATCATACTCGCCTTTGTTCGCATGCCAGCTGTTGCGGGTACGTTCAATCAGCGAGCGCAGACTGGCGCGTTTTTCCGGTAATTCCTGTTCCAGCTTCAGCGGATCAACCCCGCGGTCGGCCAGCAGACGCAGCCATTCGCGGACCAGCGTTGCGCGGCCTTTGGGCGAGTGAATGCGGTTACTGGTAATTTTCATCGACGGGCACATTGGGCTTTTCACGTCGAAGTTGAAACACAGACCGTTACCGTTACACTCCATTGCACCACGCCAGGAGGCGCGCACCGCAATCGGGATTTGTCTGTCATAGGTGCCGCGCTTGACGGCATCCACCTGCAGCATTGGGGCATCGACGCCCTCTGGTGGGCAAATTTTACCCGGGTTGAGACGGTTATCCGGATCGAATGCCGCTTTGACCTTACGCAGCTCAGCGTAGAGCGCTTCACCGAAGAACGCCGGGCTGTACTCCGCGCGGAACCCTTTCCCGTGTTCTCCCCAGAGCAGACCGCCATATTTCGCGGTCAACGCCACCACATCGTCGGAGATCTGTTTCATCAGGATCTCCTGCTGCGGATCGCACATGTCCAGCGCCGGACGCACGTGCAGCACCCCGGCATCCACGTGGCCGAACATGCCATAGCTCAGACCGTGGCTGTCCAGCAGGGCGCGGAACTCAACGATGTAATCCGCCAGATGCTCAGGCGGGACGCAGGTGTCTTCAGCAAAGGGAATCGGTTTGGCCGCCCCCTTCGCGTTGCCCAGCAGCCCCACTGCTTTTTTACGCATCGCGTAAATACGCTCAATGCCGGAGAGTTCGCTGCAAAGCTGCCAGCCAATCACCCCACCTTCACCTGCTGCAATCAGTTCGTCCAGCCGCTGACAGAGCGTGGTGACCTGGCTTTCAATCAGCGCTTCGTCATCGCCGGCAAATTCAACGATGTTGAGACCCAACATCTCTTTATCAGGTACATCGGTGATAAGCTCACTCACCGAGTGCCAGACGATGTCTTCCCGAGCCAGGTTAAGCACTTTAGAGTCGACGGTTTCCACCGACAGCGCCCGCGCGTCAACCATAAAGGGTGCATTTCGCAGGGCAGAATCGAAGGAGTTGTATTTGACGTTCACCAGCCGACGCACTTTCGGCAGCGGCGTAATATCCAGCCGCGCCTCGGTAATAAATGCCAGCGTCCCTTCGGAGCCGGTCAGCACGCGGGTTAAATCAAACTGCGTCAGGTCATCGTTAAAGACATGACGCAGATCGTAACCGGTTAAGAAGCGGTTCAGTTTAGGGAATTTGTCGAGGATCAGCTGGCGGTTATCGCGACAGCGCTCAAGCACGGTGCGGTAAATCCGCCCGTTGGCCGTGTTGTCTTTACCCAGCGTTTCCGCCAGTTCGACCGGCATCGGCTGGGTATCCAGGATATCGCCGCCCAGCAGCACCGCGCGCACGCCAAGAACGTGATCGGAGGTTTTACCGTAGACCAGCGACCCCTGCCCGGAGGCATCGGTGTTAATCATCCCACCGATTGTCGCACGGTTGCTGGTAGAGAGCTCGGGGGCAAAGAAGTAACCATAAGGCTTGAGGTACTGATTAAGCTGATCTTTGATGACGCCCGCTTCGACACGCACCCATCCTTCTTCGGGATTGATCTCAATGATGCGGTTCATATAGCGCGACATATCAATGATGATGCCCTGGTTCAGCGCCTGACCATTGGTGCCGGTGCCGCCGCCGCGTGGCGTGAACACCAGCGAGGTAAATCGCTCCTGCATTGCCAGTCGCGCAATAAGCGCCACATCGGCCGTTGAACGGGGAAACACGACTGCATCGGGAAGAAGCTGGTAGATACTGTTGTCGGTCGCCATTGTCAGCCTGTCGGCATAATGTGTGGCGGTATCACCTGTAAAACCCTGTTGCTCCAGTGCCTGCAAAAAATTAAGCACCAGCTGAACGACGCCAGGTGCCTGAGAAATCTGTGGGATCATTACTGTCGACCCTAATTAGAGGTGTGAAATCGTTTGCGTGTATCGTAAAAGTTTTATCACATTTTTTTCTTATACGCTCTGCAGAATTACAGGCAGAATTCGCCTGTCAAAAATCGCTGAAATCATTAATGATTAGAGAATCGCGGTTTTCCGTTCCCGCCAGCCACGCTGGTGTTCAATTAAGGAAAGTTTCATTTATGGTCAATCTTCGCCAGCCCAGGGATGTTGCGCAAATTTTGCTGTCGGTGCTGTTCCTGGCCCTCATGATTATTGCGTGTTTGTGGATCGTTCAACCCTTCATTCTCGGCTTCGCCTGGGCTGCAACCGTTGTGGTTGCCACCTGGCCTTTACTGTTACGGTTGCAGAAACTGCTCTTCGGACGTCGTGGGCTGGCGGTCCTGGTGATGACGTTGCTGTTGTTCCTGCTGTTCATTATTCCCGTTGCGCTGCTGGTCAACAGCCTTGTCGACTCCAGCGGCCCGGTGATTCGCGCCGTGACCAGTGGCGATCTGACGCCGCCGGATCTCGCCTGGCTTAACAGCATTCCGGTTGTTGGCGCAAAACTTTACAGCGGCTGGCATGGCCTGCTGGAGATGGGTGGCAGCGCGCTGATGGCGAAAGTGCGCCCGTATATTGGCACCACCACCACCTGGTTTGTGGGTCAGGCGGCGCACATTGGCCGCTTTATGATGCACTGTACGCTGATGCTGGTCTTTAGTGCCCTGCTGTACTGGCGCGGTGAGCAGGTGGCTTTGGGCGTTCGTCATTTTGCCACTCGCCTGGCGGGCAAACGGGGTGATGCCGCGGTTCTGCTGGCGGCGCAGGCCGTGCGCGCGGTTGCGCTTGGCGTCGTGGTAACGGCGCTGGTTCAGGCGGTGCTGGGCGGTATTGGTCTTGCGATTTCTGGCGTGCCGTACGCCACCGTCTTCACCGTGGTCATGCTGATGACCTGCCTTGCGCAACTGGGTCCGTTGCTGGTGCTGGTACCCAGCATTATCTGGCTGTACTGGACCGGCGATACCACGTGGGGCACCGTTCTGCTGGTCTGGAGCTGCGTGGTCGGCACCATGGATAACGTTATTCGTCCCATCCTTATTCGCATGGGCGCAGACCTGCCGCTGATCCTTATTCTCTCAGGCGTAATTGGTGGATTGATTGCCTTTGGGATGATTGGTCTGTTTATTGGCCCGGTGCTTCTGGCCGTGACCTGGCGTCTGTTCTCCGCCTGGGTGCACGAAATCCCGCCTCCGGGAACGGACCCGGACGTGATTTTGAGCGAACTGGAAGAGCTGGAAGATAAGAACAAGCAGTAATGGACAGGCCGGGTAACGCAGTCGCGTACCCGGCCTACATATCCCCCTTCAATACTTAAACGTTGCTAAAGTATTTATTCGTTGCGCACTGGTCAGACCCGCTATTACGGCCCTAAGTCCCCTATTAACCTCAAGAAATCTTTACGTCTCTTTAACTATTGAGACGAATCTGATCGACGCTAAAAGCTGACATGCCTACTATTAGGACACGGTTATAAATCAACACCTTGATTTATAAGCATGGAAATCCCCTGAGTGAAACAACGAATTGCTGTGTGTAGTCTTTGCCCATCTCCCACGATGGGCTTTTTTTTATCCTGATTACGCGCGGCTGACGTCACAGGTGCTGAGCATCCGCCATTCCGTTGACAATACACGGGTTTCCCCAGTCACATTGACCGTCACCACCTCGCGAATATCCGCCGACGATGCACCAATCTGCAGCTCAAATTCACCCGGCTCGACGATCCGTTTGCCGTCACGACGGGTAAAGTTGAACATCTCAACGGGCAACGTAAAGGTGAGCGTGGCGGTTTCACCCGGTGAGAGCGTGACGCGCTGGAACGCCTTCAACTCCTGCAGGGGCCGCACCTGCGTGGCGACGTTATCCCGGACATAGACCTGTACCACCTCGCTGCCGCTGCGCTCACCGGTATTGGTGATATCCAGGCTTACGACCACCTCGCCGTCGATCGGAACGCGGGGTTCAGCCACGCGCGCCGTTCCCCAGCTAAACTGCGTCCAGCCGAGACCGAAGCCAAAGGGATAGCGGGAGCCAAAATGGAAAGCGAACGGTGTGCCGCCACTTTTGAGCTTGTGGTTGTAGTAATAGGGCATTGCTCCCGCGCTTTTCGGCACGCTGACCACCAGACGTCCCTGCGGTTCAGCGCGGCCCGTTAATACATCCGCAATCGCCCAGCCGCCCTCCTGCCCTGGCGCCCAGGCCATCATCAGTGCGGCGACGTTATCTTCCAGCCCCTGAAGGTTGTAAGGCCTCCCGCCGGTCATGACCACGATAACCGGCTTGCCGGTGGCCACCAGCGCAGCCAGCAATTGTTGCTGTACGCCCGGCAGATCCAGAGAGTCGGTATCAGAGCCTTCCCCGACGGTTCCACTCTGGAACAGCCCGGCGAGATCGCCAACGCAGGCCACCACCACGTCACTCTCCTGTGCGACTTTCACAGCTTCAGGGATCAGGTCGGTACGCTGCGAGACCGGAGATTGCTGCATGGGTTTACCGCCGCTGTCACCCGGAAACACCGGCGCACCCGCCATCCGTTTTTCGATAATGTGACAGCCTTTAGCATAACGTACCTGCGAGGCCCCCAGATACTGCTCAAGCGCCGCGCGCGATGTCGTGACCTGCGAGGTCTCTTCCACCATGTCGCTAATAATTAGGTGCACCGGAAAACTGTAACCGCTGAGGAGCGCCAGCGGATCGTCTGCCGTTGGCCCGACGACCGCCACGCGAGGGTTGCCGCCGAGGGGCAAAATGCCGTTATTCTCAAGCAGCGTCAGCGAACGGGTCGCCACTTCCCTTGCAACCTGACGCGTTGCCTCATTTTGCAAATCGATGCCCTGTTCATCGGCATACGGTTTTTCAAACAAGCCAAGACGGAATTTTTCGGTCAGGACGCGTGCCACTATTTCATCGACTTTCGCCATGGAAATCAGTCCGCGCTCAACGGCTTCTGCCAGATGACGCGCGCAGTCATCTTTTGGTAGTTCGACATCCAGCCCGGCATTGAAGGCCAGCGCTGCAGATTCGGCGGCATCGTGCGAGATGCCATGATGCTGGTGCAGCAGGCTCACGCCGCCGTAGTCCGCAACGATGATCCCATCGAACCCCCACTGTTCACGCAGCACGGTTGTCATCAGGAAGTGGTCGCTGTGTCCGGGCTGGTTATCGATATCGTGATAGGCAGGCATCACCGAACCGGCATTGGCCAGCTTCACCGCCATCTCAAACGGCAGCAGGAAGGTGTCGTTCAGTTCGCTAAAGCCAAGATGCACCGGCGCGTGGTTCCGTGCCCCTTCGCTGAAGGAGTGGCCCACATAATGTTTGAGCGTTGCCAGAAGATCGCGCTTATCGCCCTGCAAACCCTTCACGTATGCCGTAGCCATCACCCCCACCAGCCACGGGTCTTCTCCGAAGGTCTCTTCGGTGCGTCCCCAGCGAACGTCGCGAGAGACATCCAGCACCGGGGCCAGCCCCTGCTGGCAGCCAACGGAACGTGCTTCTTTGCCAATCTGTTCTGCCGCACGCTGCACCAGCTGCGGATCCCAGGTCGAACCGTAGTTCAGCGACGACGGGAACAGCGTGGCATCTTTGCACAACAGCCCCACCAGGCACTCTTCATGGAACAGCGCCGGAATACCGAGGCGCGTCTCTTCCATCATCATGCGCTGCAGGCGGTTAGCGGCACGCACGCCTGTTTTCGCATCAACGATATGGGTGCCCAGTGGACGCGTAATCTGTCCCACCCCCAGTTTCAGCCGTTCGCTAAGCGCAGCCTGTTCGCTCACACCCGCGAATTCATCGCTCAGATCGCTGCGTTCGCGGTGGTTACCGTTTTCATCGAGGATCAACCAGTAGGCATGCATCTGGGCGAACTTCTCTTCCGGGGTCATGCGTGCCAGTAGGTCGGCGACGCGTTCATGCACGGGACGTCCCGCGTCCTTATAAATCGCAGTCATGTGTTACTCCTGTATTGCGGAATGGGTGGCCGGGGTGAGTTGTCCTGTCTCGTCTCGCACCTCGCGTTTGCTGGCCAGCTCGCGGGCGATGGAATTGACGAGCTTGCTGTTGAGTTTGTAAATGGTCAGCAGCGCGACCATACAGAGGAACAGCACGCAGGGGATGAGGGTGAAGAGCGCATTAATGGTAGAGAGCACGTGCGGTGCCTGGGTTGCCTGACCGGGTGCATAATCCACCATCCCGAGAACCCAACCGACCACCGCCCCACCCAGCGCCAGACCAAATTTGATGGCAAACAGCGCGGTAGAAAAGACCAGACCATCCAGACGACGACCGCTGCGATGCTCCTCATAATCGACCACATCAGAGAACATGGTCCACTGCAGCGGCGTGGTCAGGTTCTGAATAAAGCTAAAGATAATGTTGAGGCCAAAAATCAGCCAGATCTGCGAAGGCGGCAGGAAGAAAATCAGCGCGCCGAAAATCACGAAGGAAATAATGGTCCACTGATAGGCACGGACGCGGTCAAATTTCCCCAACAGACGTTCAGATAATAATGCCCCCGTTAAGGACGCCACCATCCCGGAAACAATAAAGGCAAATACCAGCTCCGGGCGCAGAAGCACATATTTCACGTAATACATGGTGGCAGAACCACGCGTCACCACTGCGGTTAACAGCAAAATATTAAACAGGAAAACAATTCGCCACTGGCTATTTCCGGCCAGCAGTTTTAAATCGCCGATCATCGAACCCGAGGTGTCATTGCGCGGGGAATAACGCTCGCGGGTCATCAGAAAACAGCAGAAGAAGAGAATAATACCCAGCAGGCCCATCATGCTCATGGCATAGAAATAGCCTTTCTGAACGTTGCCCTGGCCTAACAGCGAGACCAGCGGTAAGGCGATCACCGTCACAATCAACCCGCCGATGAACGACAGGCCGAAGCGCCAGGACTGCAGCGAGTGACGCTCACGCGGATCCAGCGTCAGCGCCCCGGGCATAGCGCAATACGGGACGTTAATCGCGGAATAAATAAGGCTTAAGATGGCGTAAGTGACGCAGGCATAGACGATTTTCGCCGTCGGCCCGACGTCCGGCACATAGAAGGTGATAAGGCAGCTTACGCCAAATGGGATGGCAAACCACAGCAGCCAGGGACGAAAGCGACCGTGCCGCGTCTGGGTGCGGTCGACCAGCGCGCCGATGCAAGGGTCGACAAAAGCATCCACCACGCGCACCACTAAAAACATGGTACCCATGATGGCCGCCGGCAAACCGAAAACATCCGTATAGAAATAGGCGAGAAATAAGGTTGCCGTTTGCCAGACCAGCGCACTGGCCATATCACCTAAGCCATAACCTATTTTATCTTTGGTACGCAATACAGAGGAGATTGTCATTGTTATTTGCCTTTTTATCAGGTTAAAACGTATTTCAACCAGTTGCGCATCAGCGAGGGAAATGCGCGGTAAGGCTCAAGTATTAGCAACGCTTTGCGCGCTAACAATTGTCTAAATTAACAGACAAATTATGATATTTGGTTTTTTACTTTATTTGTGATGGGGAGCAAATAAGGCATGAAATAAAAAAAGGCGAGGAATATATCCTCGCCTTTTTCTGGTGCTGATGGCGTTACTTGTTGAGTTCGGCCAGGCTCAGCCAGGTTTGCACCACGGTGTCCGGGTTCAGGGACAGGCTGTCAATCCCCTCTTCCATCAGCCATGCGGCAAAGTCTTCATGGTCAGACGGACCCTGACCGCAAATCCCGACATATTTACCCTGTTTCTTCGCCGCGCGGATGGACATCGACAGCAGCGCTTTCACCGCCTCGTTACGTTCATCAAACAGTTCAGAGACCACGCCGGAGTCACGGTCAAGACCGAGCGTCAGCTGCGTCATGTCGTTCGAGCCGATAGAGAAGCCGTCGAAGTACTCCAGGAACTGCTCAGCCAGCAGGGCGTTGGACGGAATTTCACACATCATGATAATCTTCAGCCCGTTTTCGCCGCGCTTCAGACCCTGACGTGCCAGCTCCTCCACCACCGCTTTCGCCTGATCCACGGTACGCACGAACGGGATCATGATCTCAACGTTGGTCAGTCCCATGTCGTTGCGCACGCGCTTCACGGCATCACATTCCAGCGCGAAGCAGGCACGGAAGCTGTCGGAAACATAACGTCCGGCGCCACGGAAGCCGAGCATTGGGTTCTCTTCTTCTGGCTCGTAACGCTCACCCCCCACCAGATTCGCGTATTCGTTTGACTTAAAGTCGGACAGACGGACGATCACGCGCTTCGGATAAAACGCCGCGCCCAGCGTGGCGATCCCCTCGGTCAGACGACCGACGTAGAACTCTTTTGGCGAGTCGTAACCTTTCATCATCTCGCGGATTTCGTTCTGCAGCTTCGCGTCCTGGTCGTCAAATTCCAGCAGCGCGCGCGGGTGAACGCCAATCATACGGTTGATGATAAATTCCAGACGCGCCAGGCCAACGCCTTCGTTCGGCAGGCAGGCAAAGTCAAACGCACGATCCGGGTTACCAACGTTCATCATGATCTTCAGCGGCAGATCCGGCATGGTATCGACGCTTGAACTCTTCACGCTGAAGTCGAGAATATCGGCATACACGTAACCGGTATCGCCTTCCGCACAGGAGACGGTCACTTTCTGATCGTCCTTCATGCGTTCGGTCGCATCACCGCAACCGACAACGGCAGGGATCCCCAGCTCACGGGCGATGATTGCCGCGTGGCAGGTACGGCCACCGCGATTGGTGACGATGGCCGCCGCTTTCTTCATGATCGGTTCCCAGTCCGGGTCGGTCATGTCGGTCACCAGCACATCGCCTGGCTGAATGCGGTTCATCTCGCTGATGTCATGGATCACTTTGACAGGACCGGCACCGATGCGATGACCAATCGCGCGGCCTTCCGCCACGATTTTGCCCTGTGCGTGCAGGGTATAACGCTCCATCACCTGACCGCGGGAGCGGACAGTTTCCGGACGCGCCTGCACGATAAACAGCTTGCCGGTGTTGCCATCTTTGGCCCATTCGATATCCATCGGACGGCCGTAGTGTTTTTCGATCTGTACCGCCTGTTTCGCCAGCTCCTGCACTTCTGCATCGGTCAGGGAGAAACGGTCACGCATTTCCTGCGGTACGTCTTCAATCTTAACCTGCTTGCCATGCTCCTGCGTCGGAGCATAGATCATGCGGATTTTTTTCGAGCCCATCGTGCGGCGAACAACCGCCGGACGGTTTGCAGCCAGCGTCGGCTTATGAACGTAGAATTCGTCAGGGTTCACCGCGCCCTGTACTACCATCTCACCCAGACCCCACGCCGAGGTGATGAACACCACCTGGTCGAAGCCGGATTCGGTGTCGATGGAGAACATCACGCCGGAAGAGCCCACGTCGGAGCGCACCATGCGCTGTACGCCAGCAGAAAGCGCCACGCCGCGATGGTCATAGCCCTGGTGCACGCGGTAAGAGATGGCGCGGTCATTGAACAGGGACGCGAAGACGTGCTTCACCGCCACCAGCACGGCGTCATAACCCTGGACGTTAAGGAAGGTTTCCTGCTGTCCGGCGAATGACGCATCGGGCATATCTTCCGCGGTGGCAGAAGAACGCACGGCAAACGACGCCTGGGCATCATCCGCTGAGAGCTGGTTATAGGCTTCGTGAATGGCTTTTTCCAGTTCCGGCTGGAAAGGTGTGTCGATAATCCACTGGCGGATTTGGGCACCGGCTTTCGCAAGCTCGGTCACATCATCAATATCCGTTTTATCCAGCAGGTCATAAATGCGCTGGTTTACACCGCTCTGGTCTAAAAACAGGTTAAAGGCATCGGCGGTTGTGGCAAACCCGTTCGGTACGGAGACACCCATACCCGACAGATTTGTAATCATTTCACCCAGGGAGGCATTTTTGCCCCCAACTCTGTCTACATCATTCATGCCGAGTTGGTTATACCAAAGCACCAGCGGTGACGAGCCATTGTTGGACATCGAAACAATCCTTTTGTGATATTTGATCGGAGTAAGAAACACCTGACTACGTATTTATACTGGCATAATTATTTCCGCTAAAAAAACGGTGAATCGTGTAAGCAATTTAAATTTTCAACTTTTCGGATACTTTCCCACCATCCGCTAACCCGATGATTCCTATATATTCAGCCAAAAACCCTAAAAATAAAGTCGCTAATTGAAAAATGAAATCCACTTTTCAGGAAAATCAAAAACGCCGTTTCATTTATAATTAGGATAAGTTCTTTGCTGTGTAATTTACTTTTTTAATTTATGCTTTCAGACAATTACGTACGATATTCAGGGTGGGTAAAATGGATAATGCTGTCGATCGCCACGTTTTTTATATTTCTGATGGTACGGCGATTACCGCCGAAGTGCTGGGACATGCGGTGATGTCGCAGTTCCCCGTTTCGATTAACAGCATCACGCTGCCGTTTGTGGAAAATGAGAGCCGTGCAAAGGCGGTGAAGGACCAGATTGACGCCATCTTCCAGCAGACGGGGGTCCGCCCGCTGGTCTTCTACTCCATCGTGATCCCTGAAATTCGCGCGATTATTTTGCAAAGTGAAGGGTTTTGTCAGGATATCGTCCAGGCGCTGGTGGCCCCGCTGCAGAGCGAACTGAAACTCGATCCGACGCCTATCGCTCACCGAACGCATGGGCTGAACCCCGGCAACCTGACCAAATACGATGCGCGTATCGCCGCCATTGATTACACCCTGGCGCACGACGACGGTATTTCGCTGCGTAACCTCGACCAGGCGCAGGTGATACTGCTTGGCGTCTCGCGTTGCGGGAAAACCCCGACCAGCCTTTACCTGGCGATGCAGTTCGGTATCCGCGCCGCCAACTACCCCTTTATTGCTGACGACATGGACAATCTGGTGCTGCCAGCCGCCCTTAAGCCGCTCCAGCACAAGCTGTTTGGCCTGACCATCAACCCGGAACGGCTGGCGGCAATACGTGAAGAACGCCGTGAGAACAGCCGCTACGCCTCAATGCGCCAGTGTCGAATGGAGGTTTCCGAGGTGGAAGCGCTGTACCGCAAAAACCAGATCCCGTGGCTAAACAGCACTAACTATTCGGTAGAAGAGATCGCCACCAAAATCCTCGATATCATGGGGCTCAACCGACGCATGTACTAACATGCTAGTACAATAACTCAGAATCGGGTATCATCACCACATCCTCGGCGCGCAGGCGCGCCGAACTTGAATTCAGCAGGGATTGGTTTAAGGTGATGCCCATCACTTCCCGGTAGTCTGCCGATGAAGCAAAAATTTTTCTGAGACATTTCATGAATAAAACCGATGAACTCCGCACTGCGCGCATTGACAGCCTGGTCACACCGGCTGAACTGGCACAGCGGCATCCTGTTTCCGCGGGTGTAGCGGAACATGTCACGGCATCCCGCCGTCGCATTGAAAAAATCCTTAATGGCGAAGACAAACGTCTTCTGGTGGTGATTGGCCCTTGCTCCATCCACGATCTGGATGCCGCAATGGATTACGCAAAACGGCTTCAGGGACTGCGGGACAAGTACCAGCATCGCCTTGAAATTGTCATGCGCACCTACTTTGAAAAACCGCGCACCGTCGTGGGCTGGAAAGGGCTGATTTCCGACCCGGACCTGAACGGCAGTTACCGTGTTAATTATGGTATTGAGCTGGCGCGTAAACTGCTTTTGCAGGTCAATGAGCTGGGCGTACCGACGGCCACCGAGTTTCTCGATATGGTGACCGGACAGTTTATCGCCGATCTCATCAGCTGGGGCGCTATCGGTGCGCGCACCACGGAAAGCCAGATCCACCGTGAGATGGCCTCTGCCCTCTCCTGCCCGGTTGGTTTTAAAAACGGTACCGATGGCAACACGCGAATTGCCGTTGACGCGATCCGCGCATCGCGTGCCAGCCATATGTTCCTGTCGCCGGATAAGCGCGGTCAGATGACCATTTATCAGACCAGCGGCAACCCATACGGGCATATCATCATGCGTGGCGGGAAAAAGCCTAATTACCACGCGCAAGATATTGCTGCGGCGTGTGAAACGCTGGCCGAGTTCGACCTGCCGGAACACCTGGTGGTGGATTTCAGCCACGGCAATTGCCAGAAACAGCATCGCCGCCAGCTGGACGTGTGTGATGAGATCTGCCAGCAGATCGTCAGCGGTTCAACCGCCATCGCGGGCATTATGGCCGAAAGTTTTATCCGGGAAGGCACGCAAAAAATCGTAGCCGGACAGCCAATGGTTTATGGCCAGTCGATCACCGACCCGTGCCTGAGCTGGGAAGACAGCGAACAGCTGCTGGAGAAACTGGCGGCAGCGGTCGATTCACGTTTTTAGTCCTCGCCTTTTACCCTCTCCTGCGGGAGAGGGTCTACGTTCGCGCAAGGCCACATCCTCTTCTGTTTTGATCCCATCACAGTTTTTTCACAAAAACGCTTGCCGTGAATTTTCACTTTGTTGATAATGATTATCATTGTTACATTGATTGTTATTTATAAACATTATGTCACGTACGGATAACAACGCGGCAACGCCCGAAAACACACACACAGCACCTGCCCCAGCGCGCACCGATCGTCGGATCGACAGTAAAAGCCTGCTGGGGGACGAGGGACGCGTGATCATCGAGCATGACGGCCAGCTTTATCTGTTGCGCCAGACCCATGCCGGGAAGCTGATCCTCACCAAATAAATACCACAAAACCTTCGCCAGCCACCCAGGTGATCCCCAGGCAGCCAGCGCTTTCGATTCTTTATGGAGAGTTGCTATGCCACACCTGCATTCCGCATTTTTGCGCCCGTCCTGCGTTGCGCTATCCGTTGTCAGCGTCCTGCCGGGCGTCGCGTTTGCGGCCACAGATGATATGACCGTTATCGCCACCGGCAACGCCCGCAGCGCCTTCGAAGCCCCGATGATGGTCAGCGTGATTGACACCGCAGCCCCGGAAAACCAAACCGCCAGCTCGGCCGCCGACCTGCTGCGCTACGTCCCAGGCCTGATGCTTGACGGCACCGGGCGCACCAACGGTCAGGACGTCAACCTGCGCGGTTACGACCGCCGCGGCGTGCTGGTGCTGGTGGATGGCGTGCGCCAGGGGACCGACACTGGCCACCTGAACAGCACGTTCCTCGACCCGGCTCTGATTAAACGTATCGAAGTGGTTCGCGGCCCGTCAGCCTTACTGTACGGCAGCGGCGCGCTGGGGGGCGTGATCGCGTATGACACCGCCGATGCAAATGACCTGCTGGAACCGGGCAAAAACAGCGGCTACCGCGTGTTTGGTACGGGCGCGACGGGCGATCACAGTCTGGGCATGGGGGCCAGCGCTTACGGGCGTACCGAAACCCTGGACGGACTGGTTGCCTGGTCGAGCCGCGATCGCGGCGATCTGCGCCAGAGCGACGGTGGAACAGCACCGAATGACGAATCCATCAACAACATGCTGGCAAAAGGCCGCTGGGCCATCGACCCGGCCCAGACGCTGAGCGGATCCCTGCGCTATTACAATAACGCGGCGCAGGAGCCAAAAAACCCGCAAACCCCCGCCGCAGACGCCAGCAGCAATCCCATGACCGATCGCTCCACCATTCAGCGAGACGCTCAGCTGGGCTATCACCTGGCTCCCCAGGGCAACGACTGGCTGAATGCCGATGCGAAACTCTACTGGTCTGAAGCGCGCATTAACGCCCAGAACATTGACGGCACCGGCGAGTTTCGCAAGCAGACCACCCAAGGTGGCAAAGTGGAAAACCGCACCCGTCTGTTCAGCGACACGTTTGCCTCACATCTTCTGACCTATGGCGGCGAATACTACCGTCAGGAGCAACATCCGGGGGGCACCACCACCGGCTTCCCGGAGGCTAAAATCGATTTCAGCTCCGGCTGGCTGCAGGACGAGATCACCCTGCGCGACCTGCCGGTCACGCTTCTCGGCGGTACCCGTTACGATAATTACCGCGGGAGCAGCGAAGGATACGACGATGTGAACGCGGACAGATGGTCCTCCCGTGCCGGACTGACCGTCAGCCCGACCGACTGGCTGATGCTGTTCGGCTCTTACGCACAGGCCTTCCGTGCGCCGACCATGGGTGAAATGTATAACGACGCCAAACACTTCTCCATCGGCCGCTTTTACACTAACTACTGGGTACCGAACCCGAACCTGCGTCCGGAAACCAATGAAACGCAGGAGTTTGGCTTCGGACTGCGCTTTGACGACGTCATGCTTGCTAACGATGCGCTGGAATTCAAGGCCAGCTACTTCGACACCAAAGCCAAAGACTACATCTCCACGAGCGTCGATTTTGCGGCTGCGACCACCATGTCCATGAACGTTCCCCACGCCAAAATCTGGGGCTGGGACGTGATGGCGAAATACACGGCCGACCTGTTCAACCTCGACGTCGCCTATAACCGCACCCGGGGAAAAGATACCGATACGGGCGAGTATATCTCCAGCATCAACCCGGATACCGTCACCAGCAAGCTGGATATCCCGGTGGCGCAAAGCGGTTTCTCCGTCGGCTGGATCGGCACCTTCGTCGATCGCTCAACCCATATCAGCAGTAGCTACAGCGAACAGCCGGGCTATGCGGTTAACGATTTCTACGTAAGTTATAAAGGCCAGGAGCAGCTCAAAGGGGTAACCACGACGCTGGTGCTGGGTAACGCGTTCGACAAGGCGTACTGGTCTCCTCAGGGCATTCCTCAGGACGGACGCAACGGTAAGATTTTTGTGAGTTACCAGTGGTAATCCCCACGCCCCGGCCTGCCGGGGCCCTTATTCGAAAGGAAGAGACAATGAATCACTACACACGCTGGCTTGCGCTGAAAGAAGAAAATCCGGGTCAATACGCACGTGACATCGCAGGCTTAATGAACATCAGCGAAGCAGAGCTGACCTTCGCCCGCGTGGGCCACGACGCCTGGCGCCTGCACGGCGACATCCGCGAAATCATCGGCGCGCTGGAAGCCGTGGGCGAGACCAAATGCATCTGTCGTAACGACTATGCAGTTCACGAGCAGGTGGGCGCGTTTACGCATCAACACCTTGGCGGCCACGCCGGGCTGGTACTGAATCCGCGGGCGCTGGATCTGCGCCTGTTTCTCAACCAGTGGGCGAGCGCGTTCCACATCAGTGAAACCACCGCCCGCGGTGAGCGTCAGAGCATTCAGTTCTTCGACCTTCAGGGCGATGCCCTGCTGAAAGTTTACACGACCGATAACACCGATATTTCTGCCTGGGGCGACCTGCTTACGCGCTTTATCTTTGCCGATAATCCGCCACTGGCACTGAAGCATGCCGATGTCCCTGCCCACAACGAAAAGGCTGATGCCGCCCTCGTTGACCAGGAGTGGCGCGCCATGACCGACGTGCATCAGTTCTTCGGCCTGCTGAAGCGCCACAATCTGAGCCGCCAGCAGGCGTTTCGTCTGGTGGGCGACGATCTGGCCTGCAGGGTAGACAACACCGCTCTGGCACAGCTGCTGGAAACGGTCCGCCTGGAGGGGAATGAAATGATGATCTTCGTCGGCAACCGCGGCTGCGTGCAGATCTTTACCGGCGTGGTGGAAAATGTCGTCCCGATGAAAGGCTGGCTCAACATCTTCAACCCAACCTTTACCCTGCATCTGCGGGATACGTCCATCGCCGAAACATGGGTGACGCGTAAACCCACCGCTGACGGGCACGTCACCAGCCTGGAGCTCTTCGCCGCCGACGGGACGCAAATCGCTCAGCTGTACGGTCAACGCAGCGAAGGTGAACCAGAGCAGCGTCAGTGGCGCAGCCAGGTCGACGCCCTGACCCGAAAAGGGCTGGCCGCATGAAAAAATGGCTCGCCCTGATCTGCGCCCTGCCGCTGGTGACGTTCGCGGCCACACCGCAGAAAATTGTCGCCCTGGGGGGTGACGTGACTGAGATTGTTTATGCCCTTGGTGCGGGATCGTCACTGGTTGCCCGCGACAGCACCAGCCAGTGGCCGCAGGCCGCGAACGCCCTGCCCGACGTCGGCTATTTGCGCCAGCTTAACGCGGAGGGGATCTTATCCATGCGCCCGACGCTGGTACTGGCCAGTGCTCAGGCGCAGCCCTCTCTGGCGTTAAAACAGGTCGAGGAAAGTCACGTCAGTGTCGTCACCGTTCCCGGCAGTCATGACCTGAGCGTGATTGACGACAAGGTGCGAGTCATTGCCGAAGCGACGCATCGTGAAGCACAGGGTGACGCACTGCGCGCTACGCTGCGCCAGGCGCTGGCAGCCCTGCCCACCTCGCCACTCGACAAACGGGTGCTGTTTATCCTCAACCACGGCGGGATGACCGCGATGGCTGCCGGACAACAGACCGCCGCGGATGCAGCCATTCGCGCAGCGGGTTTGCAAAACGCGATGCAGGGCTTTACCCGTTATCAGCCGCTGTCCCAGGAAGGCGTGATTGCCAGCCAGCCTGACCTTGTCGTGATTTCGCAGGATGGCGTAAAGGCATTGGGTGGCGAAGCGAATGTGTGGACACTTCCCGGCCTCGCGCAAACGCCGGCGGGACGGAACAGGCAGGTGCTGGCCATCGACGATATGGCGCTGCTCGGCTTTAGCGTGCGCACGCCGCAGGCAATACAGCAATTGCGCACCCGGGCGGAGCAACTGCCCTGATGTCCCGACGGATCGCGTTGTCGCTGTGGATGCTGGCCGCCATCCTGACGGTCATGACGCTGGCGGCCTCCGGGGCTGGCGCACTGCATCTGCCGGTCAGTCTGCTGTGGCGCGGCAGTGATGAAACCCTGCGTCAGATCTGGCTGACCATTCGCCTCCCCCGGGTCCTGCTGGCGCTGGTCACCGGCGGCTCGCTGGCGCTGGCAGGTTGCGTTATGCAGGGGCTTTTTCGTAATCCGCTGGCGGACCCGGGACTGCTTGGGATCAGCAGCGGCGCGGCGCTGGCCGTGGCGCTGTGGGTGGTTATTCCCCTCTCGCTCCCCGCGCTGATGATGCTTTACGCTCCCATGATCGTGGCATTTGGGGGTGCGCTGGCGGCCACCTTCGTCATTTTTGTCCTTAGCCAGCAGCGTAACAGCACACTTTCACGGCTGTTACTGGTGGGCATTGCCCTCAATGCCCTGTGCGGTGCGGCAGTCGGCGTACTGTCATGGCTCAGCAATGATGCCCAGCTTCGCCAGCTCTCCCTCTGGGGCATGGGCAGCCTGGGTCAGGCGCAGTGGTCTACGCTGCTGGCCGTCACCTCGCTGATGGTGCCAGGCGTTCTGATTATCTGGCGTCTTGCCTGCGCGCTCAATTTACTGCAGCTGGGTGAAGAAGAAGCGCACTACCTTGGCGTGGCGGTAGCAAAGGTACAGCGGATCCTGTTGCTGTGCAGCGCCTTACTGGTTGCCGCCGCGGTTGCCGTCAGCGGGGTGATTGGTTTTGTCGGTCTGGTGGTGCCGCACCTGATACGGATGTGGCTGGGCGCCGATCACCGGGCCGTGATCCCCGGCTCCGTACTGGCCGGAGCGTCGCTGCTGCTGGTTGCCGATACGGTGGCGCGCACGCTGGTCGCACCGGCTGAAATGCCGGTCGGTTTACTGACCAGTCTCTTCGGCGCGCCGTGGTTCCTGTGGCTCATTTTTCGTCGTGGAGGCGCACATGGCTGAACGCTACTGCGCGGAACGTCTTATTTATCAGGTCGGGCAACGGACGCTTATCAACGACGTGTCGCTGGCATTATCTCCGGGGGAAATGGTGGCGTTGATTGGGCCTAACGGTGCCGGAAAATCGACGTTACTGCGCCTGCTCACGGGCTATCTCACGCCTTCTGGCGGGCAATGCAGCCTGGCGGGTACGCCGCTTGAGGCGTGGCGCCCGCAAAAGCTTTCACGCCGCCGGGCAGTGATGCGCCAGAATACGCAGCTCGGGTTCGACTGGCCGGTCGACGCGGTGGTGGGTATGGGCCGCGCGCCCTGGACGCGCTACCCGGAAGCCCCGGTTGTCGAAGCCGTAATGGCGATAACGGGCTGCCTGCCCCTCGCAGACCGACGCTTTTCGGCCCTCTCCGGTGGCGAGCAACAACGGATCCAGCTCGCCCGCGCCCTGGCGCAGCTCTGGCATGACGGCGGTCCGCGCGGCTGGCTGTTTCTCGATGAACCCACTTCCGCGCTGGATCTTTACCACCAGCAGCATCTGCTGCGGTTGTTGAAATCCCTGACCCGTCAGGGCGATTTTCACGTGTGCGTGGTGCTGCACGACCTCAATCTGGCAGCGCTGTGGGCGGACCGGATCCTGCTGCTGCATAACGGCACGCTGGTTTCTCAGGGCACGCCGGAAACGGTTTTACAGGCCGATGCGCTGGCCCGGTGGTATGGCGCGCAGGTATACGTTGGCCCACATCCGGTTCACGCCTCGCCGCAGGTGTTTCTCGCCCCCTGACCGGGCTGATAAAAATCTTTCAGCGTCTCAAGCAGGGCATGCGCCGCTTTTGAAAGCTGCGTGTGCCCGGGGTGGATCACGCCGATGCATTTTTCAATCGGCGGGTTATCGAGTGGAATACAGACCGCGCCTAACGAGGTCATCTGCGCCTCGCACAGTGCCGGGACCGCACTGCCGCCCAGGCCGCTGGCGACCATTCTGCCCACCGTCACCAGCTGATGGCTCTCCAGCGCCACATCCAGTTTACGACCGCTGCGGGCCAGCTCTTCTTCCATCATCAGACGAACGGCCGAAGGGCGCTGCAGGGTAATGAAATCCAGCGTCAGTAGCGCCTCCCATGACAGGCGTTTTTTGGCTGCCAGAGCGGACGATTTCGGCACAATGGCGACAAATCGATCGAGACCCAGCGGCGTAAAAAGCAGGTTATGAGTCGGCGCCGGTTCAAACGCGATCCCCATCTCGACCCGCCCTTCACGCACCATTTCAATTACCTGCTCGTTGATAACATCGTGCACGGTGACGTTGATCCCGGCGTGGCGATCGCGAAATGCCTTGAGCACCTCCGGCAGGACATTCGCCGCAAATGACGGCATCGCCGCGACTGAGATTTTGCCGCGCTGCAGCGTAAAGCACTGATGCATGGCCTCTTCGGCGTTATCCCAGTCCGCCAGCAGCTGCCGCGCCATCGGTAAAAAGGTCTCCCCCTCCTGCGTTAGCGCCACCTTGCGGGTGCTGCGCTGCAACAGCGGTCCCCCCAGCGCCTCCTCCAGGCCTTTAATCGTCAGGCTAAGCGCCGGCTGGGAAAGATTCAGCCGTTCACTGGCATGCGCGAAATTCAGAGTGTGAGCTACCGCTAAAAACGCGCGTAACTGTTTGACACTCATTCTCATTTTTCACCTTGTTAACTAATTGAAAAAATTTAGTTAACAGGAAATTAATAAAAAAACCAAATGAGTGGGTCACAAATTCAAAATTAACAAATGAGTCGCCGCCCCTAATGATACCGGCACGGATAACGGGAGGGATGATTATGGCGGGACTGGATAAGCGCGTCGGCAGCTATGCGCAGGCGCTGGACGGGCTGACGGACGGAATGACATTGCTGGCAGGCGGCTTCGGCCTGTGCGGCATTCCTGAGAACCTGATTGCCGAAGTCAGACGCCGTCAGGTGCAGGGGCTGACGGTGGTTTCAAACAACTGCGGCGTCGATGGTTTTGGTCTCGGGATACTCCTTGAGACGCGCCAGGTACGAAAAGTGGTGGCGTCGTACGTGGGCGAAAACGCGCTGTTTGAGCAACAGGTGTTGAGCGGCGAGCTGGAAGTGGAACTCACCCCACAGGGAACCCTGGCAGAAAAGGTTCGCGCTGGCGGAGCGGGAATTCCGGCGTTTTACACGGCCACCGGCTATGGCACCCCCGTGGCTGCTGGCAAGGAAGTTCGCCAGTTTGCCGGCAAGCATTATGTCCTCGAAGAGGCCATCACCGGCGATTTTGCGCTGATCAAGGGCTGGAAAGCGGACTGGTACGGCAACGTTATCTATCGCCATACCGCGCAAAACTTTAACCCGCTGATGGCCACCGCGGGCCGGATAACGGTAGTGGAAGTGGAAGAGATCGTCGCCCCGGGCGAACTGCCCCCGTCGGCCATTCATACCCCGGGGATCTACGTTGACAGGCTGATTGTCGGCCAGTTCGAGAAACGCATTGAACAGCGCACGCTGCGCGCAGAGGGAGTCTGAAGATGTTAACCCGTGAACAGATGGCCATGCGCGTCGCCCGAGAACTGCGCGACGGTTACTACGTCAACCTGGGGATAGGGATCCCGACCCTTGTGGCGAACTATATTCCGGCGGGAATGGACGTGATGCTCCAGTCTGAAAACGGCCTGCTGGGGATGGGAGCCTTTCCGGATGAGCAGAGCCTTGACGCCGACATGATCAACGCCGGTAAGCAGACCGTCACCGCGAGGATCGGTGCCGCCATTTTCGACTCGGCCCAGTCGTTCGCCATGATCCGGGGCGGTCATGTTGACCTGACCGTACTCGGGGCGTTCGAAGTGGATGTCGAAGGCAACATCGCCTCGTGGATGATCCCGGGCAAGATGGTGAAAGGGATGGGAGGCGCGATGGATCTGGTCGCCGGGGCGCAGAACATCATTGTGGTGATGACCCATGCCGCAAAAAACGGAGAGTCAAAACTGCTGCCGCGCTGCACGCTGCCGTTGACCGGCGCTGGCTGCATCCGTCGGGTGTTAACCGACCTTGCGTTGCTGGAGATTGAAGACGGCGCGTTCATTCTGCGGGAATACGCCCCCGGCGTCAGTATTGACGACATCGTCAGTAAAACAGCCGGGAAAATCATCGTGGCGGACGACGTGCGCGAGATGCGCTTCAACTGAGGAGTGAACATGAATGAGGTCATGATTGTCGGGGCCACGCGAACCCCTGTAGGCAGTTTTCGCGGATCGCTCTCCTCCCTTTCCGCGGTTGAACTGGGTGCCGTAGCGGTTCGTCGCCTGCTTGAGAACAGCCGGCTGTGCGCAGATCAGGTAGACGAACTGATTTTCGGTCAGGTGCTGACGGCAGGGTGCGGACAAAACCCCGCCCGTCAGACCGCTCTCACGGCCGGATTGCCCGTCAGTACGCCCGCGACAACCATCAATCTGGTGTGTGGTGCCGGCTTAAAAGCGGTGCAGCTCGCCGCGCAGGCTATCCGCTGCGGCGACGCCGACGTGGTTATCGCTGGCGGCCAGGAGAGCATGAGCAATGCCCCTTACCTGCTGGACGGTGCGCGGTCAGGGTTGCGTTTTGGTCATACAGGAATGCAGGACAGCATGATAACGGACGGCCTGTGGGACGCATTTAACGATTATCACATGGGCATCACCGCGGAAAACGTTGCCCGCCAGTATGGCATCTCCCGTGAGCAGCAGGACGCTTTTGCCGCCCGGTCGCAGCAAAAAGCGGCGTCGGCCATTGCGCGCGGTCTGTTTAACGCGGAGATGGCTCCGGTTACGGTGAGCGAGGGTAAAAAGCCGCCGCGCCTGGTCAGCAGTGATGAACAACCCCGGCCGGGAACCACCGCTGAGCAACTCGCTCAGCTGCGCCCTGCCTTTCGTCGTGAAGATGGAACGGTGACGGCGGGTAATGCCTCAACCCTGAACGATGGTGCCGCTGCGGTGCTGTTAATGAGCGGTGAAAAAGCGCGGGAAAGCGGATTACCGATCCTGGGACGGGTCGTGAGTTATGCCGTGACCGGCGTTGATCCATCGGTGATGGGCATCGGGCCGGTCAGCGCCTGCCAGGCGGCTCTGGCCCGGGCTGGCTGGGCGCTGGATGAGGTGGACGTCATTGAAGCGAATGAAGCCTTTGCCGCGCAGGCGCTGGCCGTTGGCAAACTGCTCGGCTGGGATGAACGTAAGGTGAACGTAAACGGTGGTGCGATTGCGCTTGGCCACCCCATCGGCGCTTCTGGCTGTCGGATCCTCGTCACGCTGCTGCATGAGATGCAACGCCGCGACGCGAAAAAAGGGCTCGTCACCCTGTGTGTGGGAGGGGGGCAAGGCATTGCATTAACCCTTGCGCGCTAACCGCGCCCGGACATCTCGTTGGTACCCGAATATAACAATGATAGTGAGGAGTCATAATGAGTGTGTTGATTGCCCTGGCGGCGCTGGCATTGCTGATGCTCGCGGCTTATCGCGGATACAGCGTTATTCTGTTTGCCCCCATCGCGGCGCTGGGTGCCGTGCTGCTGACCGACCCGGGGGCCGTCGGCCCGACGTTTACCGGTCTGTTTATGGAAAAGATGGTCGGCTTCGTCAAGCTCTACTTCCCGGTGTTCCTGCTGGGTGCCGTGTTTGGCAAGCTGATTGAGCTTTCCGGTTTCTCACGCGCTATCGTCGCTGCAGCGATCCAGATCCTCGGGCGCCGCCATGCGATCCCGGTCATTGTGCTGGTGTGTGCATTGTTAACGTACGGCGGCGTTTCGCTCTTCGTGGTGGCGTTTGCCGTCTATCCTTTTGCGGCCGAACTGTTCCGCCAGAGCGGCATCCCCAAACGTCTTATCCCGGCAACCGTGGCTCTGGGTGCGTTCTCGTTTACCATGGACGCCCTGCCCGGTACGCCGCAGATCCAGAACATTATCCCCACCAGCTTCTTTGGCACTAACGCCTGGGCCGCGCCGTGGCTTGGGTTGATTGGCTCGCTGTTTATCCTCTGTTTTGGCCTGATCTGGCTGGAGCGTCAGCGGCGAAAGGCGCTCAACAACAATGAGGGCTACGGTTCCGATCTGAAAAATGAACCTGAAACGCCGGACAACATTAATCTGCCCCATCCGCTGATCGCCATTTCCCCTCTGCTGCTGGTCGGGATCCTCAACCTGCTGTTTACCCGCTGGATCCCCGGCTGGTACGGGACGCGCCATGAACTTACCCTGCCCGGGCTGGCGAAGCCGATTGTCACCGAGGTCAGCAAAATCACCGCCATCTGGGCCGTGGAAGCGGCGCTGATCGCGGGTATTGTCATGGTACTGCTTTTTGGATTTCGCAATATCCGGGGACGGCTGGCAGAAGGCAGCCGGACGGCGGTCAGCGGCGCCATTCTGGCGGCAATGAATACCGCGTCTGAATACGGTTTCGGGGCGGTGATCGCTGCGCTGCCCGGTTTTCTGGTCTTATCCAAAGCGCTCGCCGCTATCCCGAACCCGTTGCTCAACGAAGCCATCAGCGTGACCGTGCTTGCCGGGATCACCGGTTCGGCGTCGGGCGGGATGAGCATCGCCCTTGCGGCCATGGCCGATACGTTTGTCGCGGCCGCCCACGCAGCCAATATCCCTCTGGAGGTTCTCCACCGCGTGGCCTCGATGGCCAGCGGCGGCATGGATACGCTTCCCCATAACGGGGCCGTGATTACGTTGCTTGCCATTACGGGTCTGAGCCATCGTCAGGCGTATGGCGGCATTTTCGCTATCACCCTCATCAAAAGTCTGGCGGTGCTTTTTGTCATTGCCGTGTTCTATCTCACCGGCATTGTGTAAGGAGAATAAAATGAATCTGAACGGTAAAACCGCACTGGTGACCGGCTCGACCAGCGGTATTGGACTTGGGATCGCTGGCGTGCTGGCGAAGGCCGGCGCACAGTTGATTCTTAACGGTTTCGGCGACAGTGAATCGGCAAGAGACGAAATCGCGAAACGGGGTAAAACGCCGGGCTATCACGATGCGGACCTGCGTGACGTCCAGCAGATTGAAGCCATGATGCACTACGCCGAAACCCGGTATGGCGGAGTCGATATTCTGATCAACAACGCCGGTATACAGCACGTCGCACCTGTTAATGCGTTCCCGGTGGAGAAATGGAACGACATTATCGCCATCAACCTCTCTTCCGTCTTTCACACCAGCCGGCTGGCGCTGCCTGCAATGCAGGCGAAAAACTGGGGGCGCATCATTAATATCGCCTCCGTGCATGGGTTGGTCGCGTCGAAAGAGAAATCCGCCTATGTTGCCGCCAAGCATGGCGTGGTGGGCTTTACCAAATCCCTGGCGCTGGAGACCGCCCGCACCGGTATAACCGCCAATGCCATCTGCCCGGGCTGGGTGCTGACCCCGCTGGTGCAGCAGCAAATCGACAGACGTATTGCCGATGGCGTCGCACCGGATGTCGCTCGTGAGCAACTGCTGGCAGAGAAACAGCCCGCCGGTGAGTTTGTTACGCCGGAACAGCTAGGCGAACTGGCGTTGTTTTTGTGCAGTGACAGCGCCGTACAGGTCCGCGGCGCCGCCTGGAATATGGATGGCGGATGGGTCGCACAGTGACCGCGGTATCGGCATAAAAAAACCTGGCACCGCAAGGTGTCAGGTTTTGTCCGCCCGGGCTAGCTCGAACAGCTCACTTCAAGGCGTTTTCCCCAGTCCGGCGGACGGCTGACATAGTCGTCATCACGGTCAGCAAACGGCGTACGCAGAGCCACATGCAGGCGATGTAGTTCGTCATACTCCCCCTGCTCTGCCTGTTCAATGGCCCGCTGCGCCAGCCAGTTGCGCAACACCATCGCCGGGTTCGCCGCGTTCATTTGCGCCTGCCGGGTTGCGTCGTCGACCTGCTCTTGCTGCAACCGCGCACGGTAAAGCGCAAACCAGTCGTCAAAGCCCTGCCTGTCAATGAACTCGTCGCGCAGCGGTGAGGCACTACTGTGTTGCTCAGTCTGGCTCAGCATCCGGAAGGTGCGGGTGTAATCGCTGCCTTCACGTTCCATGAGTGCAAACAGAGCGTTCAGGATGTCGTTATCGCCCCTCTCCTGCGTCACCAGCCCCAGCTTGTTGCGCATCAACGCGCCATATTCACGCAGTAAAATGTCCTGGTAGCTGTCGAGCGCATCATTCAGGGCATCAACGTCGATAAACGGCGACAGAGTTTGCGCAAGGCGCTGCAGGTTCCACAGGCCAACAGCCGGCTGATTGTCGAAACTATAACGTCCCTGATAGTCAGAATGGTTGCAGATGTACCCCGGCTGATAGTCATCAAGAAAGCCGAACGGACCGTAATCAAAGGTCAACCCGAGAAGCGACATGTTGTCCGTGTTCATCACCCCATGGGCAAACCCGACCGTCTGCCAGCGGGCAATCATGGTTGCGGTACGGGCTACCACATCGCGGAACCAGAGAATGTACTTATCGGCCTCGTCCTGGAAATGAGACCAGTGATGACGAATGGCATAATCCGCAAGCTGGCGGACTTTTTCCGGCTCACGACGATAATAAAAGTGTTCAAAGTGGCCAAAACGCAGATGGCTTTGCGCAACGCGCATAAGCATCGCCCCTTTTTCCATCGTTTCACGAGCCACCGGGGTGTCACTGGTTACAATCGACAGTGCGCGGGTGGTGGGGATCCCCAGCGCATGCATCGCTTCTGATGCCAGACATTCGCGAATAGTCGAACGCAATACCGCGCGCCCGTCGCCCATTCGAGAGTAAGGGGTCAGGCCGGCCCCCTTCAGGTGCCAGTCCACCGTCTCCCCGTTGGGCAGCCGTTGTTCGCCCAGCAGAATCCCCCGGCCATCGCCCAGTTGTCCTGCCCAGACGCCAAACTGATGTCCGCTATAGACCTGAGCCAGAGGCTGCATACCGGCAAGCAGCGTTTCGCCTCCCCAGACGCCAGCGCCGTCGGAGGGCTGAAACATCTCAGGTGGAACAGCCAGCTCATCTGCCAGCCGATCGTTATGCCAGATAAGACGGGAATTTTGTAACGGTGTGGGTTTGAGTGCGGTATAAAAACCCGGCAACTCGTCATGCCAGTGAGCAGTAAAAGACAGGGTCATAGGTCCTCCTGCTTTTAGTGTAGAGGGTTTACCCGGACTTAAACACGGGCGAAAGAGAGGGTTATCACTGAACGAGCGTGGTGACGTGCTCTGCAGAGACGGCTGGCCAGAGCGCCCCCTGCATTGCGCCAAAGTTAAAGGACAAGACGCGCTGCAATAAACCGTGGTCATCAATGCCGCCGACGAGCACGGACTGACAGTGAGGCGTTATTTGCCAAAGGATTGCGCGCATAAAAGGCTCAAAAGAGAGTTCAGAAGCACGCTGCTGGATAAATCCCTTGTCGAGAATGACCCGTTTAAACAATCCATCATAAACGGCTTTCAACGACGCTGCGCCTGCGCCAAAGTTTGCCAGCACCAGCGGAAAATGGATTGCCATTCTCGCCAGTTGCAGATCGTCCTTCCCGTTATTTAAACCTGGATAATTCTCATTAACAGTAAACTCAAGAAACGGATAACGCTCAAGTATTGAAACAGCGTTCCCATTACTTAATAAAAATTCAACAATTACAGGTGTAATATTGATCCATGCAATTAACTGATGCTGAATAAAAAACAGTTTACAGGTATCAAGCAATTGCAGTTTCTCGTTAAACAACGCTAACTCTTCTTCAGCAGAAAGCCGCGGGATAACGAGTTCGGTGGGGATCCGAACGTGGGTACCGACGCCAGTAAAGTTAACCAGAACCTCTAAACCTTTAAGCTCGCCGGCGCTATTTCGGGCAGGCAGAAGCATCAGTTCAGACTGGTAAGCATTATCTAGCGTAATAATCATTGCACTCGCCCCGCATTAAAGATGAGAGAGGACATCCTGGAGCAATTGCCGACACAATTCCACTGTCTTGATTTTAATAAGATTAATTTCATTAGTTCCGTATTATTTTTCAGATTTATCCCTGAATCTAAAATAATCTTATCCTGGTTGCTCAGTAATAGCCAGTTTTAGATAAAACAGACACCTGAGGAGATAAGTCATTTTTCGTAAATTTAACTTTAAAACTCTTATTTGAGAAAAAATGGCATGATTTATTAGTTATCATGCCATCATAAGAGACTGCTCTTTGACAGACTAAATACGTCGTGCCTGCCAGAAGTTTTTACGCCAGTAAACATTATCGAGCGACGAGCGCATCACCCCACGGCTGGTCGAGGCGTGAATAAACTGATTATCGGTATCATAAATACCGACGTGAAGCCCACTGTCACCCGAGCCGGTTTTGAAAAAAACCAGGTCGCCGGGCAGCAAATCATCTTTATCGATTTCCGTGCCAATTTCCGCCTGTTTGCGCGTTTCGCGCGGAAGCTGTAAATCAAACTTATCGCGAAACGTCATCAGAACAAAGCCAGAACAATCCACGCCCCCACGGCTCATGCCGCCATAACGATAGGGCGTGCCGCGCCAGTTGCTCAGCTGATCGTTAAGGCTGGCAATGACGGTAATAGAATCTGAAAGCCGCGGGTTAGGCGGCGGCGCACGATGGCTACTGCATCCCGCAAGAAATAACGCGGCCATCAGGAGAAACCAGAATCGCATTTTCAGACGAATCCTCTGCTTTTTTTGTTCTTTTCGTAATTTAGCGTGCAACGGCGTTAACAGGCAAGAAACGGTTACGCCTGCGCGGTAGAAATCAGCATCTTATGCCCTTCTATATCCAGCCTGCGGAAAGACATATTGTACGCGCGGGCAAGATTTGGCGGCGTCAATACCGCATCGCGCGTGCCGCTGGCAATCATCTTTCCTCGCGCCAACAGCCACACCCGGTGGGCGTGACGCAGCGTATGGTTCAGGTCATGACTGCTCATGACCACGCCGATCCCTTTTCTGCTCAGGGAGCTTAACAGGGTGTCCAGCGCGGCCTGCTGTGCCACATCCAGACCGCTCATCGGTTCATCCAGAAGCAGCAGTCTGCCATGTGGATTGCCGGCCGGGTGAATCTGCAAAATGACGGCCGCCAGACGCACGCGCTGCCACTCGCCCCCCGAAAGCTGGCTGGCATGCCGGGACAGTTTATCTTCTAGTCCTAATCCCGCCGCCACCTCAGTGAGCAGCGACGTATGCTGTTTATCGTGCAGATGCAGCATCAGGTAGTGCCAGACGGGCATCGCAAAGGGCGGGACCTGCTGCTGCACCAGATAGCTGCGCCTGTGCGCCAGCGAGACTGGCGACCAGTCAGCAAGGTTATGCTCCAGCAGGGTTATCTCCCCCGCGCCGGCGGTCAGCCCCGCCATGCGCGCCAGTAAGGTGCTCTTTCCTGCGCCGTTCGGCCCGACAAGATGCAGGATTTCGCCTGCATTGATGGCACCGGTTATCGGCTCCAGACGCCCCGTATCGGCGACGTCCGTGAGCTGCATCAGCAACGTCATTATTTCGCCAGCGCCAGCTTGATAGACTCCATCACAATCGGATCTTCAGGCGTCATGTCCGGTGAAAAACGCTGCACCACCTGTCCGTCACGACCAATAAGGAATTTTTCAAAATTCCACAGGATATCGTCCGGATAGAGCGGCGCGCGTCCTTTACTGGCCATGCGCTCATAAAAACCGCTGCCTTCCGGCGCAACGGCGGTCGGCGCGGCCGCCACCAGCTTGGCATACAGGGGATGGCGATGTTCACCGTTAACGTCGATTTTGCTGAACATCGGGAACGTCACACCGTAGGTGGTGCTGCAAAACGTTTTGATTTCGTCTTCGCTGCCCGGCTCCTGGCCCAGGAACTGGTTGCACGGGAAGCCCAGCACGGTGAAACCGTCTTTCTCCAGGCTTTTTGAATGTTTTCCAGCTGCTCGTACTGCGGCGTCAGGCCACATTTGGAGGCCACATTCACGATGAGCAGCACGTTGCCTTTATAGCTTTCCAGCGTGGTTTTCTCACCCTCAATGGTGGTCACTTCGGTATTCAAAATATCAGACTGCATAGCATTCCCTCAGGTTATCTTACGGGTAGTGATTTAACGTCCGGATTTTAATAGTAGCCAGATAAATACCGGCGCGCCCAGCGTGGCGGTCACCACGCCTATTGGCAGCTCAGCGGCTGTCAGGGCGAGCCGGGCGATGATATCCGCCACCAGCAGCGTTACCGCCCCGGCAACCGCCGAGGCCGGCAGTAAGGTTCGATGGTCGGTGATACCGCGCAGACGCAGCATGTGCGGGATAACCAGCCCAATAAAGCCAATCGCCCCGGCCAGTGCCACGCTCACACCAACCAGCCAGCCAATGGCAATGACCAGCACGTTACGCCAGAAGCCTATCGGCATGCCAAGCTGGCGGGCCGAGGTTTCCCCCAGCGCGAGAATATTCAGCGGCTGTGCCTGCAGGCCTGCCCACAGCAAGACCGGTATCAGCAGTGCCATCAGCCAGCCCTGGCGCCAGTCTACGCCCCCGAAGCCGCCCATCATCCAGTACATCAACTGACGCAAGTCAAAGGACGTGGAGAAATACACCGCCCAGGTCATCAGCGCGCTACAGATGATCCCCAGAGCCACCCCGGCAAGCAGCAGCCGACTGGTTGATAAGTGCCGTCTGGCAAAGCGCAAAAGGATTACCGTTATCAGCAACGCGCCGATAATGGCGCTGAGGCTAATCCCCCATGAGGAGAGTTCCCCCCCGCCCAACATCACCGCCGCCACCAGCCCTACGCCCGCGCCATTCGACACGCCGAGCAGCCCGGGCTCCGCCAGTGGGTTATCAAATAATGCCTGCATAATGGTGCCGCACAATGCCAGCGCGGCGCCCACCAGGATCACCGCCAGCGTGCGCGGCAGACGGATTTGCCAGACGAAAAGCTGCCCCTCAGGCTCAAACCAGTGTTCAGGCCCTATCCACTGTTCCCCGGCGCACAGGCTAACGCCTGCGGTAACAATGAGCAGCAGCACGAGCAAAAGCAGGTGTCGTTGATCTAAACGGTGCTGGCGATGGGCATAATCAAGCATGGACATGGTTTTAGTAGCGTGTGATGTAATTGATTTTACGGCGGGTTTGCCAGAGAGCGCAAAGAAAAAAGGCCGCGTGAGCGGCCTTTTTAGTTAGTTCATATTACTCTGCTTTGGGCGTTGCGTTTTCGACACGGCTTTTTAACTTCTGGCCGGGTCTGAAGGTCACCACGCGGCGGGCTGTAATCGGAATATCTTCCCCCGTCTTTGGGTTACGGCCCGGACGTTGGTTTTTGTCACGCAAATCAAAATTGCCAAAACCGGAGAGTTTTACCTGCTCACCATTTTCCAGAGCACGACGGATCTCTTCGAAAAACAGCTCTACCAGCTCTTTGGCATCTCGTTTGCTAAGCCCAAGCTTATCAAACAGATATTCTGACATTTCAGCTTTTGTAAGCGCCATAGGTTCAATCCCTCAATGATGCCTGGAATCGCTCTTTTAATGCCTCTACACATTTGGCGACGGTAGCGGCAATCTCCTCTTCTTCGAGTGTACGGCTGGTATCCTGAAGGATAAGGCTAATAGCGAGGCTCTTGAAACCTTCTGCTACGCCCTTGCCGCGGTACACGTCAAATAAGTTTACGCCAACTACCTGATTTACGCCAACTTTCTTACATTCGGCCAAAATATCTGCTGCGGGCACATTTTCCGCGACCACAACCGCGATATCACGGCGGTTTGCCGGGAAGCGTGAGACGTCGCGGGCCTGAGGAATAACGCGGTCTGCAACCGGGCTCCATTCCAGCTCGAACACGATGGTACGGCCGTTCAGGTCCAGCTTGCGCTCCAGCTCAGGATGAACAACGCCAATGAAACCAATGCGTTTGCCGTCTAAATAGATAGCCGCGCTCTGGCCTGGATGCAGCGCAGGGATCGCTTCTGCACGGAATTCAATTTCAGATAATTTACCGGTCAGATCGAGAATTGCTTCCAGATCTCCCTTCATATCGTAGAAATCAACCGTGCCTTTTGCCAGGTCCCAGTGCTCTTCGTAACGGTTACCGCTGATGGCACCAGCCAGCATGAGATCCTGACGGATGCCTAAATTTGCCTGATTATCCGGTACAAAGCGTAAACCACTTTCGAAAATTCGCACGCGGTTTTGCTGACGATTCTGGTTGTAAACGATAGTCCCCAGCAGACCGGTCCACAGGGACAGGCGCATCGCGGACATTTCGCTGGAGATTGGGCTTGGCAGGATCAGCGCTTCCTGGCCCGGATGGATCATCTGCTGCAGTTTTGGATCAACAAAGCTGTAGGTGATCACTTCCTGATAGCCTTTGTCGTTCAGCATGGTTTTCACACGCTTAAGAGACAAATCTGCTTCACGGTGGCTTCCCATCACCAGACCCGCCTGAACAGGCTCATCCGGGATGTTGTTGTAGCCGTATACGCGAGCCACTTCTTCCACCAGATCTTCTTCGATCTCCATGTCGAAACGCCAGGATGGCGCAACGGCTTTCCACTCGTCCTGCCCTTCGGTCACGTCACAACCCAGGCGGCGAAGGATATCGCTGACCTGTGCGTCAGCAACATGGTGACCAATCAGACGATCCAGCTTGCTACGACGCAGGGTAATGGTCGCACGCTTCGGCAACGTCGCTTCGTGGGTGACGTCGATAACCGGGCCCGCTTCACCGCCGCAGATGTCGATCAGCAGACGCGTCGCACGCTCCATCGCTTTGTGCTGCAGTGCCGGATCGACGCCACGCTCATAACGGTGAGAGGCATCGGTATGCAGGCCGTGACGACGTGCGCGACCGGTGATAGAGAGCGGGCTGAAAAACGCACACTCCAGCAGAACGTTTTGCGTTTCATCATTTACACCGGAGTGTTCGCCACCGAAGATACCGCCCATCGCCAGCGCTTTAACGTGGTCCGCGATCACCAGCGTATCAGCATTCAGTTTTGCTTCGCTACCGTCGAGCAGAACCAGGGTTTCGCCCTCTTTCGCCATACGCACCACAATACCGCCTTCGATACGATCTTTATCGAACGCGTGCATCGGCTGACCCAGCTCCAGCAGAACATAGTTGGTCACGTCAACGACGGCGTCGATAGAACGAATACCGCAGCGACGCAGCTTCTCTTTCATCCACAGCGGGGTTGGCGCTTTTACGTTGATGCCTTTCACCACACGACCAAGGTAGCGTGGGCACGCATCAGCGGCTTCAACCTGAATCGGCAGTGTGTCACTGATGGTAGCGTCAACCGGTACGATTTCCGGTACGTTCAGTTCAGTCTGGTTCAGCACGGCCACATCGCGGGCCACGCCGATAATGCCTAAGCAGTCCGCACGGTTTGGCGTCACGCTGATTTCAATGGTGTTGTCATCAAGTTTCAGGTATTCGCGGATGTCGGTACCAATAGGCGCATCAAGCGGCAGCTCAATGATGCCATTGTGATCGTCTGAAACACCCAGCTCAGAGAACGAACACAGCATGCCTTCAGACGGCTCACCACGCAGTTTCGCTGCTTTAATTTTAAAATCGCCCGGCAGTACAGCCCCCACGGTCGCCACGGCCACTTTCAGGCCCTGACGGCAGTTTGGCGCGCCGCAGACGATATCCAGCAGGCGATCGCCGCCTACGTTAACTTTTGTCACACGCAGCTTGTCAGCGTTAGGGTGCTGACCGCACTCAACCACTTCGCCCACAACGACGCCATTGAAAGCGCCAGAAACCGGCTCAACACCGTCAACTTCCAGACCCGCCATGGTGATCTGGTTGGAAAGCGCTTCGCTATCAAGCGTGGTGTTCACCCATTCGCGTAACCACAGTTCACTGAATTTCATTGTTCTGTCCTGCCCTTATTTAAACTGTTTGAGGAAACGCAGATCGTTTTCGAAGAATGCACGCAAATCGGTCACGCCATAGCGCAGCATTGTCAGACGCTCCATGCCCATACCGAACGCAAAGCCGGAGTAGACTTCTGGATCGATACCCACGTTGCGCAGAACGTTTGGATGCACCATGCCGCAGCCCAGCACTTCCAGCCATTTGCCGTTTTTACCCATCACGTCAACTTCCGCAGACGGTTCAGTGAACGGGAAGTAGGACGGACGGAAACGAACCTGCAAGTCTTCCTCAAAGAAGTTGTTCAGGAAATCGTGCAGCGTACCTTTCAGGTTGGTAAAGCTGATGTTCTTATCAACAATCAGGCCTTCCATCTGATGGAACATCGGGGTATGGGTCTGATCGTAGTCGTTACGGTACACGCGGCCCGGTGCGATGATGCGGATCGGGGGCTCCTGTTCCTTCATGGTACGGATCTGAACGCCCGAGGTCTGAGTACGCAGCAGACGGGTGGCGTCGAACCAGAAAGTGTCGTGGTCAGCACGTGCCGGATGATGGCCTGGAATATTGAGGGCGTCGAAGTTGTGGTAATCATCTTCGATTTCCGGGCCAGTCGCCACGGTAAAGCCGAGCTCACCGAAGAAACTTTCAATGCGATCAATGGTGCGGGTAACCGGATGCAGGCCACCGTTTTCAATACGGCGACCCGGCAGGGAGACATCGATAGTCTCTGCCGCCAGACGCGCATTCAGCACCGCGCTTTCCAGCTCAGCTTTGCGCGCGTTCAGTGCCTGTTGCACCTGCTCTTTGGCTTCGTTAATGACCGCACCCGCTGCCGGGCGTTCCTCTGGCGGCAGTTCACGCAGGGTTGTCATTTGAAGGGTCAAATGCCCTTTCTTACCGAGATATTCGACGCGGACATTGTCTAACGCGGCAACATCTGAGGCCTGATTAATGGCGGCTGTTGCACTGGCAACCAGCTCTGCGAGATGTGACATGATTTTCCTCATTATGTCGGTGCAGACACCGATTTGGTGGAGTTATTCTCTCGAATTTAGACACAAAAAAAGCCTCCATCAGGAGGCTTATCTGGCGCTGTTTTTCGTTTCATCTTTCACGCGCTAGCCTCCTGAATTCAGGTGCTAAAGTAAAAGAAGAAGCGGAAAATAGCAGCATTCATGCTTGCGTTACCTTGTGTGGTAAAAAACCGTTAAGACCTTATTGAAAAGGTTGCACGGGTAAAAGTCAATGTTCTGATGGTGTTAAATGAAAAGAGGGAGCGAAGCCCCCTCTTTCAACTGGCTTATGCCAGTGCTGCTTTCGCTTTTTCGACCAGAGCGGTGAACGCTACTTTGTCGAATACTGCGATGTCAGCCAGGATCTTACGGTCGATTTCAACAGAGGCTTTTTTCAGGCCGTTGATGAATTTGCTGTAAGAAATACCGTTCTGACGTGCTGCTGCGTTGATACGCGCAATCCACAGTTGACGGAACTGACGCTTACGTTGACGACGGTCACGGTAAGCGTACTGACCTGCTTTGATAACAGCCTGGAAGGCAACGCGGTATACGCGTGAACGCGCACCGTAGTAGCCTTTAGCTTGTTTCAAAATTTTCTTGTGACGTGCACGTGCAATTACACCACGTTTTACGCGAGCCATATGTGCTCTCCTGTATCTATATTCTTAGTAAAAAATTAAACGTTAACGGCTTATGCGTACGGCAGGCACGCGATAACCAGACCCAGATCGCCTTTAGAAACAAGGCCTTTTGGACGCAGGTGACGTTTACGCTTAGTAGATTTTTTGGTCAGAATATGACGCAGGTTTGCGTGCTTACGCTTAAATCCACCACCACCGGTTTTTTTGAAGCGCTTAGCAGCACCGCGTACGGTCTTAATTTTTGGCATCTTAATTACTTCCACTTCGCATTGTTAAATAAACGAAACATAGGCGAACAAAACCTATGAGACCCGAAGGCTCCACAGGTTTTGCTGCTTGAAGGCCTTACTGTTTCTTCTTAGGAGCGAGCACCATGATCATCTGGCGGCCTTCGATCTTCGTAGGGAAGGATTCGACTACTGCCAGTTCACTCAGATCGTCACGGACGCGGTTAAGCACTTCCATACCAATCTGTTGGTGGGCCATCTCACGACCGCGGAAACGCAGTGTGATCTTGGCCTTATCGCCATCTTCCAGAAAGCGAATCAGGCTGCGGAGTTTTACCTGATAATCGCCATCGTCGGTACCAGGACGGAATTTAATTTCCTTAACCTGGATAACTTTTTGCTTTTTCTTCTGTTCCTTAGAAGACTTACTCTTTTCATAAAGGAACTTGCCGTAGTCCATGATACGACAAACTGGCGGTTCGGCGTTAGGGCTGATTTCAACTAAATCTACTCCAGCTTCTTCAGCCTTTTCGATCGCTTCTCTCAGACTCACAATCCCCAGCTGCTCGCCTTCCAGACCTGTTAAGCGAACTTCCTGGGCGCGAATCTCGCCATTGATACGATTCGGACGTGCCGTTTGAACTCGTTTTCCGCCTTTAATACCTTATTCCTCCAGTTGTTGAAGACTGCGGCTGCGAATCTCTTGTTGCAGCTTCTCAATCACTTCACTTACGTCCAGGCTCCCCAGGTCTTTACCACGGCGGGTGCGAACGGCAACTTTGCCTGCTTCCACCTCTTTATCACCACAGACCAACATATACGGGACACGACGTAAAGTGTGCTCGCGGATTTTAAAGCCAATCTTCTCATTTCTCAAGTCTGCTTTTACGCGAATGCCCGCATTTTGTAGTTTCTGCGTCAATTCTTTAACGTATTCAGCCTGAGAATCGGTAATGTTCATCACCACGACCTGCACTGGCGCAAGCCAGGTTGGGAAGAAGCCGGCAAACTCTTCAGTCAGGATGCCGATGAAGCGCTCCAGAGAACCGAGGATTGCACGGTGAATCATAACCGGTACCTGACGTTCGTTATCTTCGCCAACATAAGAGGCGCTTAAACGCTGCGGCAGGGAGAAGTCCAGCTGTACAGTACCGCACTGCCATGCGCGATCGAGGCAGTCATACAGGGTAAATTCAATTTTCGGACCGTAGAATGCGCCCTCGCCCAGCTGGTATTCGAACGGAATGCCGTTCTCTTCCAGCGCCACGGCGAGATCCGCTTCTGCGCGATCCCAGGTCTCATCGCTACCGATACGTTTTTCCGGACGCGTTGAGAGTTTGACGACGATCTTCTCGAAGCCAAAGGTGCTGTACATATCGTAGACCATACGAATACAGGCGTTAACTTCATCACGAACCTGATCTTCAGTACAGAAGATATGCGCATCATCCTGAGTAAAGCCACGAACACGCATCAGACCGTGCAATGCACCTGATGGCTCGTTACGGTGGCAGCTACCGAACTCTGCCATACGCAGCGGCAGATCGCGGTAGGATTTCAGACCCTGGTTGAAGATCTGAACGTGGCCAGGGCAGTTCATTGGCTTAATGCAGTATTCACGGTTCTCAGAAGAGGTGGTGAACATCGCATCTTTGTAGTTGTCCCAGTGGCCGGTTTTTTCCCACAGCACACGGTCCATCATGAACGGGCCTTTCACTTCCTGATACTGGTACTCTTTCAGCTTGGAGCGTACGAACGTTTCCAGTTCACGGAAGATAGTCCAGCCGTCATTGTGCCAGAACACCATACCCGGCGCTTCTTCCTGCATGTGGTACAGGTCAAGCTGCTTACCGATTTTACGGTGGTCACGTTTAGCCGCCTCTTCCAGGCGCTGCAGGTAGGCGTTAAGGGCTTTTTTATCGGCCCACGCGGTACCATAGATACGCTGCAACATCTTGTTGTTGCTATCGCCACGCCAGTAGGCGCCCGCGATTTTCATCAGCTTAAAGTGATGACAGAAGCGCATGTTCGGCACGTGCGGACCACGGCACATGTCGACGTATTCTTCGTGATGGTACAAGCCAGGCTTGTCATCATGAGAGATGTTTTCATCAAGAATAGAGACTTTATAGCTCTCGCCACGCTTCACGAAGGTTTCACGCGCTTCGTGCCAGCTGACTTTCTTCTTAATGACGTCATAGTTAGTTTCGGCGAGCTCGTGCATACGTTTTTCGAGCGCGTCGATATCTTCCTGAGTCAGGGTATGGTCAAGATCAACGTCATAGTAGAAACCGTTGTCGATAACCGGACCGATCGCCATTTTGGTGTTCGGCCACAGCTGTTTGATCGCATGACCTAACAGGTGTGCGCAGGAGTGACGAATGATCTCCAGACCTTCTTCGTCTTTCGCTGTGATAATAGACAGCTGCGCATCGCTTTCAATCAGGTCAGATGCATCAACCAGCTCACCATTAACACGGCCAGCGATGGTTGCTTTCGCGAGTCCAGGACCAATGTCCAGGGCAACATCCATTGGGCTTACAGCGTGGTCGTAATGGCGTTGGCTGCCATCAGGAAGAGTAATTACAGGCATTTTATATCCTTATTTGCAGTGATGCCCCACACATAAGAGCATATACAAAGAAAATAATCGTGATTTGACAATAGATTACGACACCATCTGACCAACAATCGTCAAATTGGCTCGCGATCATTCACCCGCCGAAAATCAGATAAATGCGGATTTACGGCAAGCCCTGCAATGGTAACACTAACAAAAGAGAGATTGCACCCTTTGCGGGCAGATTGCTGCGCTGGCACTTTCGCATGAATTTGCAGGGCGCATATCTCCGGTGCTCGCATTCCAGAGATGCTGGGCTACTCTTGAACAAGTCTTTAAACCCAAAGGTGCATACCATGAACGTATCAAGTAGAACGGTTGTGATATTGAACATCCTTTCAGCCACCGGTTTATTGTTGATTCTTGCAGAACGATTCCACTGGTTCTAACCGAACCGGAAGCAGGCATAACCTGATTCACCACTGGAGAAGGGGCATTTCCCCGCCCTGTTTGGTAGACTGTTCGCATCAACTTACAAGGATCAGGTTATGCCAACAAAACGATTTGCCGTAAAACACTGGAAAATGGTACTGGTGCTGATTGCCATCTGCGGCGCGATGCTGCTTCTGCGTTGGGCGGCAATGATTTGGGGCTGAACGTGAATATAAATAACTGCGCAGGGAATAACATCGTTATCCGTAATACCCTTTTGCGGGTATTCACCGCCAGGACGAAATACGGACGATAGGTTTACGTCAAATAGGTTTACCGCGAAAAAACCGGTACCACAAAATCCGGTTTTTTTGGCGCGTTGAATTAGCGTTTAAACGTCAATAACAACTCGGCAAAACCCATCAGGACCATTCACCTGCAACCAGTTTATGGACGTCAAAAGCATCATTCATAGACTGACCGGTGGACTGAGAGGCTGGCGCGATGTTAGATCCGGCTTCAACGTCAGCGGCTTTCGCAATGCCGATTTGGCTGTGGGTGTCACTGGCTGTCGGGGTGGTTTCATCAGCAGCAAATACGCCAAAAGACAGTGCGGAAAGCACCATCGCTGCTGCGGCAGTTTTGATTTTTTTCATAATGTTTTTTCTCTTTCTACATTTAAAGCTAATAATGCTAAATACCTTAAGGCCGAATTCTGCCCGTGCTAAGAGTGTAGATCCAGATCACACTTTTGCCTAGCCTGTTACGTTATCAATTCGTGTCAAATAAGCCGCAAATTAATGAAAATGCATTATGAAGAAATGATGGAGATATCAGCAGACCAGATATTTCAAAACAGTGTTTAATATAAAACAGCACAGTTTCAAAAAATAAAAAACGGGCCGATAGCGTAATCGGCCCGAGAATATTACATTTTATAACCCAGTGAAACCGTGGTTCTGCGGTCGGTATGATCCGGAGCAGAATCAGGAGGAGAAGAGTTCCAGGTGACGTTGTAGGCCACTTTCAGGCCAAAGTGTTCGTTGATGGCCACGTTCAGCGCTGTTTCTGAGTTCAGCGTCGTATCGTCGGCACCAAACACAGACACCCCCTGGGTAAATTTGGTGTTGTCAGTCATCTGCCAGGCATAGGTGCCGGAAGCGTAACCGAGCGGTTGAGTTTTGGTTTCGCCGTCGGTGTACTCGTCGTAGCGCACACCTGGACCGAATTCAAAACGTAAACTGTGTACCGGTCCGTTCAGGAACTGACGACCGTAACCGGCAGTGAACACATCACGCTGGCGATAGCCGTTGTAACGGTCAGTTAACCAGCTGGCCTGACCAAACAGGTAGTCAAAGTCGGTCATGTTGTAACGGCTACGTCCGCCAACCGCATATTTCTCGGAAGAGCGTTCGTCATTCGCGGAGGTGTTACTGGCATTTCCCCACAGAGACCAGGCGGTGGTATTACCGTACCAGGTCAGCGTACTGTCCGCCGTGAGAGAGGAGCTTTTCGTGTTACCGGATTGTGCAAGATAGCCAGCGTTCAGGTTACCTTCAAACGGTTTTTGCGCGGTGGCTGGATCGTCCATGACAGTAAAAACGGAATCATCTGCGGTCGCGTTCATTGCAGCAAACACGCCACCCGCCAGCATCAGTGCAGCGGGTACTGTCTTCAAAAGCTTCATTTTATTAAGGAGTCCGTACAACAAAAAAAGAGACCACACGGTCCCGGAAACTTTCTTGAGGATCAATGACAAGGCGTCCAGAGAAAGGTAACAAATTATAAAAAGCCGCAAATAACATAGCAATGATTTCTTATTTCATTTTTTGAATAAGAACGATCTCAAAAAGCGTTTTATTTTATATAAGCCGCAGCAGACTTTATGTCAGTATTCATATTTAAAATCATACTGTTATTTACATTGCCTTCCTGACAAATGGTGCCAGACTAAAAGGAACCCACGCTAAAAGGAGGTAATGATGGTTTCTATCTACACCCTGACGCTCTCCCCTTCCCTCGACTCCGCCACCCTGACGCCCCAGATTTACCCGGAAGGTAAATTGCGCTGCAGCGCCCCGGTGTTTGAGCCCGGCGGCGGCGGTATCAATGTGGCGCGAGCCATAACGCACCTCGGTGGAAAGGCGACAGCAATTTTCCCCGCAGGCGGCGCGACCGGTGAGCACCTGGTCTCTCTGCTGGCCGATGAACAGGTGGCCTCGCAGTCCGTCGAGTCCAAAGACTGGACGCGGCAAAACCTGCATGTGCACGTGGAGTCCAGTGGCGAGCAATACCGTTTCGTCATGCCGGGTGCAAAACTCAGTGAAGATGAGTTTCGTCAGCTTGAAGAGAAGGTGCTGGCCATTGAGAGCGGTGCTCTGCTGGTGATAAGCGGCAGCCTGCCGCCCGGTGTCAGCACGGAAAAACTGACGGCGCTGATTCGGGCCGCGCAGCAACGCAGTATCCGCTGCATTGTCGACAGTAGCGGCGAGGCGCTGCAGGCAGCCCTGACGCCGGGCAATCTTGAGCTGGTTAAACCCAACCAGAAAGAGTTAAGCGCGCTGGTGAACCGCGAGCTGAACCAGCCGGACGATGTCCTCACCGCCGCGCAGGAGCTGGTTCACAGCGGCAAAGCGCGACGGGTCGTGGTCTCCCTTGGCCCGCAGGGTGCCCTGGCCGTGGACGAAACGGGGTCCGTTCAGGTTGTTCCGCCGCCGATGAAAAGCCAGAGTACCGTGGGCGCAGGTGATAGCATGGTTGGAGCGATGACCCTGAAACTGGCTCAGGGTGCTTCGCTACTGGAGATGACACGCTACGGCGTCGCAGCGGGTAGCGCTGCCACCATCAACCAGGGCACACGTCTCTGTTCGCTTAGCGACACGCAAAAAATCGTCGATTACCTGTCCCGAAATTAATCCCCCTTTTCCCCTTCTCTGTGAAGGGGAAATACGCGGCATAGTCGCCAAACGCAGCCTATCGACTATGCTAAGAAAACTTCCAAGATAACAATGAGGTGAATTATGAGCAGTGGTGACATCACCCGCTACGTCGTTACCATCAACATTCATCAAGCGTCGCTGACCGAGCTTAATGAGCTCAACAACGCCTTTACCCGGGCCAATTTCCTGCTCACACTCACGGATGACGAGGGCAATATCCATGATTTAGGCACCCTGACGTTTGGCCTGATCAGCGCCCTGAGTAAAGAAGAGGTTCACGCTCTGGCGGCCAGTCTGGTCGAAAGCGTGACCGACAAAGCGGCAGAAATTGATCTTGATACCTGGGAAAGCTGGCAGAAAAAAGAACAATAAGTGCCCTGCATGAATTTAAACCGCTCAGGTGTGCGTTAGTTCGTATTTTTTTACCGCAATTATGCGCTAACTTTATGATCTGGCAGACAACATGGGAGAGACAACATGTGGCAGGCTATCAGTCATCTTTTAAGTGAGCAACTGGGTGAAGGTGAAATTGAACTGCGGAACGAACTGCCAGGCGGAGAAATCCACGCCGCATGGCACTTACGCTACGCCGGGCGCGATCTCTTTGTTAAATGCGATGAGCGAGAGCTGCTTCCGATTTTCACCGCCGAAGCCGACCAGCTGGAACTGTTGTCGCGCAGTAAAACGGTGACGGTCCCGCAGGTCTGGGCCGTGGGCAGCGACCGCGACTACAGTTTTCTGGTCATGGAATTTCTTCCTGCCCGCCCGTTAGACGCCCATAACGCCTTCATTCTCGGCCAACAGTTAGCGCGACTGCATCAATGGAGCGACCAGCCGCAGTTTGGTCTCGATTTTGACAACGACCTCTCCACCACTCCACAACCTAATGCCTGGCAACGACGCTGGTCGACATTCTTTGCTGAGCAACGCATTGGCTGGCAGCTGGAACTGGCTGCGGAGAAAGGTCTGGAGTTTGGCAATATCGATGCCATCGTCGAACACATTCAGCAGCGTCTGGCATCCCACCAGCCTCAGCCGTCTCTGCTGCACGGCGATTTGTGGTCAGATAACTGCGCGCTGGGTCCTGACGGCCCCTATATCTTCGACCCGGCCTGTTACTGGGGCGACAGGGAGTGTGACCTGGCGATGCTGCCACTGCACCCTGAGCAACCGCCGCAAATTTACGACGGGTACCAGTCCGTGCTGCCTCTGCCGCAGGGTTTTCTTGAGCGCCAGCCGGTGTATCAGCTCTACACACTGATGAACCGCGCCATTCTGTTTGGCGGAGAGCATCTGGTCAATGCCCAGAGGGCACTTGAACGTGTGCTTGCCGCGTAATGGCGGGACGGGTGGCTATGTCGCCACCCTTATCGGTTACAGGAATCCCAACAGCGAAAAGAAGAAGTAACCCGCCACGATGATAATGACTGGCAGGATATACAGCGGGAAAATTTGCAGGAAAATGGTGTGACGCGGCACAACAATGCGGGACTCAATCTGCTCGCGGCTCATCCCTTCCGGGCCTTTCGCCTGTTCGAGAATCATCTGGTCTTCCACACCTTCGCGTAAAAAGCGCGTCTGACGGCTCATGCGTGCGCCAGAGGCCTGCAACGCCATACCAATAAAGATCAGCGCGTAGATCACCCAAAACCCGAGATTCAACTGCTGATGAAAATTCGGCGTCGGCGAATTGAACCAAAAGACATTCAGAAACGGCGTGTTAAAACGCATCATTTCAATCATGACATGAGCAAAATCAAGCATTACCGCATTAATACCTGGCTGTTTTTCACTGTGATCGTACATAAATTTGAGCACAGAGATCAGCGTCGAAATGACGGCTGGAATAAAAATTACCCAGCCAGCAATACGTTTTAAGACAGCAATGCGTCCAGCTTGTTGATACGTCATCAGTTCCCCTTCATAAAGACGCGTTATTTCTGCCTAAGTCTACCTGCTGACCATCATTTTCGCCCGCTCTTTAAAGGCAATATGCTAAATTGCAGAGTGCACTTAGCATTTATCGTCTGTCGTACACCCTGGATAAGGAGACGTTGTGATGTCGACACCGCGCCAGATTCTTGCCGCAATTTTTGACATGGATGGATTACTGATCGATTCCGAACCGTTGTGGGATCGCGCCGAACTGGACGTTATCGCCAGCCTGGGCGTTGATATCAGCCGCCGTAATGAACTTCCGGATACGCTTGGTCTGCGCATCGATATGGTGGTGGACCTGTGGTATGCCCAGCAGCCGTGGGTGGGACCCGACCGCGACGAAGTGACCGCGCGTATTATCAGCCGCGCCATCTCACTGGTGGAAGAGAGCAAGCCCCTGCTGCCCGGCGTGCGTGAAGCCGTCGCGCTGTGTAAAGCGCAGGGGTTGAAAGTTGGCCTGGCGTCAGCTTCACCGCTGCATATGCTGGAAAAAGTACTGACCATGTTTGAGCTGCGCGACAGCTTCGACGCGCTGGCCTCAGCGGAAACGTTGCCATACAGCAAGCCGCACCCGCAGGTCTATCTCGACTGTGCCGCTAAACTCGGTCTTGATCCCCTCTGCTGTGTCGCGCTGGAAGATTCCGTTAACGGAATGGTGGCCTCGAAGGCCGCACGCATGCGCTCGATTGTTGTTCCCGCGGAGGAAGGCCGACACGATCCCCGTTTTGCCCTTGCCGACGTAAAGCTGTACTCACTGGTTGAGTTGACGGCGCAGCACCTGCGCGGCGAGTAACCCGCCCTTTTCAGGCAGCGTCAGGCTGCCTGCTTTAAAAACAAAACATCGTTTCATTTTGTTTGCTTTTCTTATCCCCCGCTTCTATCCTTAGCGTCAGAATGACAATAACCTTACTTCTGAGGCGCGTATGATACTGGATAACTTCACTCTGTCAGGAAAAGTGGCCATCGTCACCGGATGCGATACCGGTCTGGGACAAGCCATGGCCATTGCGCTGGCGCAGGCGGGATGCGACATCGTGGGTGTTAACCGCAAAGCGCCGGAGGAAACGGCTGCCTGCATTAGCGCGCTCGGAAGGCGGTTCAGGGCGATTCGGGCCGACCTCAGTCAGCAGGAGAGTCTTCAGGACGTTGTTGACAGCGCGGTTGCTGAGATGGGGCGAGTCGATATTCTGGTGAACAATGCCGGGACCATACGCCGTGAAGATGCTCTCGCGTTCAGCGAAAAGGACTGGGATGACGTCATCAACCTGAATCTGAAATCGCTTTTTTTCCTCTCCCAGGCCGTGGCTAAACAGTTTATTGCGCAGGGCCAGGGCGGGAAAATCATCAATATCGCCTCGATGCTCTCATTCCAGGGTGGCATCCGCGTGCCCTCTTACACCGCGTCCAAAAGCGGCGTGTTGGGGATCACGCGTCTGCTGGCCAATGAATGGGCGACACACGGCATCAATGTTAATGCCATCGCGCCGGGCTATATGGCGACCAACAACACTCAGCAACTGCGAGATGATCAGCAGCGCAGCCAGGAGATCCTCGACCGGATACCTGCCGAGCGCTGGGGAGTTCCGGAAGACCTGCAGGGACCGGTGGTCTTTTTAGCCTCCGCCGCCTCGGATTACGTGAACGGTCATACGTTAGCCGTCGACGGGGGCTGGCTGGCGCGCTAGGCGCGTTTGTGACATACAGTTACACCGTCACCTCTTTCGTCTACTGTATAAAAACCCTATACTGTATGAATTGACAGTTTTGTGGGTTTTATCATGACGGCGGAAGGCCATCTGCTTTTTTCCATTGCGTGCGCAGTTTTTGCCAAAAACGCTGAACTTACCCCTGTGCTCGCACAGGGGGACTGGTGGCATATTGTCCCGTCCGCCGTGTTGACCTGTCTGCTGCCCGATATCGACCATCCAAAATCGTTCCTGGGACAGCGGCTAAAGTGGATATCAAAACCCATCGCCCGCGCGTTTGGTCACCGTGGGTTTACCCACAGCCTGCTGGCCGTATTCGGCCTGCTCACCCTTTTCTATTTAAAAGTCCCTGAGAGCTGGATAGTGCCCGGCGATGCTATCCAGGGAATGGTGCTGGGTTATTTAAGCCATATCCTTGCCGATATGCTGACGCCTGCGGGCGTGCCGCTGCTCTGGCCATGCCGCTGGCGTTTCCGTTTGCCCATTCTTGCGCCGCAGAAAGGTAATCAGCTTGAGCGTGTGTTGTGTATGGCGCTCTTTGCCTACGCCGTCTGGATGCCGCAAACCTTGCCCGAAAACAGTGCAGTGCGCTGGTCATCCCAGATGATCAATTCGCTGCAATTTCAGTTTAATCGGTTCATTAATCACCAGATTGAACACTAAGCACACAAATTATTTCCATTTGTCATAACCCATTCCATTTGGATATAAGCGCCACATCACACTTCTGATAACCTTGCGCCAACAGGATCGGTAAAAACCGACCGTATAATAAATCAGGAGAACGGGGATGAATTTTCCACTCATCGCGAACATTGTAGTGTTCGTTGTATTGCTATTGCTTCTCGCGCAGGCGCGCCACAAACAGTGGAGCCTCGCGAAGAAAGTGCTGGTTGGTCTGGCCATGGGTGTCGTGTTTGGTCTGGCGTTGCAGGCTATTTATGGCTCCGATAATCCAGTTCTGAAAGATTCTATTCAGTGGTTCAACATCGTCGGTAACGGCTATGTCCAGCTGCTGCAGATGATCGTTATGCCGCTGGTGTTTGCCTCTATTCTGAGCGCCGTTGCCCGTCTGCATAACGCCACCCAGTTGGGTAAAATCAGCTTCCTGACCATCGGTACGCTGCTGTTTACCACGCTGATTGCAGCTCTGGTCGGTGTGCTGGTCACAAACCTGTTCGGGCTGACCGCTGAAGGTCTGGTCCAGGGTACGGCTGAAACGGCGCGTCTTACCGCGATTCAGACCAACTACGTGGGTAAAGTCGCTGACCTGACGGTGCCACAGATGGTGCTCTCTTTCGTACCGAAGAACCCGTTTGCTGACCTGACCGGTGCCAGCCCAACCTCCATTATCAGCGTGGTGATCTTTGCGGCCTTCCTCGGTGTGGCGGCGCTGAAGCTGCTGAAAGACGACGCGCCGAAAGGCGAGCGCGTGCTGGTGGCTATCGATACCCTGCAAAGCTGGGTAATGAAGCTGGTCCGTCTGGTGATGCAGTTGACCCCTTACGGTGTTCTGGCGCTGATGACCAAAGTGGTTGCCGGCTCTAACCTGCAGGACATCATTAAGCTGGGTAGCTTCGTCGTCGCCTCTTATCTGGGTCTGGGCATTATGTTCGTGGTGCACGGTATCCTGCTGGGCGTCAATGGCGTTAGCCCGCTGAAATACTTCCGTAAAGTGTGGCCGGTACTGACCTTTGCGTTCACCAGCCGTTCCAGCGCCGCGTCTATTCCGCTGAACGTTGAAGCGCAGACCCGTCGTCTGGGCGTACCGGAATCTATTGCCAGCTTCTCTGCCTCCTTTGGTGCCACCATTGGTCAGAACGGTTGCGCAGGTCTCTACCCTGCAATGCTGGCGGTAATGGTTGCTCCGACCGTGGGTATTAACCCACTGGATCCCGTTTGGATTGCCACGCTGGTCGGGATTGTCACCATCAGCTCCGCAGGCGTTGCGGGTGTTGGCGGTGGCGCAACCTTCGCCGCGCTGATTGTCCTGCCGGCCCTGGGTCTGCCGGTGACGCTGGTTGCCCTGCTGATCTCCGTTGAGCCGCTGATCGACATGGGTCGTACTGCGCTGAACGTGAGCGGTTCCATGACCGCCGGTACGTTGACCAGCCAGTGGCTGAAGCAGACCGATAAAACCATTCTGGAAAGTGAAGACGACGCTGAACTGGCGCACCGTTAATCACGGATGAATAAAAAAAACCGCCTGATGGCGGTTTTTTTTTGGCTGTTATTCTTCAATCTCTTCATCCTGGCGGACCTGGTTCGCCCATCGCTGGGCCGACTCCGGCCCCGAAAACGCGGGCGAACGGCGGAAGTGTTCTCCCATCAGAACAAACGCTACGTATTTACCGCGCAGTTGCCAGACATCACGAAAACCATCCACCTTCAGGGCGTGTTCGGGCGGCGCGGGTTCGACGCGGGGCACGTAGCTAATGACAGGGCGGTTTTGTTGACGAAAAGGTTTCATAAGCGACGGGTTCACTAAAGCACATTCTGGAAGCAGGAAAATTCTATGATAGCCGATCCTCCCCCCACGCGTCGCGCCCTGCATCGCTCTGATAGCGCATTCCTTAACCAGGTCATCTGAAAACTCTTAGTTCGCCCGCCCTTTCGCCACATTGTTCTATAGTTAACAAGGTTTTTAGCAATGGATAAAGGAGAAGCGTGCAATGTCGAACAAAGATAAAACACATCAATCACCCATTCATGGCACTGAAGAATCTCAACCAGGCATGGACTCTCTGGCCCCAGCGGACGGCTCTCACCGCCCGTCCCCCGGCCCTTCCGCACCTGGCGAACAGCCTACCGCGCCGGGAAGTATGAAATCCCCGGATACCGGAAACGAGAAGCTGAAATCCCTTGAGTCCCACCGTAAAGGCGGCGAAGGTTTTGCACTTACCACCAACCAGGGCGTGCGCATTGCTGACGATCAGAACTCGCTGCGTGCGGGAACGCGCGGACCGACCCTGCTGGAAGACTTTATTCTGCGGGAAAAAATCACCCATTTTGACCATGAACGTATACCTGAGCGCATCGTTCACGCGCGTGGCTCCGCTGCACACGGCTACTTCCAGCCCTACAAAAGCCTCAAAGAGATAACCAAAGCGGATTTCCTTTCCGATTCGGACAAAATCACACCGGTCTTTGTCCGCTTTTCAACCGTACAGGGCGGCGCGGGTTCGGCAGATACCGTGCGTGATATCCGCGGCTTCGCCACCAAATTTTATACCGAAGAGGGTATTTTCGATCTCGTCGGCAATAACACCCCGGTGTTCTTCATTCAGGATGCGCATAAATTTCCTGACTTTGTCCATGCGGTAAAACCGGAGCCCCACTGGGCCATACCGCAGGGACAAAGTGCGCATGACACCTTCTGGGATTATGTCTCACTGCAACCAGAAACGTTACACAACGTGATGTGGGCGATGTCAGACCGGGGCATTCCGCGCAGCTACCGCACGATGGAAGGGTTTGGTATTCATACCTTCAGGATGATCAACGCGGACGGGAAAGCCACATTCGTACGCTTCCACTGGAAGCCTGTGGCGGGCAAAGCCTCGCTGGTGTGGGATGAAGCCCAGAAGCTGACCGGGCGCGATCCGGACTTCCACCGTCGCGAACTGTGGGAGTCGATTGAAGCCGGTGACTTCCCGGAATATGAACTGGGGTTACAGCTGATCCCGGAAGAGGATGAGTTTAACTTCGATTTCGACCTTCTTGACCCGACTAAGCTGATCCCAGAGGAGCTGGTGCCGGTTCAGCTGGTGGGTAAAATGGTGCTCAACCGCAACCTGGACAATTTCTTTGCCGAAAATGAGCAGGTCGCGTTCCACCCGGGGCATATTGTTCCGGGGCTGGATTTCACGAACGATCCCCTCCTGCAGGGGCGGTTGTTCTCCTATACCGATACGCAGATCAGTCGCCTTGGCGGGCCAAACTTCCACGAAATTCCGATTAACCGTCCAACCTGCCCGTACCACAATTTCCAGCGCGACGGGATGCATCGCCAGGATATCGATACCAATCCGGCTAACTATGAGCCGAACTCCATCAACGATAACTGGCCGCGCGAAACGCCGCCGGGACCGAAACGCGGTGGTTTTGAGTCGTACCAGGAGCGCATCGATGGCAATAAAATCCGCGAGCGTAGCCCGTCATTCGGCGAGTATTACGCCCAACCTCGCCTGTTCTGGAACAGCCAGACGCCGATCGAGCAACAGCACATTATCGGCGGCTTTAGCTTTGAACTGAGCAAAGTGGTGCGGACTTATATCCGCGAGCGCGTGGTCGATCAGCTCGCCCATATCGATATTCAGCTTGCCCAGAGCGTGGCGGATAACCTTGGCATTACGCTGACGGACGAGCAACGCAATGCGGCCCCACCGAAAGACGTTAACGGCCTGAAGAAAGATCCGTCCCTGAGTCTGTATGCGGTGCCGGGTGGCTCGATAAAGGGCCGGGTAGTGGCCATTCTGCTGAATGACAACACCCGTGCCAGCGACGTGCTGGGGATTATGCAGGCGCTGAAAACCAAAGGCGTTCACGCCAAACTGCTCTATTCCCGCATGGGGGAAGTGACCGCCGACGACGGTTCAGTGCTGCCGGTTGCGGCCACCTTTGCCGGAGCACCATCGCTCACCGTTGATGCGGTGATTGTGCCGTGCGGCGACATCGACAGTCTGCTGAACAATGGCGATGCGATTTATTATCTGCTGGAAGCCTATAAACACCTGAAGCCGATCGCCCTGTCCGGCGATGCGCGACAGTTTAAAGCGCACCTGAAGGTGGCTGAGCAAGGTGAAGATGGCATTGTCGAAGGCGATAATGTCGATGATGCGTTTATGACCAAGCTGTTCGATCTGCTCGCAGCGCACCGTGTGTGGTCACGCAGCAGTAAGATTGATCGGATACCGGCATAAAAGAAAAGCCGGGTCTGGCTTTGCCCGACCCGGCGCTGATTGACATCGTTTACTCAGCCCGGCAGGCACCGCGCCTCCGGGCTATTTTCATACATCCTCAAAGGTGCCCAGACGGTACCCACGCTCGGCAATGGCGTATTTCAGCGATGCCGACGTCAGCACATCCAGTTCCGCCAGTCGCGGCCAGCAGTAGGCACTTTTACGCACAATGTTATCGACAAATGCAGGGTGTGCCATCACTTCCAGCGACCGTTCCCCGCGCGCGGCGGACTCATCCAACACCTGCAGAAACAGCGCTTCGCTAATCTCGTCGCCGTAGAACGCGCTACTGAACCCGTCCGTTGTGGGCACAGAAGACAATGACAGCCCGTGCAGCGCCTGCACCTCACGATCCACGCGCATTGCCACGCCTTTGCGCTGTGCAAATTCCGCCACTGACGGGAAAAGTGCCGGGATCATATGCACGTGATGATGGCTGTCAATATGCGTGGGTTCACGGCCAAAGAGATCGACGAAACGGTTGAACTGACAGTCCAGCTCGCGGGTAATCTCCTCGAGCGGCAGCGTGCCCTGCTCTGCCTGCTCCCAAATCCATTTGCCCAGCTGTCCGTCCCGCGTCAGTCCCGGCATCGGTGAAACCGGCATCCCGAGCGTCAATACAAAGTGCATGCCGACGCCCAGCGCTGGCACCTCGCGGCTGAGCTGCGCCGCGTGTTCAACCGCGTCACCATTAACCAGTGCCGTTGTTGAGGTCACCACACCCCGGCGGCAGGCTTCAATAATGCCGTAGTTTTGACCTTTTGAGAGACCAAAATCATCAGCATTGACGATCAGCAGGTTTTCCATCACACATCCTCTCAGTGCTGTTTGAATTTCAGCTTCTCAATCGTAGCGGCAAAATTAGGCAACCATTTTTCATGCGCCAGAATCATTTCGCTGGCCAGTTGCTCGGCATCGCGATCGGAATGGACCAGCGGGCTGAGATTGAGTGCCAGAAGAACGTCATTGAGTTCACCGCTCAGCGCCGCGTTGCTGGCTGCCACTTCAAACCCTTTGATGGTGTGGATCAACCCCATCACTTTGTCGTCAAAGTGGGTAATCCGTGGATGCGGCCTGGCGCCATCACGTCCCAGAATGCAGGTCATCTCAACGGCCCAGTCAGCCGGGATGTTGTCGATATGACCGTGATGCGGCACATTGACGTAGTGCTCGGCCTGCTTGTCGTTGTAAATGGCGTTGATCACTTCACACGCCGCATCGGAATAATACGCTCCGCCGCGCAGCTCAAGCTCTTTCGGTTTCACGTTCAGGTTCGGATCTTTATACAAATCAAACAGCTGCTTTTCAACTTTCTGCACCACCTGAGCGCGTGCGCCACCCTTATAGTACTCACCCATCTCGATGGCCAGCATCTCTTTCTGTTTGAAGTAGTAAAGCAGGTATGAGCAAGGCAGCAGATTAAGCGAGCGGATCAGCCCTTCGCTGAACGGCAGGTCAAAGATGTTTTTCACTGACGCAGCGGTCAGGCGCCCGGAGGCTACGCCGTCAAGCAGTTCGCTAAAGCGAGACTGACCATTCACGATGACATCTTTGATAAACACCATGTGGTTCAGGCCAAAGAGATCGATAGAAAGATCGTCGGTATCGGTCAACTCCAGCACATCGCTGATGAACATCTTCATGCCAATCGGAATATTACAGACGCCGATAAAGCGTTTGAAACCGGTGTGGCGATAAACCGCTTCGGTCACCATCCCGGCCGGGTTGGTGAAGTTAATCACCCACGCGTTGGGGCAGATCGCTTCCACATCGTTGATGATGTCAAAAATGACCGGAATGGTACGCAGCCCCTTGAACAGGCCGCCCGCGCCGTTGGTCTCCTGCCCCAGATAGCCGTGGCTCAGTGGAATACGTTCATCCATTTCACGCGCTTTGAGCTGGCCGACGCGCAGCTGAGTCGTCACGAAGTCGGCATCCTGCAGCGCCAGGCGACGGTCGAGGGTTTTATGCACGGTCAATGGCACACCGGCTTTCGCGACCATCCGCTTGCAGAGCTCAAAAATGATATTCAGTTTCTCCTGACCTTCCTCAACGTCCACCAGCCATAATTCGCTGACCGGTAATTCATGATAACGTTTCAGGAAACCTTCGAGTAATTCCGGGGTATAACTGCTGCCGCCGCCAATGGTTACGACTTTTAATTTCTTCTGCATAATATCTCCCTTAGCATATCAGGTTAATCGCCTGCAAGGTGTAGCGTACTCTTCCCGCTCTGTGGGCAAGCAATCAAGGCAATATTTGTGGCGGGTAAATCCGCCGAAATTTAATTAATTACCGTCAGGTTCTTCCGGTAACTGTTCGGTGTGAACGAGGTCAATTTCTTAAAGGTCTTAATAAACAAGCTGGGGCTACTGTAGCCTGACTCATAAGCAATATCGGTAACCGAGTAGTTGGTTATTTCCAGCTGTTTTTTAGCAAAATTAATGCGGATTTCATTAATAATTTGCACTGGCGTTTTACGATAATAACGCTGAGTTGCTCGGGTCAGATATTCCTGTGATTTACCGGACAAAGCGACCATATTTTCCAGCGCATTTTCGCTGAATTGCCCTTTATCGTGCATCAGTTCAACCGTACTGCGCAGCCACTGCGGAATATCATCGCTTACCTGCTGCTCTTCACGATGATGGCGCAGACGGTTCATCACATAAAACGTCACCGTTTCAATAAACTCATCAAATTCATTCTCGCGAAAGTTAAGCGAGGCGATAACCGTTTCAATCCAGGTCATGAATTCGTTTTTGATGCGATAGACCTGCGAGGCCACAAAGCAGAATGGCACCAGCGGCAGATAGTGTTTCTCAAAGAAGCGTCTGCTGACACCTACGTTAAGAATGCGGGTTGCACCAAATTCATAAAAGCTCTGGTGATGGGACCCCATCGGCAGGAAGACGAAATCTCCCCGCTCAAGCAGGACGCGCTTGCCGTTGATTTCCTGGTAGTAGCGACCGGTCAGAACAATCGTGAACTCATAGTAGTCATGCTGATGCAGACCGCTCGCGCTCTCCGTCTTGTTGTAAATAATCACGTGAAAATTTTTGCCATTAAACAGTTGCTGTTCAAGTGCGGTTTTTATTTCCATCGCGCTGACCTCCTGCTGCAAAATCTGCCTTACTGCATCTTCTCGTGAAGCTCAATTAACTCGGCCACCAGTTCACGTGCCAGCATCGACGTCATCAGATGATCCTGCGCATGCACCAGCACCAGACTGACCTTCATCTTGCCTTCACCCTGGTCACTTTCGATAAGCTTTGTCTGCACCAGGTGCGCTTCGTTCAGCGCCGTACGGGACTGTGCCATCATGGTTTTCGCGGCTGCGAAATCACCCTGCTTGGCCTGCTTGAGCGCGGCATACGCCAGGCTACGCGCCTGCCCGGAATTGATGATAAGCCCCATCACCACCTCTTCCAGATCGTTCTCTGCGGTTTCTTCTGCGACAATACTGTCCAAATCTAACATTTTTAAGCTCCTTTTGGCTGGCGCGGGTTGCCCCGCGCCGTGCAATTTTAGAATTTCAGTGCGAGGGCGATATCCTCTTCGCTCTCTTCTTCATCGATAACGGTTGCAGCTTTGTTTGCTATCGCCACGAATGGCATATAGAGCAGTGTTGCAATCCCGAGGTTGAATATCGCCAGCAGGAAGGCAGCCACGCTACCGTTGGTGTTGAAGAACGCCCCCAGACCTGCCGGCATGGTCCACGGCGCAATGTTGGTGACGGGTGGGATAATGCCCAGGTAATAGGCCGTCAGGGTTATGGCCGCCAGCAGTGGCTGAACCAGAATGAACGGAATGAACATTACCGGGTTCATGATGATTGGCAGACCAAACAGAATCGGCTCGTTAATCTGGAAGATGCCTGACGGCAGCGCCAGCTTCGCAACCTGACGATGGTCAGCGCGACGAGAAACAATAAAGACCGCGATGATCAGACCCAGCGTCGCCCCGGTACCCCCCAGGAAGATATAAGAGTCAAGCATCGGCTTCGCCCACACATGGAAGGTTTTACCGGCTGCCAGCGCCGCGTCAACGGAGCCGTACTGCTGGTAAAGTGCAACGTTTTCCAGTGCCCATGGGGTCATGATACCGCTGTCGAGCGCCGCCAGTGCCAGTGAACCATGCACGCCAAAGAACCACAGCAGGGAGGTGAAAATCACATACGCCCAACCGACCACGCTACCCATTGACGCCAGCGGCGTTGAGATAGAGTCCATAATGATCTGGTGGAAGTTAGTGCCCCAATGAGAGAGCGCCCAGGCGATAATCCCCATGATGGAGAGAATAATGAAGCCTGGAATCAACGCGGAAAATGAACGAGAAACGGACGCCGGCACGCTATCCGGTAAACGGATAACCCAGTTGCGACGAATAATAAAGGTGAACATCTCCGCAACCACCAGACCGATTACGATACCGGAGATGATATTAGCGCCTCCCAGCCAGTTGGCCCCTACGGCATAGGCCTCACCGACGCTGTATGGCGTCACGGTCATAAAGGCGGCAATGGATAATAAACCTGCGGCCAGCGGATCCACTTTCCGTTCTTCCGCCAGTGCCATGCCAATAAAGAAAGGAGCCATCAGCGACATAATACCTAACGTACCGTTATATACGTTGCCGCCGATGGCTTTTAAACCATTAAGGGTTTCAATTGTGGAAGCGTCTAATCGAATTCCTAATGAATAAAAAAAGGAACCTTCACCAAAGCTCAGAAAAACGTTGTTAATTAAAACGAACATTGCCCCAGCCAGCGTCAACGGCATTAATCTAATAAAACCGTTTTTGATGGCATTAACGTGAGGCTGCTTTCCTATTTTAACAGCAAAAGGAAGGAGTACCTTTTCAAGTGAAGCGATGACTTTACTCATAGGAAAATACCCTTAAATGCCGCAACGCGGGTTACGGCGTATTGTGTGTGAAATAACTCTTTGACGGGAAAAATAAAAATTAATTAGCAGCTTTTTTAATTGCTGCAACAGCAGCTTTCAATACACCTAAACCATCAATCTTGCCGTACAATCCCGAATCGATCACTTCGACCGGTTTATTGGGTAACAGACGTTGAATTTCGGGCAACATATAGGCAATTTGCGGCCCCAGTAAAACGACGTCGGCTGTCTGGCCCTTTTCGCCCGCCAGCGTCTCCGGAAACGCTTCGATTACCACCGGGACTTCATACTTCTCAGCCTGAGCACGCATCTTTGACACCAGAAGCGAGGTTGACATGCCTGCTGAGCAGAACAGATAGATATGTTTCTTTTCCATAGTAACTTCCCTCTCGTATGACTACCTGCCATCGCGCTATCACTCGACTCGCTATCCTGGCAGACAGGTAGTTTGCTTACTGTTGTTTGTCGTTGGAGTGAGTATACGCAATGGTACAGACAGGAGATAATTCTGCACAGGGGCAAATTGTCTCTCATTGACCTGGCGTGTTGACTACCTTCACATTTCAGGCAAATAATTCGCGAGAAGAAATAAGATTTACGTATGTATAAAAAAACCGGCCCAACGGCCGGTTTGTTAACATACTCAGGCAAGAAGCGTTACTGCGCCTTAGGTGCCTGCGGATCGGTATCGTATTCAGTACAGGTCTGGTAACCGGAGTTGATCACATGACCGGTCTCATCCAACGCAACGAAGTAGGTCTCTGCCTTACCATCACGTTGACCCAGGATATAGGTCTGGCAGGTACCGCGTGCATGAATCATTGTCACTTCAGAAGAAGGCTTGCCGGCAATCGCAGCCACCTGCGAACGGGTCATGCCTTTTTTGACATCTTTCACTACGGGCTGTGTAAACTGATCTTTGGTGCGGTCGTAGGCCGTACACCCTGCCAGCATAGTCAGTACCGCCGCTGCGCTAAGAATTCCTGCTACGTTCTTGTTCATATTCCGTCCTCTTGTTTATCAGCGTGTTATCTAAGCATGGAATAAAAAGTACTATTGTTCAACTTTGTGAATTCCGCCAGACGAATTTCGGAAAATTCTAATAAAACAACGATAACCTGCTAAATCGCCGCAATTTAGCGCACTCGAAACTGTGATCCTTGTCGTTTCTCGTTCAAAGGGTTAGTTTTAACAGCTAACACAATCTGTTTATGTTCTGCATATGGAGGGCGTGATGGCTCTGCAACAAGAGATTATTCAGGCGCTGGGCGCGAAGCCCGCGGTAGACGCACAAGAAGAGATCCGCCGCAGCGTGGATTTTTTAAAGTCTTATTTAAAAACTCACTCGTTCCTGAAATCCCTGGTGCTGGGCATCAGCGGCGGTCAGGACTCTACCCTGGCCGGTAAACTCTGCCAGATGGCAATTTCAGAGCTCCGCGAAGAGACGGGTGATGACGCGCTGCAGTTTATTGCCGTGCGTCTTCCCTATGGCGTGCAGGCCGATGAACAGGATTGCCAGGATGCCATCGCCTTCATCCAGCCCGATCGCGTACTCACCGTCAATATCAAAGGATCGGTGCTGGCCAGCGAGCAGGCGCTTCGCGAAGCAGGCATTGAGTTGAGCGATTTTGTCCGCGGCAATGAAAAAGCCCGTGAACGTATGAAAGCGCAATACAGCATTGCCGGTATGACCAAAGGCGTTGTGGTCGGTACCGATCATGCGGCAGAAGCCATCACGGGTTTCTTCACCAAGTATGGCGACGGCGGTACCGATATTAACCCGCTCTTCCGTCTCAACAAACGTCAGGGTAAGCAGCTCCTTGCCGCGCTGGGTTGCCCGGAGCACCTTTACAAGAAAGCGCCAACGGCAGATCTGGAAGACGATCGCCCCTCCCTGCCGGATGAAGCGGCCCTGGGTGTCACCTATGACAATATTGATGATTATCTGGAAGGCAAAAAACTGGATGAAGGTACCGCGAAGATCATTGAAAGCTGGTATCTGAAAACCGAGCACAAGCGTCGCCCACCGATCACCGTGTTCGATGATTTCTGGAAAAAGTAACACTCTGGCACCCTCTCTCTGGGGAGGGGGTGTTCGCCCGCACCGTCCGTTGCGCCCTCCGGCTCTTTTTTAACCAAACCGGCTCTGCTACACTGTATGCCTGAACAGTATATGGAGTAGTATGTGAGCAGGCGTCAATCCGCCCCGCGTCTTGAGTTTGAAGCGGCGGCTATCTACGAATATCCCGAACATCTTCGCCCCTGGCTTGAGGAACTGCCTAAACAGCCGGGTGTGTATATCTTTCACGGTGAGAGTGACACCCTTCCGCTCTACATTGGCAAAAGCGTAAATATTCGCAGCCGGGTTATGTCTCATCTGCGCACGCCAGACGAGGCGGCAATGCTGCGCCAGTCGCGACGCATCACCTGGTTTCGTACCGCCGGAGAGATGGGCGCGCTCTTACTGGAAGCGCGGCTGATCAAAGAGCAACAGCCGCTGTTCAATAAGCGCCTGCGCCGCAACCGGCAGCTCTGCTCCCTGCAGATAAACGCCGGTAAGCCGCAGGTTGTCTACGCACGGGAAGTCGATTTTTCTCACGCCCCCAATCTCTACGGGCTGTTCGCTAACAAACGGGCGGCTCTGCAGGCTCTGCAAACGCTGGCCGATGAATTACAGCTGTGCTACAGCCTGCTAGGCCTCGAAGCAACCACCCGCGGGCGGGCCTGTTTCCGCTCAGCGTTAAAGCGCTGCGCAGGGGCCTGCTGTGGGAAAGAAAGCATTGAGGAACACCACGCCCGGCTCCTCGCAGGGCTGGCGGCGCTTAGCGTTAACTGCTGGCCGTGGGAGGGTGCCGTTGCGCTAAAAGAAGTCGGTGACGCGATGACCCAGTATCACATCATCAACAACTGGCTCTGGCTGGGCGCTGTTGACGATGTAAACGATGCGGCAACCTTGCTGCGCACACCCGCCGGTTTCGACCACGATGGCTACAAAATTCTCTGCAAGCCCGTGTTAACCGGCAAGTATGAGGTCATTGAGCTTAGTGCCCCGGCAGCCAGTTAATTTCGCTGAATAATAAGGTGCCCTGAGCCTCCAGCAGGCGGAGAGTATGGACGCCCTCCTCCCAGCTGGCGCCCTGATCGGCCGTCAGCAACTTATCGCCAAGCTGCCACGCCCCGCTTAACACGAACGCGACGCCCCCGCGGGAGCCGAACGTGGTAAAGGTGCGGTCAGCGACACGCACTTTCGCCTGACAACGGTCACGCCGGGTCATGATGTTGAAATCCATCGACATCCGTCCTTCGGAAAGCAGCGCTTTCACCGGCTGATCGCCGGAAAAATGGTATGGCTGATGATGTTTCAGGGTATGGCAGAACGCCTGACCGGCATCCAGCGTTACCTCACCCCCTTCAAGCAAGGTAATCACCCGATCGACACCGGGAAAAGAGGAGAATTCGCCATTGCTGGCGATGGTCGCGATACTGGCACGCCAGTAAAAATCGCGCGTTGCGGGCGGAAAACAACAAATTTCCCGCGTCTCGCCTGCGCCATTGCGCCAGAGGCTGACCGGCATCTTACGGATATCAAAGAACTCCATCACCACTCCTGAAAGGCACAACCTGTGCCAGGGCAAGGATATCGCTATCGTTGCTGTCTTGTTTGTTATCGTTGGGTTTTCACAGACACAGTATCGGCAGCAGAGCGGGCAGGCCTTAGAGGAACGTTAATAAAAATTATAACGCCATGACTCTGCAAACATTCTCTGAAGCGACTACAGGAGAATACCGCTCTGGCGGCGGCAGACAAGAGGGCAGGAAAGAAAAACCGCCGGTCCTGTCCACAGCGTTAGCGCTTTTGTGGACAGGATCCCGGCGGTCTTAAGATGTTGAACCGATTATTCGGTTGGTGCTGGCATTTTACCTTCCATTGCTGGACGTTCTGTCAGACGCTTCTCAAAATTGGCATTAAATTGTTTTTTCTGTTCCGGCGTCAGAATGTTGTAGATCTTGTTCTGGGTTTCCATATGCGCCAGCATGCGGGCTTTATGCTGCTCAGCCATTTTGTCGATCTGCGCTTCGGCTTTTGCTTTATCGAAGCTGTCGCTGGCGATGATGTCATGCATCGCGCGGCGTTCGTCCAGTGACGGACGTTTCATCTGGTCGCGCTGGCTTTTCATGATGTCGCGGACCTGCTGTTTCTGTGCATCCGTCAGGTTCAGATCTTTAAACATCATCATCTCGTGGTGCATACCCGGCTTGCCTTTATGATGCATCATCATTTTGCCTTCGACAGGCGCGGCAGTGGTGGTGGTCGCGGTATCTGCAGCGAACGCCATGCTGGTAGCGCCCAGAGCCAGGGTAGAAGCAACAAACAGTGCAGTAAACTTACGCATAATTTATTTCCTTACTTTCAGTTATTCTTCGGCGCTATGCCGTGTTGACGAGATTAACTTTACGGGGTTTATCGTCAATTAATCAGAGCAACAGTAAAACAATGAAAGTGTAAAAAACAAATTATCGCCAAATGTGGAGGAATTAAGGATAAAGGATGGAGAGTTGCAACGAAAATATTCAAAATGATGATTTTCAAAGCAATTTAAAAAAGTATAGCGAAGTGAAGACCAATAATAAAGCAATTCACCAGGAATATTCTGCAATAGTTGTCATTGCGCTTTAATCGCTAAGAAAAATATTTTGACGCTCCCCTCTCAGGCAATGAGAGGGGAAATGTTCAGGACACTTTTTCCAGCATCAGTCCGGCGCGCAGGCCAAACGCTACCGATGGATTAGGGAACAGAACATATTCAGTGGTTTTCTGCACCTCGTAACGCTCGTCGCCATCTTCCGCCAGCAGAACGCCTTTGCGAAAAGGGGTGAAGTTCAGCGTGTGGGCGGCCATATGCAGCCGGAAGGCCTCGCTGCGACGAGTGATCTGCTGTACGACCCGATAGCGCACAACAGTCTGTTCCGTTGGCTCGGGTGCCAATCCTCCGAGCAGCGCGCGAAGCGCAAGATGCGTTGGCGCGAAGCGCGTGAGATCGTTCTGGCCAAACGGTAGCGCTTTTCCCAGCTCCAGCGTGCAGGCCAGCGCGCCGAAATGCTCACAGGTGAAATGGGTAAATGTGCCCCCCGGCGACTGATGAAACACCAGAGCCTCCAGCCCGGCGTCGCCCAGCCAGCTCAGAAACGCCTCATCCCACGGCTGGTTACGCTGGGGCAGAACACCAAAGCGCACATGATAAGAGGCGCGAATTGCCGTATGCAGGTCGAGATGCCAGCGCACGGGACCGGCCGCGGCGAAAAATGTGGCAACCACGTGCTCAAGCCACTGCGCCCGCGACGTTTCATCGCCCGGCACAAACTGTGACCAGCGGCCGCCAAACATGCGGTTAAGGTCGCTCTCAAGATAACGTTTGTTTTGCGCCAGCGCAGGCGGGTTGCCAAACACCACCAGCAGACGGCACTGCAGGGTGATATCTCCCCGATACAACGCGCGAAGCAGCAGGTCGACAATTTCAACCGGCGCGGTTTCATTGCCATGGATACCGGTTGAAAGCAGCAGCGATAACTCACTCTTCGCGGCCGGTGTCAGTTCAAGGACGCCGCGACCCAGCCACCGCCAGTGAAATGAGGGGCCCTCCCCCTCACGCTGTTCGGGGGTTTCATCGGCCAGTGTCAACGCCAGTAAATTTTCCATAGCCACTCCTTTAGCGCTGGAACGGATAAACCGATCCCAACTGCAGGATTGTTGTTAACGCGTCCAGCGCCTCACGCCCTTCACGCAGTAGCTGAGGGTCGACCAGATCGGCCTGCGTTAATCTGTCGCGATAGTAACGATCCACCCAGTCATTCAGGGAGTTAAACAGCGTCTCATTCATTATCACGGCCGGATTAACAGCCTGCATTTCGTTCTGCGTCAGCACTACGCGCAGGCGTAAACAGGCCGGACCGCCGCCGTTGGCCATGCTTTCGCGCAGGTCAAAGACGCGCAGTTCATCGATCGGGTTATCGGCTTTCACCAGTTCAGACAGATAACGCCACACCCCTTTATGGTCCTGTGACTCTTGCGGCAGCACCAGCATCATGCTGCCGTCCTCACGGCTCAACAGCTGGCTATTAAAGAGGTAAGTTTCAACCGCGTCCTGCACGCTGACCGCCTGGGTCGGCACCTGAATCGGCATAAACCCCGGCACCCGCTCATGCAGCGTAGCGAGCAGCTTCTCCTGATGGGCAAACGCCTGCTCATGGCAGAACAGCACCTGGCGGTTAGAGACGGCAATGACGTCATTGTGGAAAACCCCTTGGTCAATCACCTGCGGGTTCTGCTGAGCAAAAATCATCTGTGAGGGATTCACCTGGTTCAGCCGCGCGACGGCCTGGCTTGCCGCCAGCGTCTGGCGGGCGGGATAACGGACAGGCGCCGAATGGCCGCCCTCTTCTCGCCCGTAAATGAACAGTTGCACGCCGGGATCGCCATAATCCCCCCCAAGACGGTTATGGTTTGCCGCTCCTTCATCCCCGAACATGGCCACCTGTGGCAACGCCTGATGGACCTCAAAGTGGGCCTCATGACGGAAAATCGCACGCAGAACGCGCTCGGTCGTCTCCGCTTCAGTGGCACGGTGGAATTTGTTATTCAGGTTCGCCACCGTTAAATGCACTTTGCCATCCAGCGTATCAGCCGACGGTGCAACGGTAGCAGCGTTTGCCACCCACATCGACGAGGCAGAGCTCGCCGCTGAAAGCAGGTGCGGCGTCTGCGTACCCGCTTTTTCGATAACCTGCTCATCGCTGCCGCTAAAGCCGAGCTGACGTAACACCGCCACGTTCGGGCGCTCCTGCGGCGGGATCAGCGCCTGCGGGAAACCGGCATCCGACAGGGCTTTCATTTTCAGCAGCCCCTGCTTCGCCGCCAGTTTCGGGTTGGAGACCTGAAAACGGTGCTTCGTCGAGGCTTCATTACCAAACGAGAGGCCAGCATAGTGGTGCGTCAGCCCCACCAGCCCGTCAAAGTTGACTTCACGCGCTTTCATGACGATCCCCCTGAGTAAAATCCAGCCCCGGACTCAGCGTTTCCGGCAGCGTCAGCGCAGGCGTTTCCAGGCTCGCCATCGGCCACGCGCAGTAATCTGCGGCATACCACGCGCTGGCGCGGTGGTTACCCGAAGCGCCTACCCCGCCAAACGGTGCCGTACTCGCCGCACCGGTAAGCGGTTTATTCCAGTTCACAATCCCGGCGCGTGCTTCGAGCAGCAGCTGATCAAATTTCTCACGATGCGGGGAAATCAGACCGCTCGACAGTCCATAGCGGGTGTGATTAGCCATCTCAATGGCGCTGTCAAAATCGTCATAACGCCAGACGCAGAGCAGCGGGCCAAAGACCTCTTCATCCGGCACGTTGCGTGCGCCACTCATCTCAACAATGCCCGGCGTCAGGAGCGATGTTCCGGGCTTGATTTGCTTTGGCTCAAGCAGGGTTTTCGCCCCGCGCGCCACGTGATCCTGCCAGGCTTTCAGCACGTTCAGCGCGGCCTGCTCGGAAATCAGCCCCCCAATAAACGGCTGTGGGTCGGCATCCCACTGCGCAGGCACCAGACGCGCGCTGATTTCCACCAGCCGCGCGAGGAAGGCGTCGCCCTGTGCACCCCGTTTCACCAGCAGACGACGCGCGCAGGTGCAGCGCTGTCCGGCGGTAATAAACGCTGACTGGAGGGTCAAATGCACCGCCGCGTCGATATCATCGGGATCTTCAACGATCAGCGGGTTGTTACCGCCCATCTCCAGCGCGAGAATTTTTTCCGGCTGCCCCGCCAGCTGGCGATGCAGTTGGTAGCCCGTTCCGGCGCTGCCGGTAAACAGCAGGCCGTCGATATCACTCAACGCACTCAGCGCCTGGCCGGTTTCACGCCCCCCCTGCACCAGGTTGAGCACCCCGTGCGGCAGACCAGCCTGTTCCCAGAGCTTCACCACCACCTCACCGGTCAGTGGCGTTAACTCACTCGGCTTGAAAATCACGCTATTGCCCGCCAGCAGCGCGGGCACGATATGCCCGTTCGGCAGATGCCCCGGGAAGTTATAGGGGCCAAATACCGCCAGCACGCCGTGCGGACGGTGGCGCAGCGTGGCCGCGCCATCAGGCATATCGGTATGTTGCTCGCCGGTACGGGTATGGTACGCCTTCACCGAAATGGCGATTTTATTGATCATCGCCGTCACTTCCGTGGCCGCCTCCCAGCGCGGCTTGCTGGTTTCCTGAGCGATAACGCGCGTCAATTCGGCTTTATTGGCCTCCAGCAGTGATGCAAATTTCTCGACAATTCCCTGACGTACGGAGAACGATTGTTTCGCCCATCCCGGGAAGGCGCGACGGGCGGCGTGACAGGCCTGTTCGACCTGCCCGGCGCTGGCATCATTTCCCTTCCAGAGCACTTCTTGTCCGACCGGATTGGTCTTTATGCGCGGCTCGCCTTCGCCCGTGACCCAGTCACCGTTGATCCATAAAGTCATGCTGTTTTCTCCTCAGGGCAGAGACGCACCAGGCGAACCGTGTCGCCGGCGTTACATTTCAGGGCATCCAGTTGCGCGGCCGTCAGCACCAGACGTTCACTTTTCGGGTTGGTTCGCACCAGCATGGCGCGGAAATTGTTGTACTGCTCGTTAGCCACCAGACATGCCGGCCACTCACCCGGTGCAGGCTGGCCTTCGGAAACCTCAACCAGCCGGCTTTTACGGATCGCTCGCACGCGGTCGATATCGCACTCCAGGGTGGGTCCGCCGTCAAAGATGTCCACATAGTTACGGTAGCGGAAACCCTCTTTTTCCAGCACAGCCCGGGCCGGCGCGGTTTGCGGGTGCACTTCGCCAATCACCGCCTGCGCCTGGGGGCTTAAGAAATGGGTATAGATGGGGTGTTTCGGCATCAGTTCGGCGATAAACGCTTTCTGCCCGGTGCCGCACAGATAGTCCGCCCGGCTGAACTCCATCGAGAAGAAGCGCTCGCCGAGGCTCTCCCAGAAAGGTGAATAGCCGGTGTCGTCGATCACGCCACGCATCTCGGCGACGACCTTTTCGTTAAAACGATCGCGGAACGCGGCCATAAACATGAAGCGCGACTTGGAGAGCAGATAACCGTTGCCCTCTTTTCGCCACGCAGGATCGAGGAACAGCGTGCAAAGCTCGCTGGCTCCCGTGTGGTCATTACAGAGAAAAAGCGTGGGCAGCGCGTTATAGACGTTCAGCTCTTTTGAGGCGTGAACCATCGTACCGACACGATAGTTGTACCACGGGTCGTTAAGCCCGACGGCCACTTCGATTGCGCAAATGCCGGCCACGGTACCGGTGTCGGTATCTTCGAGAACGAACACATAACCCTGTTCGCTTTTTGGCAACGTCCCCTGCCAGGTTTGCAGGGCGCGCTCAATGCGCGCCGACAGCGTTTTTTCATCGGCAGGAAGCGAGGTCAGCCCGCCTCCCGTCTTACCGGCAAGCTGCATGAGCCCGGCGATATCGCCGCGCTCAACGGGACGGATGACCATCATGATGACACCCCGGACTTCACATGTTCACAGGCCAGTGCAAAACGGTCTAAACCGGTTCTCACCTCTTCCTCGCTGACAATCAGCGCAGGGGCAAAACGCACCACGTTGGCACCGGCAATCAGTACCATCACGCCCATTTTTGCCGCTTCCTGTGAAATAAGTTTAGCTTTTCCGGCAAACTCAGGTGTGAGTTCGCAGCCAATTAACAGACCCAGACCGCGGATCTCTTTAAACAGTCCCGTCTTGCTGTTGATGGCGTTCAGGCGCTCAACAAACCAGTCATGACGTTGTTTAACGCCCTTGAGCACTTCCGGCGTGTTAATGATGTCGAGAACCTGCCCGGCCACGGCGGTAGCCAGCGGGTTACCACCGTATGTTGTACCATGCGTACCCACGGTCATTACGCTGGCGAATTTATCAGTGGTCAGCATGGCGCCAATCGGGAAGCCGCCGCCCAGCGCTTTCGCCGTAGAGAGCACGTCCGGCGTTACGCCGTAGTGCATATAGGCATACAGCTCACCGGTACGCCCCACACCCGTCTGGACTTCATCGAAAATCAGCACCGCGTGATGACGATCGCACAGCTCACGCAGCCCCTGCAGGAACGCTTTTTGCGCCGGAAGGACCCCGCCCTCACCCTGCATAGGTTCGACGATCACCGCACAGGTGGTGTCGTTGATAAGCTCGCTGGCGGACTGCAGATCGTTGTACACGCCGTGACGAATATCCGGCGGCAGTGGCGCAAAATCCTGTGAGTATGACGGCTGACCGCCGGCGCTGACGGTAAAGAGCGTGCGGCCGTGGAACGCGTTTTTAAACGCCACAATGCCGCTCTTATGAACGCCAAATTTATCGTGTGCATATTTGCGTGCCAGCTTCAGGGCAGCTTCGTTTGCTTCCGCACCTGAGTTACAGAAAAAGACTTTTTCGGCAAATGTTGCGTCGATCAGCTTTTTCGCCAGTCGCAGAGCGGGCTCGTTGGTAAAACCGTTACCGGTATGCCAGAACTTCGCCGCCTGGTCGTTTAACGCCTGACGCAGTGCCGGGTGCGCGTGGCCCAACGCGTTTACTGCAATCCCGCCTGCAAAGTCGATATACTCTTTGCCCTGTTGATCCCACAGGCGTGAGCCTTCCCCCCGTACCGGAATAAAAGCCGCCGGAGCGTAAACCGGCATCATCCATTCATCGAAATTTTCACGCGTAATTGACAGAGACATAGCGACCTCATCCGGTAAATAAAAGGTTATTTAGATGTTAAATAATTGAGTGTTTGCACTGTGAATGTAGATTGCAGCCTTCGTGCCAGCCAGCGATAAAAATGCATAAACGGGTTAGGGTTACAGAATATCAATAAGTTACGATATGGAGTTATTCACTGTTATTGCATAAAAAGTGAATATTTTTACGACAAGCGGCGCTTTGCCGCACGAAAATAAGAAAGAGTATGCAGAAGCCAAATATAATTCTGGAATTGTGATCGCTCGCGAAATTTATCGGTTCTTTACGCCCTGTTGGGGGGCAATGCGCGTCAGCATGGTGCAAATATTGCACCGTTGGCATGATCTGTCGCAGTTATTGGTCGAACCCCGTAACAGTTGACGCAAATTCTGCTACCATCCATGCACTATTCACCTTGCATTGGCAGCGACTATGAAATTTGTCTCTTTTAATATCAACGGCCTGCGTGCCCGCCCTCACCAGCTTGAAGCAATTGTTGAGCAACATCAGCCAGATGTGATCGGCCTGCAGGAGACAAAAGTTCACGACGATATGTTCCCCCTCGAAGAGGTGGCGAAGCTCGGTTACAACGTCTTCTATCACGGACAGAAAGGTCACTATGGCGTGGCGCTGCTGACCAAAGAGACGCCGGTTTCCGTACGTCGTGGCTTCCCGGGCGATGATGGCGAAGCGCAACGTCGCATCATCATGGCGGAAATTCCCTCACCACTTGGCAATATCACGGTGATTAACGGGTATTTCCCGCAGGGTGAGAGCCGCGACCATGAGACAAAATTCCCGGCCAAGGCAAAGTTTTATCAGGATCTGCAGGATTACCTGACCACCGAACTGAAAAAAGAGAATCCGGTGCTGATCATGGGCGACATGAATATCAGCCCGACCGATCTCGATATCGGCATTGGAGAAGAGAACCGCAAACGCTGGTTGCGTACCGGTAAATGTTCTTTCCTGCCGGAAGAACGCGAGTGGATGGAACGCCTGCTCGGCTGGGGTCTGGTTGATACTTTCCGCACCGCCAACCCGGAAACGCAGGATCGCTTCTCGTGGTTTGACTACCGCTCAAAAGGCTTTGATGACAACCGCGGTCTGCGTATAGACCTGCTGCTGGCCAGCCCGCCGCTGGCGGAACGCTGCATCGAAACCGGCATCGATTACGATATCCGCAGCATGGAAAAACCGTCTGACCATGCGCCGGTCTGGGCGAAATTCAAACTGTAACCTCGTGTGAACACGCAAAAAAGACTCCTGATGTGCGCCCTTCTGGGCGCATTTGTTCTGACCTTCGTCTTTCTTCCGCCGGGGACGCTCTCCCTGGAAACCATCAAAACGCACCAGCAGTCGCTTCTCTTGCATGTGGAACAGGCACCGTGGCAAAGCGCGTTTTTCTTTTTCGCCCTCTACGTGTTGGTCTCCGCCCTGTCGATACCCGGGGCGGCGATACTGACGCTGCTGGCGGGAGCGCTGTTTGCGCTGTGGGAAGGCACCCTACTGGTCTCGTTTGCTTCTACCCTCGGCGCCACGCTGGCGATGCTTGCCAGCCGTTATCTGCTGCGCGACTGGGTACAGCGGCGATTCACATCACAGATGAATACGGTGAACGCCGGTATGGCGCGGGACGGTGCAGGGTATCTTTTTGCCCTGCGTCTGATGCCCTTGTTCCCGTTTTTTCTGGTGAATCTGCTCATGGGGCTGACCCGTATTGCGGTCAGTCGCTACTGGTGGGTGAGCCAGGTCGCCATGCTGCCTGCAACCATTATCTTTCTGAACGCCGGACGCGCGCTGGGGAAAGTGAATTCGCTTCGCGATATTTTATCGCCGGGACTGATATTCGCCTTTACACTACTGGGGTTATTGCCGCTGGCGACGCGCTGGCTGTTTTCCCGTTTTACCCCTTCATCAAAAAAGTGAGGCATTATGCGCCGTGTGCGTTTTTGCACGTTTCTGAGCGGTCTGCTGCTGGCAGCCCCGCTGTTTGCAGCAGACAACTGGCAGGCTATCCAACAACAAGCTAAAGGCCAGACCGTCTGGTTCAACGCCTGGGGCGGCGATCGGGCGGTAAACCGCTACCTCGAGTGGGTAAGCGGTGAGATGAAAACGCATTACGACATAACCCTTAAAATCGTCCCACTGGCGGATGCCGCCGATGCGGTCAAACGTATTCAAACAGAAGCCGCCGCAGGCCGGAAAACAAACGGTTCAGTCGACCTCTTATGGGTCAACGGTGAGAATTTCCGTACCCTTAAAGCCGCTAACCTGCTGCAAACCGGATGGGCGCAGACCTTGCCCAACTGGCGCTATGTCGATACCCGTAAACCGGTTATGGAGGATTTTGCTGTCCCCACCGATGGCGCGGAATCCCCGTGGGGCGGTGCACAGCTCACCTTTATTGCCCGCCACGCAAGCCTGCCTGCGCCCCCAAACGATCCTCAGGCGTTGCTGGCGTATGCGCAGCAGCATCCGGGCAAAGTCAGCTACCCACGCCCGCCCGATTTTACCGGTACGGCATTTCTGGAACAGTTGCTCCTGAACCTCACCGCTCACCCGGAGGCGTTGCAAAAAGCCCCTGATAACACCTTTGCCCAGGTGACGGCTCCGCTGTGGCACTACCTGGACAAATTACACCCGCTGCTGTGGAGAAAAGGAGAGGACTTTCCTCCCTCGCCCGCCAGAATGGATACCTTGCTTGCCAGCGGTAGTCTCAATCTCTCCCTGACCTTTAACCCGGCACATGCGCAGCAAAAAGTGGCCAGCGGTGAACTGCCTGCCGACAGCTACAGCGTTGGTTTTGACAACGGAATGATAGGCAACGTCCATTTTGTGGCCATTCCGTCGAATGCCAGCGCAAGCGCAGGTGCGAAGGTGGTCGCCAATTTCCTCCTTTCACCGCAGGCGCAAATCCGCAAGGCCGACCCGGCCATCTGGGGAGACCCGAGCGTACTGGATGCGAAAACACTGCCCGAAAAAGAAGCGAAGCAGCTCGCTGCCCATACGCCGGCAGGGCTGCCGAAAATGCTTCCCGAGCCGCACTCCGCCTGGGTTAACGCGCTGGAGCAGGAATGGCTGCGTCGTTACGGCACCCGCTGAGCTGGCTCGTCTGGCTGGCGATGGCGGTCATCTATCTGCCGTTGCTTCCCGCCGCCGCCATACTGTTTGCCCCGGCATTCTCGCTGAACAACTGGCAGTTGCTGCTTAACGACCCGCAGCTGCCACAGGCAACGGTCGCCACGCTGGTCTCAACGCTTATCGCGACGCTGGGGTCGATGTTTATCGCTCTGGTGATCGTGGCCCTCCTGTGGCCGGGCGAGCGCTGGCAACGGCTCAGCAGCCGGCTGCCGTGGCTGCTCGCCGTTCCTCATGTGGCCTTTGCCACCAGCGCTTTACTGCTGTTTGCCGAAGGGGGCCTGTTGTATCAGGTGTGTAGCGTCTGTACGCCGCCGCTTGACCGATACGGTGCAGGGCTGGGGCTGACGCTTGCGGTAAAAGAGAGCGCGTTTGTGCTGTGGGCCCTTTACGCCGTCCTGCCGGAAAAACGCCTTGCGCAGCAAAAGGTCGTGCTGCATACCTTCGGCTACGGGCGTTTTCAGGCGCTGAACTGGCTCATCCTTCCAACGATCGCGCCGGCTCTTGGCGCGGTGATGCTGGCGGTGCTGGCCTGGTCCCTGTCGGTTGTGGACGTGGCGATGGTGCTCGGGCCCGGCAATCCCCCGACGCTTGCCGTACTGGCGTGGCAGTGGCTCAGTCAGGGCGATGCGCAGCAGCAGACAAAGGGAACGCTGCTGTGCCTGTTTCTCCTTCTGCTGCTGGCCGCGCTTTCTGCACTGGGTTACGGCGCATGGAGACTCTGGCGTCGCACGCTGCCGGATCTGAGCGGACGCCGTCGAATGTCGCTTATCGCCCCACCAGCGCGTCTGTTCAGCGGATTTCTGCCCGCCTGCGGGGTGCTTTGCGCGGTCGTGCTGCTCATGCTGGCGCAGCGGGACGATATCGGTGCGGTTGGCGCCAGCCTCTCCTTTGGCCTGCTCGCCAGCCTGATTTCGCTGGGGGTAATTGTTCTCTGGCTTGAGTGGGGACCGCAGCGAGGCACACAGTGGGTGTGGTTGCCGCTGGCGCTGCCGGCGCTGCCCCTCGTTACTGGGCAATACGTTATCGCGTTGCGACTGGGTATCGACGGGCACTATGCCGCCGTGCTGTGGAGCCATCTGCTGTGGGTTTTACCGTGGATGTTGTTGGTCCTCCAGCCGGCCTGGCAGAGGATCGATCCACGGCTGATCCTTACCGCCAGAACGCTCGGCTGGCGGCGGGGAAAAATCTTCTGCTTACTGAAATGCCCCTTACTGGTACGCCCGGCGCTGCTGGCTTTCGCGACCGGGTTTTCCGTCAGCATGGCGCAATACATGCCAACCCTCTGGCTGGGCGCGGGCCGTTTTGCGACGCTGACCACTGAAACCGTGGCGCTCAGCAGTGGAGGCAGCATTCCGCTTCTGGCTAACCGGGCGCTGGGGTTGCTGTTGGTCACGGGGAGCGTGTTTGCCCTTGCCGCCCTGCTATCCCGGCTCGCAAGCCGTTACCGACGAGGATTACGTTAATGCTGCAGGTCAGCAATCTCACCATTGAACCGCTTTTCCGCGAGGTCAATTTTTGTGTGCCACGCGGCGAAATAGTCACGCTGATGGGGCCTTCCGGCAGCGGAAAATCAACCCTTTTTGCCTGGATGGTGGGCGCACTGCCAGACGACTTTCAGGCTCAGGGCGAACTGTGGCTTGATGAACGTCGCTGCGACGGACTGCCCGTGGAGGCCCGCGGGTTGGGGATCCTCTTTCAGGATGCCCTGCTGTTTGACCATTTCAGCGTCGGACAAAATTTGCTGCTGGCATTACCTGAACGGATTGTCGGACGAGCACGGCGGGAAGCAGTCGAGCAGGCGCTCGGTTCTGCCGGGCTTGCCGGGCATTACGCCAGCGATCCGGCGACCCTTTCCGGCGGCGAACGTGCCCGGGTCAGTCTGCTGCGTGCCCTGCTTGCAGAGCCGCAGGCGTTACTGCTGGATGAACCGTTCAGCCGTCTCGATAATGCGTTACGCGCCTCGTTTCGGGCATGGGTATTTGACACTACCCGCGCACGCAATATTCCAGTGGTTCTGGTCACGCATGACGACGAAGACGTGCCCCCGGGCGGCGAAGTGATTGAGATTTCTCGCTGGCAATAATGTGCTAACGCAATGTTTTACCTTTCAGGAGAGACGACAATGCCCCCCTCTTTTACTGACGTCAGGTTATTCGATGAAACGTGTTTCTCAACTGACCGCGCTGGCCATGCTGTGCGGCCTCGCTTCATTTTCCTCTCTGGCTGCTGATATGCCGCACGCCATGACGCTGTCTCAACTTCAGGCACAACACGGCGCGGTGATCGACACCCGCGCCAGCGCGTTTTACAACGGCTGGCCGCAAACGCTGAGCGCGCCCTCCGGGCATGAGCCCGCCGCACTTAACCTTTCCGCCTCCTGGCTTGGCGCGATGAGCGATGACAAGATTGCCGTCTGGGCCAGACAGCACCAGCTTACGCCGGCCATGACGATCGCGCTCTACGGCCGCGACGCCGATAATCAGGCGGTCAAAGCGCGGCTGGAAAAAGCCGGCTACCACCAGATTTCCGTGCTCAACGATGCCCTGCAGGTACCTGAGCGTCTGCAGCGTTTGCCGCACTTTGAACAACTCGTCTACCCGGAGTGGATCCACCAGCTTCAGCAGGGTAAACCCGTCACTGCCGCGCCAACGGGCGACTGGAAAGTCATTGAAGCCGCATGGGGCGCGCCGAAGTTTTATCTGCTGAACCATATTCCCGGTGCCGGCTACATTGATACCAACGAAGTGGAAAGCGAACCGCTGTGGAATAAAGTTTCTGACGACACGCTAAAAGCGATGCTGGCGAAGCACGGGATCCGTCACGATACGACCGTCATTCTGTATGGCCGTGACGTATATGCCGCCGCCCGCGTGGCGCAGATCATGCTGTATGCGGGCGTGAAGGACGTCCGCATTCTTGATGGCGGCTGGAAAGCCTGGTCTGACGCGGGTCTGCCGGTTGAACGGGGAATGCCCAAAGACGTGAAGCCCGCCCCCGATTTTGGTGCACCGATCCCCGGCCAGCCGCAGTTGATGGTGGATATGGCGCAAGCACGCGGGATGCTGCATCGCCAGGACGCGTCGCTGGTCAGCATTCGTTCCTGGCCGGAGTTCATCGGCGAAACCAGCGGCTACAGCTACATTAAGCCAAAAGGTGAGATTGCCGGTGCCCGCTGGGGGCATGCCGGTAGCGACGCCACCCATATGGAAGATTTCCATAATCCGGATGGCACCATGCGCAGCGCTGACGACATCGCCGCCATGTGGAAAACCTGGAACATCCTGCCGGAACAGCACGTCGCGTTTTACTGCGGCACCGGCTGGCGTGCGTCCGAGACGTTTATGTACGCACGGGCGATGGGCTGGAAAAATGTCGCCGTCTATGACGGCGGCTGGTACGAGTGGAGCAGTCATCCACAGAACCCCGTCTCCAGCGGAAAACGTGGGCCAGAAAGTTCACGCTAACGGGTAAGTGACTTCAGCGTCACATACCCGCTCCAGATGCGCGTTGTGGTGGTCAGCCAGCACAACGCGCCAAATATCCACGCCAGCACGCTGAAGTGCGCTGGAAAGAGGCAGCACAGCACAAACAGCGCGATCGTCTCCGTCCCCTCCGTTAACCCACCAATATAGTAAAACGACTTATGCGCGTAGCCGGGGTTGTCGATGTTGTGTTTCGCTGCCAGCGCGGCAAATGCCAGAAAACTGCTCCCGGTACCGATAAAGGCAAACAACAGCCAGCCAGCGGCAAGCGCATTCTCTGCGGGGGCCGCCAGCGCGAATCCGAAGGGAACCAGCGCGTAAAACAGAAAATCGAGGGCGATATCAAGAAAGCCTCCCGCATCCGTCAGCCCGCGCCGGCGCGCCAGCGCACCGTCCAGACCATCCAGCAGGCGATTCAGCACGATGGCGACGAGCGCCGCCGGATACCAGCCGAGGGCCAGAAACGGTAAGGCCAGAACGCCTATGGCAAACCCGGTCAGGGTTAATCCGTCAGGCGTGATCCCCGGCTTATCCAGTACTGACACCAGTCGGTTGAGCGTGGGTTTAATCCGCGGGTGCAGATGACGATCAAGCATGGGGATCCTCTTTAAACGTGGCACATAACCCCTGCGCCGGGATGTCCAGCGCGGCATTAAAGCGTGCAGAGAGATTCTGAAACGCAATCAGCGCCGTCATTTCGGCGATCGCGTCCTCGCTGAAATGGCGTGTGATCTCACTTTTGATTTCGTCATTCACACGGGGCGGCGTCGCGGTGACAGCCTCGGCATAGGCCAGCGCCGCACGCTCCTCTTCGCTAAAAAGAGCGGAATCACGCCACGCGTTGACGGCCTGAACCTTATCCAATGCGCCCGAGCGCTCCGCCAGGCGCAAACTGTTGGCATCGATACAAAAAGCGCAGTGACAAAGCTGCGATACCCGGGTCATTAACAGCGAACGAAGCACCGGCGACAGGCGCGCGTGACGACGTTCGAGAAAACCGACGAACAATGCCACCAGCCAAAAAAGACGTGGCATCCTTCCCCACCAGCGCGTGGGGTTAAGCACGGCACCAAAGTGTTTTTTCTGCATGGCGGCAATCGGTTTTATGCTGACCGGAAGGGTGGCGATGGGATCTACCCAGGTGGACGTCTCTTTCACCTGATTCTCCTGATGGCTGGACTCTTAGAAAGGGCACGATAATATGGTGTTTTTCGCTAACAAGTATTGACGACCATGCTAAAAACAGTCGATGTCGTTGCGGCAATCATCGAAAAAGACAACAAAATTTTACTGGCCCAGCGCCCGGCTCATGCCGACCAGCCGGGCATGTGGGAATTCGCAGGCGGAAAAGTAGAAGCCGGTGAGACGCAGCCCGAGGCGCTTGTCCGCGAGCTTCACGAAGAACTCGGCATCCACGCGCAGCCTGGTGAGTATGTGGCAAGCCATCAGCGTGAGGTGTCACAGCGGTTAATCAACCTTCACGCCTGGCACGTTCCGGCGTTCAGCGGCGCGCTGACGGCGCATTACCACAGTGCGCTGGTGTGGTGTACGCCCGAAGATGCATTTGGTTTCAACTTAGCGCCTGCGGACATCCCGCTGCTGGAGGCGTTTATTGTTTTACGCGACGCCAGACCAGCGGATTCGTGCTAATGGTGCGTTCATCACGCTGGCACTGCAACAGAATGCCGTCCGCTTTTACCACCGCCCCTTCCGAATAGTTCTGATCCTGATAGATGCAGCACTGGTTACACGGCTGCGCTCGCTGGCCGCTGGAGCTGAACACCTCCGGCGGCACATTCACGTCCACATCCGGGCGAATGCGGTCTGCCTGCGCGCCTGCGGTAAACATCAAACATAACGCGGTTATCACGTAACGGTTCATAGACTTATCTTCCTGTTGTGCCCTGATAAAGACTATAACGGTAAACCGGCGCAGAACCTTTAATTTATCTCGTCATCGCTTTTGGTTATGACGCAGCCCCGCTGATTAATTTCCCTTTCGGCATACATTTCTGCTTGCTTCACAAAGCGGTACGGATGGTATAGTCAAAAAAACAACACAATTCGTATAAGCAATATACATAAAATAATATAAGGGGTTCTTATATCTATGGATCAGACACGCTCTCTGGAAACTTTCCTCTCTTATGTTCAACAGCGCGACCCGCATCAAAGTGAGTTTGCGCAGGCCGTACGTGAAGTCATGACCACGTTATGGCCGTTCCTTGAAGAAAACCCGCGTTATCGCCAGATGTCACTGCTTGAGCGCCTCGTGGAGCCGGAGCGCGTGATTCAGTTTCGCGTGACCTGGGTAGATGACCGTAATCAGGTCCAGGTTAACCGCGCGTGGCGCGTGCAGTTTAATTCCGCCATCGGCCCGTTTAAGGGCGGGATGCGTTTCCACCCTTCCGTGAATCTGTCGATTTTAAAATTCCTCGGCTTTGAGCAGACGTTTAAAAATGCCCTTACGACTCTGCCCATGGGCGGCGGGAAAGGCGGCAGTGATTTCGATCCGAAAGGCAAAAGCGAAGGCGAAGTGATGCGTTTCTGTCAGGCGCTGATGACCGAACTCTATCGTCATCTTGGTCCCGATACTGACGTTCCGGCGGGCGATATCGGCGTTGGTGCGCGTGAAGTGGGCTTTATGGCCGGCATGATGAAAAAGCTCTCGAATAATAGCGCCTGTGTCTTTACGGGCAAAGGGCTCTCCTTTGGCGGCAGCCTGATCCGTCCGGAAGCCACCGGCTACGGGCTGGTCTATTTTACCGAGGCGATGCTGAAGCGCCACGGCTTAGGGTTTGAAGGTATGCGCGTGGCGGTGTCCGGCTCCGGTAACGTGGCCCAGTACGCCATTGAGAAAGCAATGCAGTTTGGTGCCCGCGTGGTTACCGCGTCAGATTCACGCGGTACCGTGGTGGATGAAGCCGGTTTTACGGCCGAGAAGCTGGCACGCCTGTGCGACATTAAAGCCAGCCGCGACGGCCGTCTGGCGGATTATGCCCGTGAATTTGGTCTGACCTGGCTCGAAGGCAAACAGCCGTGGGGCGTGCCGGTCGATATCGCCCTGCCATGTGCGACTCAGAACGAACTGGATACCGAGGCCGCACGTACCCTGATTACCAACGGCGTGAAGGCCGTGGCCGAAGGGGCGAATATGCCAACCACCATCGAAGCGACCGATCTGTTCCTTGAGGCTGACGTGCTGTTTGCGCCGGGCAAAGCCGCGAACGCCGGTGGCGTGGCGACCTCTGGCCTGGAGATGGCGCAAAACGCCGCGCGCCTCGGCTGGAAGGCAGAGAAAGTGGATGCGCGTCTGCACCACATTATGCTGGATATTCACCACGCCTGCGTCGAGTACGGCGGTGAGGCATCGCAAACCAACTACGTGCGCGGCGCAAATATCGCCGGGTTCGTGAAGGTCGCGGATGCGATGATGGGGCAAGGGGTTATCTAAGCACGCTGTCGCCCTTTCCCGTCGGGAGAGGGCGACAACCGAAAGCACATCAGGCTGCGCTTTTTTTCTTTTTGAACGGTTTCTTCGGCGCACCACCCGGTGCAACCATCCCCCGGAACTGCTTCACCGGCGTATTACGCGCCTGGTTAATCAGCTCGTACAAGGTCCCCACCAGCGGCTGCATAAAGTCCTGATAGCGACACTGCTTTTCACTGATTTGCGTCAGCACGGATTCCCAGTGTGCCGTCATGTCCGGCCTTGCGGCCAGCTCAGGCAGTGAGTGGATCAATGCGCGCCCCGGTTCAGTCGAGTGGATATAGCGCCCTTTTTTCTCCAGAAAACCGCGCTTAAACAGCAGCTCAATAATGCCCGCACGGGTCGCTTCCGTGCCCAGTCCGTCGGTAGCACGCAAGATCTTCTTCAGATCCTTATCCTGAACAAAACGGGCGATCCCGGTCATTGCCGAGAGCAGTGTCGCATCGGTGAAGTGGCGCGGCGGTTGGGTCTGGCGTTCAACCACTTCGCCTTTCTCACACAGCAGTTCGTCATCTTTGGCAACCACCGGCAGCGGCGTGCCGTCATTCTCTTCGTCACGCTCTTTGTTGCCAAGCAGCGTGCGCCAGCCAGCCTCCGCCAGGAAACGCGCCTTGGCGATAAATTTCCCCTTGGCAATTTCCAGCTCAATCACGCATTTGCGGAACACGGCGTCCGGGCAGAACTGCATCAGATACTGACGAGCCACCAGGTTATACACCTTCGCTTCGTTTTCCGTGAGGTTAACGTTGCTGGCGCGCGCCGTCGGGATAATCGCATGGTGGGCATCCACCTTTTTATCATCCCAGCAGCGGTTATGAATGTCCGGATTCACAACCGGTTGCGGCAGCAGATCCGGCGCGTGAACGGCAATGGCGTTCATCACCGAGTGACGGCCGGCAAAGTGCTCTTCTGGCAGATACCGGCTGTCCGAACGCGGATAGGTAATGAGTTTGTGGGTTTCGTAGAGCTTCTGGCAGATATCAAGGACGTTCTGCGCGCTCAGACCGAAGCGTTTCGCCGCTTCAATCTGCAGCGCGGATAGCGAGAACGGCAGCGGCGCGGGTTCTGATTCCCGTTTATCGTTATAGCTGGTGACAATAGCAGGCTGACCGGTAATCCGGTTGACCACGTGCTCCGCCAGCGGACGGTGCAGCAACCGCCCCTCTTCATCTTGATACGATTCGCAGGCATCGCTTGGCTGCCAGACGGCGGTAAAGCGCTCGTCTTTTGGCGTGACGATATGCGCTTTAACCTCAAAGAAATCTTTGGCGACGAAATTCTCAATCTCTTCGTCACGACGCACCACCAGCCCCAGCACCGGCGTTTGCACACGCCCGACGGAGAGGACGCCCTGATAACCGGCATTACGCCCCAGAATGGTGTAGGCGCGGGTCATGTTGATCCCGTAAAGCCAGTCCGCACGAGCGCGGGCCAGCGCGGAAACGCACAGCGGAATAAACTCGCTGTTCGCGCGCAGACGTGAAATGGCCCGCTCCACGGCCTGCGGATTGAGGTCGTTAATCAGGCAGCGCTGGACCTGCTGGCGTTTTTCCGGCGCCAGCTCCAGATAGTCCAGCACCTCATCCACCAGCAGTTGCCCTTCCCTGTCCGGGTCACCTGCGTGGATGACTTCCGTCGCGTCATGCAAAAAACGTTTAATCACGTTGAGCTGTTTGGTGACGGAAGGCCGTGGCTGCAGGCGCCATTTATCAGGGACGATGGGCAGGTCATTGAGGTTCCAGCGGGCATAGCGGCTGTCGTAGACATCCGGCTGCGCCTGCTCAAGCAGGTGACCGATACACCAGGTGACCACCTGCCCGTTACCGCATTCGATAAAGCCGTCGCCCTTGCGATGCGGCTTCGGCAGCACATCGGCAATGGCACGGGCCAGACTCGGCTTTTCGGCAATAAACAACCGCATTGAATTAACGGATCTCAATCATCGGTCGGCCACCGCGCGCGGTCACCAGTTCACCGATCGCCGTCAGGGTAATACCAAACTCTGCGGCCGTCGCCTGGACGTCGGCTTCAGCGTCTGGCGTGACCGCCAGCAGCAAACCACCGGACGTTTGCGGATCGCACAGCAGATTGCGCCACGCTTCAGGCATTTCGCCCATCAGATGACCATAGCTGGCAAAGTTACGCTGGGTACCGCCCGGAACGGCGCCCGCTGCAATGTACTCCTCCACACCCGGCAGCTTCGGCACGTCCTGATACCAGACCTGCGCCTGTACGCCCGCGCCCTGACACACTTCGGAGAGGTGTCCGAGAAGGCCAAAACCGGTCACGTCGGTCATGGCTTTCACGCCGTCGATATTCGCGAAAGCCGCACCCGCGAGATTCATCTGGCACATGACCTCGGTTGCCAGCCCCTGGTGTTCCGGCTTCAGCAACGATTTTTTCTCCGCAGTAGTGAGGACACCAATGCCCAGCGGTTTGGTGAGGAACAGCTTGCAGCCCGCCTGCGCGGTGCTGTTGCGTTTCACGCGCTCGGTGGGCACCACGCCCGTGACCGCGAGACCGAAGATCGGCTCCGGCGCATCGATAGAATGCCCCCCGGCCAGCGCGATCCCCGCCTGCTGGCAGGCAAAACGTCCCCCTTCAATCACCTCACGGGCAATTTCAGGAGCAAGGGTGTTAATCGGCCAGCCCAGAATGGCAATCGCCATAATCGGTTTGCCCCCCATGGCGAAAATATCGCTGATGGCGTTGGTGGCCGCAATACGCCCGAAATCGAACGGGTTGTCGACAATCGGCATAAAGAAGTCGGTGGTACTGATAATGCTGGTGCCGTTACCCAGGTCATAAACTGCCGCATCGTCACGCGTTTCGTTACCGACAAGCAGGTTCGGGTCGACAAACTTCGCCTGTTCACTGTGGAGAATGGTCTCCAGCACTTTTGGGGAAATTTTACAACCGCAACCGGCTCCGTGGCTGTATTGCGTTAAACGAATGGTTTGCTCGCTCATGGACGTCTCCTGTTATCTCAATCGCGCTATGGTAGCGCTCATTCCATAAAGAGGTAAGTATGACTGTCTGAATTCTGCGGCAGATGCTCAGAATCCAGACAGTTTAGCGCGCGTTATCAGAAACGGCTGACGAAAGGCGTGGTGTCCGGCACATTAATGGTGGCGGAGGCTTTAAGCTGAGGCGTGCCGAGATAGAGGAAGCCGACAATTTTATCATGTTCGCCACAGGCGAATCCGTCGCGAACCGGCTGGCTGTTGGTCAGGGGCCCTGTGCGCCAGATACCGTTAAACCCTTGCGCCACGGCGGCCATTTGCATTGCCATGACGGCACAGCCGGCAGACATTTCCTGCTCCCAGACCGGTACTTTGTGGTCGGCCTGACATTTCGCCACGACAGCGATGATCATCGGCGCACGGAATGGTGCACTGCGGGCTTTCTCAATACCCTTCTCATCCTGACCTGCGGCAACCGCCCCCTGCGCCAGTATCTGACTGAAACGATCGCGGCCTTCACCTTCAATCACAAAGAAGTGCCATGGCTGCAGCGTACCATGATCCGGTGCACGCAGGCCGGCACACAGAATATTCTCCAGTTGCTCCCCTGCCGGCGCCGGCTCGGTGAGACGTGAAGCGCTACGGCGGTTAACAAGCAGTTCAAGTGCGTCCATTGGTTAACTCCTTTCTTGAAATTTACTCACAAAATTAACACGGCGGCAGATTTTGTTACAGCGTAGCAGGCGATTCCTGCTGACAAGTGACGGTTGGGTCATTACGATAACCGCACATTGCCGTCCCGTGGCGACGGAAACAGTCATTTTCTGGTTAGGGAGAATACATGCGAACCCTTTGGCGAATCATTGCCGGTTTCTTTAAATGGACGTGGCGACTGCTCAACTTCGTCCGCAACCTGGTGATGAATATCTTCTTCATCCTCCTGGTTCTGGTTTGCGCAGGCGTCTGGATGCATATCAGCAACGCAAATCAGGCGCAGCATTCGACTCGCGGGGCGCTGTTACTTGATATCACGGGCGTCATCGTCGATAAGCCGTCCACCAGCAATCGTCTGGGCGTTATTGGCCGTCAGCTGTTTGGCGCGACATCAGACCGTCTTCAGGAAAACTCCCTGTTCGATATCGTCGACACCATTCGTCAGGCAAAAGATGACCGCAACATTACCGGCATCGTGCTGGATCTGAAAGATTTTGCCGGCGGCGACCAGCCTTCAATGCAATACATTGGTAAAGCACTGCGCGAATTCCGCGACAGCGGCAAGCCGGTGATTGCGGTCGGGGACAGCTACAGCCAGGGGCAGTATTATCTGGCCAGCTTCGCCAATAAAATCTGGCTCTCCCCGCAGGGTACGGTCGATCTGCATGGCTTTGCCACTAACGGTCTGTATTACAAATCGCTGCTCGACAAACTGAAAGTCACCACCCACGTCTTCCGCGTCGGAACCTATAAATCCGCCGTGGAGCCGTTTATTCGTGATGATATGTCCCCTGCAGCCCGTGAAGCGGACAGCCGCTGGATTGGTGAGCTGTGGCAGAACTATCTGAACACCGTGGCCGCTAACCGCCAGATAACCGCTGAACAGGTGTTCCCTGGCGCGCAGGGCGTGCTGGAAGGCCTGCGCAAGGTTGATGGTGATACCGCAAAATATGCGTTGGATAACAAACTGGTCGATGCGCTGGGCACCAGCGCGGATATCGAAAAATCACTGAGCAAACAGTTTGGCTGGAGCAAAGAGGATAAAAACTTCAGCGCTATCAGCATGTACGATTATGCGACCAAAAAACCGGATGACAGCGGTGACAGCGTCGCGGTGGTCTTTGCTAATGGTGCCATCATGGACGGCGAGGAAACGCCGGGTAACGTGGGCGGTGATACCACCGCATCGCAAATCCGCGATGCTCGCCTTGATCCGAAAGTGAAGGCGATTGTACTGCGCGTAAACAGCCCTGGCGGCAGCGTCAGCGCTTCTGAAGTGATCCGCGCTGAACTTGCCGCGGCACGTGCAGCCGGCAAGCCGGTAGTGGTATCGATGGGTGGAATGGCGGCCTCGGGCGGTTACTGGATTTCAACCCCGGCTAACTACATCGTCGCCAACCCGAGCACGCTGACCGGCTCGATTGGCATCTTTGGGGTGATTAACACCGTGGAAAACAGCCTGGATTATCTGGGCGTCCATACCGATGGCGTTGCCACTTCACCGCTGGCGGATGTGTCGGTCACCAAATCGCTGCCGCCTGAAGTCTCTGAGATGATGCAGCTCAGTATCGAGAACGGCTATAAGCGCTTTATTACGCTGGTGGCAGAGTCCCGTAAAAAGACACCGCAACAGATCGACGACATTGCGCAGGGCCACGTCTGGACCGGCCAGGATGCGAAGAATAATGGTCTGGTAGACAGCCTGGGCGACTTTGATGACGCGGTGAAGAAAGCCGCCGAACTGGCGAAGCTCAAGCAGTGGCACGTTGAGTATTACCAGGACGAGCCGTCGTTCTTTGACCTGGTGATGAACAGCATGTCCGGCTCCGTGCGCGCCATGTTGCCTGAGGCGCTGCAGGCGTATCTGCCTGCGCCAGTCGCGACGGCGGCTAAAGCGATGAAAGCGGAAAGCGACAAACTGGCGGCCTTTAACGATCCACAAAGCCGTTACGCGTTTTGTCTGACCTGCGCAAACGTCCGTTAAACACCGTCCCCTCTTCCCGTGAAGAGGGGATTTTTTTCTTTTGAAGAACAAGAACTCACTACCATGCAGAAGAAATCGATTTATGTAGCCTACACTGGCGGTACCATCGGTATGCAGCGCTCTGAAAACGGCTATATCCCGGTCTCCGGCCACCTTCAGCGCCAGCTCGCGCTGATGCCTGAATTCCACCGTCCGGAAATGCCTGACTTCACCATCCACGAATACGAGCCGCTGATGGACTCCTCCGATATGACGCCGGAAGACTGGCAGCATATCGCGGACGACATTAAAGCCCATTACGACCAGTACGACGGCTTTGTGATCCTGCATGGTACCGACACAATGGCGTTTACCGCCTCGGCACTCTCCTTCATGCTGGAGAATCTGGGCAAACCCGTCATCGTCACCGGCTCGCAAATTCCGCTGGCGGAGCTGCGTTCTGACGGGCAGATCAACCTGCTCAACTCCCTGTATGTGGCAGCGAATTACCCGATTAACGAAGTGTCGCTGTTCTTCAACAACCGACTGTATCGCGGCAACCGGACCACGAAGGCGCACGCCGATGGCTTTGACGCTTTCGCCTCACCGAACCTGCAGCCGCTGCTGGAGGCGGGCATCCATATTCGTCGTCTGGGCACCCCGCCTGCGCCGAGCACGGCGGGCGAACTGATTGTTCATCCGATCACGCCGCAACCGATTGGCGTGGTAACGATTTACCCGGGTATCTCTGCAGATGTGGTGCGTAACTTCCTGCGCCAGCCGGTAAAAGCGCTGATCCTGCGCTCATACGGCGTGGGCAATGCCCCGCAGAACGGCGAGTTCCTGAAAGAGCTGCAGGAAGCGAGCGAGCGCGGGATCGTGGTGGTTAACCTGACGCAATGCATGTCCGGTAAAGTCAACATGGGCGGTTACGCCACCGGTAACGCCCTCGCGCATGCAGGCGTTATCAGCGGATTCGATATGACCGTTGAAGCCACGCTGACTAAACTTCACTATTTACTGAGTCAGGATCTGGACATTCAGTCCATCCGCAGCGCGATGATGCAAAACCTGCGCGGCGAACTGACGCCGGACGAATAAGGAGGCACCATGACGCAACGCGCCCTGTTACTGGTCGATTTGCAAAATGATTTCTGTGCGGGCGGCGCACTGGCCGTCGCTGAAGGTGACAGCACCGTAGACGTGGCGAATACGCTGATTGAGTGGTGCAAAACGCGGGGTGAGGCGGTTGTCGCAAGCCAGGACTGGCACCCGGCTGATCACGGCAGTTTTGCCAGCCAGCACGGCGTTGAGCCCTTCACTCAGGGTGAACTTGACGGCCTGGCACAAACCTTCTGGCCGGATCACTGCGTGCAGCAGACGGAAGGTGCGCAGCTGCATCCGCTGCTGAATCAGAAGGCCATCGACGCGGTGTTTCATAAAGGGGAAAACCCGTCTATCGACAGCTACAGCGCCTTCTTTGATAACGGACATCGCCAGAAAACGGCGCTGGACGGGTGGTTACGCCATCACGAAATCACCGAACTGATTGTGCTGGGTCTGGCGACGGATTACTGCGTGAAGTTCACCGTGCTGGACGCCCTCCAGCTAGGCTATACCGTCAGCGTCATCACCGACGGCTGTCGCGGGGTGAACATTCAACCGCAGGACAGCGCACAGGCGTTTATGGATATGGCCGCGGAAGGCGCCACCCTGTATACCCTGGAAGACTGGCTGGAAACGCACGCCTGACCTTCTCGCCGGGCAAGCCACAGTGCTGCCCGGCGCGCCCCGTCTCATTCCCCATAAAGTGAACTCCCTCGCATCACCAGCGAAGCGGCAATGCTATTCTCTTCAGGCTGTTTTTTCGCCACGCCTTTTCCGTGGCGTGGTTATTTTTGTTAAGTCAAAGAGGAACTTGTATGAAACGTTTGCCTTTGCTGGCAGCATTACCCCTGCTTTGCGCGTCAGTTGCTTCCGCCACTCCCCTGATGTCTGTGGGATATTTTAACGGCGGTGGCGATGTCACCGCCGGTCCCGGTGGCGATATCAATACGCTCGACGTTCGTCAGATTACCCACCTGAACTACTCATTTGGTCTGGTCTATAACGATGAGAAAGACGAAACCCATGCTGCACTGAAAGATCCAGCGAAACTTCATCAGATCTGGCTGTCGCCAAAAGTCGCCGCCGATCTGGCGCTAATCCCGACGCTGCGTAAGCAAAATCCAAACCTGAAAGTGCTGCTCTCCGTGGGCGGATGGGGTGCGCGTGGCTTCTCCGGCGCAGCCGCGACCCAAGAGAGCCGTGCGGTGTTTATCCGCTCGGCTCAGGAGATTGTCGAAAAATATGCACTCGACGGCATCGATCTTGACTGGGAATACCCGGTAAATGGCGCATGGGGGCTGGTGGCCAGCACGCCAGCCGATCGCGATAACTTCACCGCACTGCTGAAAGAATTGCGCGCCGCCTTCGGCCATAAAAAGCTGGTCACCATCGCGGTGGGGGCAAATGCAGAAAGTCCGAAAAGCTGGGTGGATGTTAAGGCCATTGCCCCGCTGCTCGACTACATCAACCTGATGACCTACGACATGGCGTATGGCACACAGTATTTCAACGCCAATCTGTATGACTCCAGCGACTGGCCAACGGTGGCCGCCGCAGACAAATACAGCGTGGATTTTGTGGTGAACAACTATCTGGCGGCCGGGCTGAAGCCGCAGCAGATGAACCTCGGGATTGGTTTTTACGGCCGCGTGCCGAAACGCGCCGTGGAGCCCGGTATTGACTGGACAAAACCCGATGCGCAAAACCATCCGGTGACCCAGCCCTACTTTGGGCCTCAGGAAACCGGCTTGTTCGCGTCACTGGGTTACGACCTGACCAAAGATACGTATGTGAAGTACAACGATATTGTGAAAAAGCTCTTAAACGACCCGCAGAAGCGTTTTACCGAACACTGGGACGAACGGGCGCAAGTGCCGTGGCTTTCAGTGAATGCGGCGGACGGCAAGGCACTGTTTGCCCTTTCCTATGAGAACCCGCGTTCCGTCGCCATCAAAGCGGATTACATCAAGGAGAAAGGTCTCGCCGGGGCGATGTTCTGGGAGTACGGCGCGGATGACAATAACCAGTTAGCGAAACAGCTGGCGGAGTCGCTGGGAATTAAACCCAAAGAGTAAGGTAAGCACGCCCTCTCTCCAGAGAGAGGGCGCTGGCAGGACTGCCGCCCACCGTTACTGCATTTTTATCGTCGCGATCGGCTTTGGCGTGATACCAAAGTCCTCTTTCAGCTCGCGCTTGCTCTTCATCACCATCTGGCCTTGAGTGTCGATAGTCATGTGTTGCGCGTCGGTATTGTTACGCGCCTGCCAGAGCATCACCAGTTGCAGACTGTTCTCTTTTTGCTCCGGCGTGAGCGCGACACCGTCCGGCCATTTTCCCAGTTCAACAGCAGTCACCAGGCGTTGATACACCTCCGGCGTCATACCGCTAATCATGTCATCAATATTCACGATCTCTCCCTTTCAAAGGAATAATTTGCTGAATCGTTTTTTCAACCTTTGATCTGGTCACCGTTTTCATCATCGGTGAAGCTCATCGACGCTGAATTCACACAGAAACGCTCACCCGTCGGCTGAGGGCCATCCGGGAAGACGTGTCCAAGGTGAGCGTCACAGGTTCCGCAACGAATTTCAGTTCGCACCATGCCGTGCGACGTGTCGCTCAGGTAGCGGATCGCATCGTCGCTGACCGGCTCATAAAAGCTTGGCCAGCCACAGCCAGAATCGAACTTCGTTTGGGAATTGAACAACGGGGCATCACATACCAGACAGTGGTAGACACCGTCGCGCTTGTTGTGCAGTAAACGGCCGGTAAAAGGCGGTTCGGTTCCGTGATTTTGCGTCACGTAAAACTGCATTTCGGTGAGGTTTTTTTTCAAATCGTCAGGGTTACGTTGGTTCGACATATGCTTACATCTCGCTGTAGAAACAGACACCTTTTAACCCGGATTCTAACAAAACATTAACACCCTTGCGTGCACTTTTGTTCTAAACTTATGTGTCGCGAAAAGGCGGTCAGGCAATTGTGATCATGTTCACATTTTTATCCTGCGAGGACTTTAAAATGCCGCGCGCAGCCCCCATGTGGTTGCTAGCTCAAAGGGAAAGTGAGGCGAGTCAGTCGCACAAACGTTAGTCACAGGATTGATTTGTCGCAATGATTGACACGATTCCGCTTGACGCTGCGTAAGGTTTTTGTAATTTTACAGGCAACCTTTTATTCACTAACAAATAGCTGGTGGAATATATGACTATCAAAGTAGGTATCAACGGTTTTGGCCGTATCGGCCGTATTGTTTTCCGTGCTGCTCAGAAACGTTCTGACATCGAAATCGTTGGTATCAACGATCTCCTGGACGCTGAATACATGGCGTACATGCTGAAGTACGACTCAACTCACGGTCGTTTCGACGGCACCGTTGAAGTGAAAGACGGCCACCTGGTTGTTAATGGCAAAACCATCCGCGTTACTGCTGAGAAAGACCCAGCTAACCTGAAATGGAACGAAATCGGTGTTGATGTTGTAGCTGAAGCTACCGGTATCTTCCTGACCGACGAAACTGCGCGTAAACACATCACCGCGGGTGCGAAAAAAGTTGTTCTGACCGGTCCTTCTAAAGACAACACCCCAATGTTCGTTCGTGGTGCAAACTTCGAAACTTACGCTGGCCAGGACATCGTTTCTAACGCATCCTGCACCACCAACTGCCTGGCACCGCTGGCTAAAGTAATCAACGACAACTTCGGCATCGTCGAAGGTCTGATGACTACCGTTCACGCGACCACAGCGACTCAGAAAACTGTTGACGGCCCGTCTCACAAAGACTGGCGTGGCGGCCGTGGCGCGGCTCAGAACATCATCCCATCCTCTACCGGTGCAGCTAAAGCTGTAGGTAAAGTACTGCCAGAACTGAATGGCAAACTGACTGGTATGGCGTTCCGCGTTCCAACTCCTAACGTATCCGTTGTTGACCTGACCGTTCGTCTGGAAAAAGCTGCTTCTTATGAAGAAATTAAGAAAGCAATCAAAGCTGCTTCCGAAGGCGCAATGAAAGGCGTTCTGGGCTACACCGAAGACGACGTTGTATCTACCGATTTCAACGGCGAAGTGTGCACTTCCGTGTTCGATGCTAAAGCGGGTATCGCACTGAACGACAACTTCGTGAAACTGGTTTCCTGGTACGACAACGAAACCGGCTACTCTAACAAAGTACTGGACCTGATCGCTCACATCTCCAAATAAGTTGAGATGAGTTCTTGATCCAAAAAGGCGACTTCGGTCGCCTTTTTTATTGTTTTTAGACAGAGGATTGCTTAATGATTAATAAAATTTTTGCACTTCCGGTAGTCGAACAACTTACCCCTGTGCTCTCCCGTCGCCAGATTGATGGTGCGGATATCATCGTCGTTGACCACCCGCGCGTAAAAGCCTCCGTGGCGCTGAACGGCGCACACCTGCTCTCCTGGAAACCTGAAGGCGAAACGGAAGCACTGTGGCTGAGCGACGCGACCTCCTTTAAAAAAGGGGATGCGATTCGCGGCGGCGTGCCTATTTGCTGGCCATGGTTTGGTCCTTCCGCTGAGAAAGGCCTGCCTTCTCACGGTTTTGCCCGTAACCAGCAGTGGACGCTGAAAGCGCACAATGAAGACGATAACGGTGCGGTACTGACCTTTGAGCTGCAGGCGAATGAGGAAACCCGCGCCCTGTGGCCGCACGATTTCACCCTGTACGCACGCTTCAAGCTGGGCAAAACCTGCGAAATCGAACTGGAAGCGCACGGTGAATTTGAAACCACCTCCGCCCTGCACACCTATTTCAACGTTGGTGACATCAGCGCTGTGAAGGTGAGCGGCCTTGGCGATACCTTTATCGACAAAGTGGATAACGCGAAAGAAGGAAAACTGAGCGACGGCATTCAGACGTTCCCGGACCGTACTGACCGCGTTTACCTGCATCCGGAAGCGTGCAACGTGATCCACGACAGCGCCCTGAACCGTGGTATCGAAGTGGTACACCACCATCACAGCAACGTGGTGGGCTGGAACCCAGGCCCGGCACTTTCTGTCAGTATGGCCGACGTGCCTGATGACGGTTACAAAACGTTCGTCTGTGTGGAAACGGCGTGCGTCACTGCGCCACAAAAAACCAGCGAAGAAAAACCGTCTCGCTTAGGGCAGACAATCAGTATTGTGAAGCGCTAATACGCTTCTGCCCCTCTTCCTGTAAAGGAGAGGGGCATGCGTCAGGATTAAACGACATCCAGCGGGAGTTTATGGGTGGGTGGCGGGAAAGCATTATCCAGTTTGTGACGTTCTTCCGCGGTGAGGGTTATCTCCAGCGCTCCAGCGTTGGCGTTAACATGCTCAATCGAGGCCGCTTTCGGTATGGCAATAACACCCTGATGGCGGATAACCCACGCCAGCAGAATTTGGGCGGCAGTGGCGCGGTGGTTATGCGCGATGGCATTCACGACCGGATGGTTCATCAGCCCCGAACGCAGGCGCCCGGCCTGAGCCAGCGGGCAGTAAGCCATCACCGGCATCGCCTGTTGCTGACACCAGGGAAGCAGATCAAATTCAATTCCCCGTGACGCCAGATGATAAAGCACCTGATTAGTGGCACAGGCGGAACCGCCCTCTTCGCGCCACAGCGCCTGCATATCTTCATAATCCAGGTTTGAGACGCCCCAGCGGCCAATTTTTCCCTGCTGCTGGAGTGTGTCCATCAGCGTAATGGTTTCATCCAGGCCATAATTACCGCGCCAGTGCAGAAGGTAGAGATCGATATGGTCTGTCCCGAGACGTCGCAGACTGGCATCACACGCCGCCTGGCCTTTCTGACCGCCAGCGTTCCACGGGTAGACTTTTGATACCAGAAAAACGTTGTCGCGCTGGCCCTTAATGGCCTCCCCGACCACCTCTTCCGCTCCGCCTTCGGCATACATTTCAGCGGTATCAATTAACGTTAACCCCAGATCAATGCCCGCCCGCAGTGCATTCACTTCGGATTTACGCTGGCTGGCTTTTTCTCCCATATACCAGGTACCCTGTCCAATAGCCGGAAGTGGACGCCCTGCGGAAAAGGTCACGGTTTTTACGCTCATATCATCCCCTCTTTTTCGTTGCACCACACCAATGCAAACGGGGCGCAAGCGCCCCGTTTTGATGCAATGATTGCACTGTTTTAATGCACAATCAGAACTTGTAGGACACACCGACTGAGAATATGCCCGCCCAGGACTTATCAACCATCGGGCTGTCTTTCACTTCATCGCTCAGACGCTCATAGCGCCCGGTACCGTAGACGTTCCAGTCACCGAGGAAGTTATAGCTCGCCGTCAGTTCAAGGTACGGATCCCAGCCGTCGTCCGCACTGTAGCTCTTCAGACCGCTACGACGGGATTCGTTCTTAGAAACACCATAGTAGTAGTCGTTGTAGTTCTCACTGTTATATTGCACACCGATACCCGGGGTTAGCGTTAACGCGCCGTTGGTGTAGCGATAGAGCCAGGCCAGATCCCAGATAAAACCGTTGCTGTTATCCAGCGTATCCCCCGCAAGTGCGGTACGCAGGAAGCCATATTCGGTGTTATGCACATAAGAGAGTCCCGCCATCATGGTGCTCTTACGCTTGTCGAGCTGGCGAAGCGCATGGCTGTCGCTGTCACCCGGCTTGAAGTGCGTCGGATCGTAGTAAGCCATGATGGAGAGCTTGTCGGCCGTATCATTCCAGAGATAGTAGCCACCGCCCAGACCGCGGAACCAGAAGTTATCGCCTTCATAGGTGACAACCGGAACTGGATAAACATCACGATCATACTGTTTGTATGGGCTGTTAATCACGCCAACGCCCGCGCCAACAATCCACTGACTTTCCGCCGCCTGTGCGGTGCTAACAGCGGTTGCGGCAAGTACGCCCAATGCCAGAAGTTTGAGTTTGGTCACAATCCATTCTTTCCTGTAGTCAAATAATCAGCGAGAGAAGTTTAACCGCCATTGTCGTACATCCCAAAATTTTTTGCCTGCTAATCAGTCTGATTAACCCGTTATTTTCAACTTTTCAGGTGACAGCCTGCTTTCATTTATATGACTACTGAATGAAAAACGTGCTTTTACCCTAAAACAGCAGGGTAAATTTTTGGATGAGTTATTGATATGTCATTGAAATTAGATTTTATCGGCATGCAAGTTTTGCAAATGCCATCTACGCTTTAAATTAAGAAGAGTTTTTTCTGAACACCCTGCGGTTCTTAGCGTCTGACCTGGCACACAGGTTGCTGCTCTGGCAGTGAGGTGCGAGAGATTCTCTTCCGGGAGCCTCCACTACTCATACGAACGGCTCTTATCCTGTGCTAAAAAACGAAAGGACGGCATGCCATGAATATATTCGATCACTATCGCCAGCGTTATGAAGCTGCCAAGGACGAAGAGTTCACACTGCAGGAGTTTCTTACCATTTGTCGGCAAGATCGCAGTGCCTATGCCAATGCGGCAGAACGGCTATTAATGGCTATTGGTGAGCCAAACATGGTTGATACTGCCCTGGAACCTCGGCTTTCCCGTCTCTTTTCGAATCGGGTGGTCGCCCGCTACCCGGCGTTTGAAGAGTTCTATGGTATGGAAGATGCCATCGAACAGATTGTCTCCTACCTGAAGCATGCCGCCCAGGGTCTGGAAGAGAAGAAACAGATCCTTTATTTACTCGGCCCTGTGGGTGGGGGTAAATCATCACTGGCTGAACGTCTGAAATCACTGATGCAGCGCGTCCCTATCTATGTGCTGAGCGCTAACGGTGAACGCAGCCCGGTGAATGACCATCCGCTGTGCCTGTTTAATCCGCAAGAAGATGCGCAAATTCTGGATAAAGAGTTTGGTATTCCGCGGCGCTACCTTGGCACCATCATGTCGCCTTGGGCGGCAAAACGCCTGCACGAGTTTGGTGGGGATATCACCAAATTCCGCGTCGTCAAGGTGTGGCCATCCATTCTGGAACAGATTGCTATCGCCAAAACTGAACCGGGGGATGAGAACAACCAGGATATCTCCGCTCTGGTGGGTAAAGTCGATATTCGTAAGCTGGAAAACTACGCGCAAAACGACCCGGATGCCTACGGTTACTCGGGTGCGCTGTGCCGCGCCAACCAGGGGATTATGGAGTTCGTCGAGATGTTTAAAGCACCGATTAAAGTGCTGCATCCGCTGCTGACGGCCACCCAGGAAGGCAACTACAACGGTACGGAAGGTATTTCCGCCCTGCCGTTTAACGGCATTATCCTCGCACACTCAAACGAATCTGAGTGGGTCTCCTTCCGTAATAACAAAAACAATGAGGCGTTCCTTGACCGTGTCTACATCGTCAAAGTGCCTTATTGCCTGCGGATCTCCGAAGAGATCAAAATTTACGAGAAACTGCTTAACCACAGTGAGCTGGTACACGCACCTTGCGCACCGGGCACCCTGGAAACGCTGTCGCGCTTCTCCATTCTCTCGCGCCTGAAAGAGCCGGAAAACTCCAGCATCTACTCGAAAATGCGCGTGTATGACGGGGAAAGCCTGAAAGATACCGACCCGAAAGCGAAGTCTTATCAGGAGTACCGCGACTACGCCGGTGTGGACGAAGGGATGAACGGTCTGTCCACGCGTTTCGCCTTTAAGATCCTCTCCCGCGTGTTTAACTTCGACCATGCGGAAGTGGCGGCCAACCCGGTTCATCTGTTCTACGTGCTGGAGCAGCAAATTGAACGCGAGCAGTTCCCGCAGGAACAGGCTGAACGCTACCTTGAGTTCCTGAAAGGCTACCTGATCCCGAAATATGCGGAGTTCATCGGCAAAGAGATCCAGACCGCCTACCTGGAGTCTTATTCAGAGTACGGGCAGAACATTTTTGACCGTTATGTCACCTATGCTGACTTCTGGATCCAGGATCAGGAGTACCGCGACCCGGATACCGGCCAGCTGTTCGACCGGGAATCCCTGAACGCAGAGCTGGAAAAAATCGAGAAGCCGGCCGGGATCAGTAACCCGAAAGACTTCCGTAACGAGATTGTGAACTTCGTCCTGCGCGCCAGAGCGCATAACAACGGACGTAATCCGAACTGGACCAGCTACGAGAAACTGCGCACGGTAATCGAGAAGAAAATGTTCTCCAATACCGAAGAGCTGTTGCCGGTGATTTCGTTTAACACCAAAACGTCAACCGATGAGCAGAAAAAGCACGACGATTTTGTCGACCGTATGATGGAGAAAGGCTACACCCGCAAACAGGTTCGCCTGCTCTGCGAATGGTATCTGCGCGTACGTAAATCGTCTTAATACAAGTACAAGTGCCCGGTAGCGCATACGCCTGCTGGGCTACAAAAATGTCCGGCACGTCCGGACACTGCAAGTTGGCAAATGCAGTACGGGGGATATATGACCTGGTTTATTGACCGTCGTCTTAACGGCAAAAACAAGAGCACGGTAAATCGCCAGCGCTTCTTGCGCCGTTATAAAGCGCAAATTAAACAGTCGATCTCCGAGGCCATCAACAAACGCTCGGTGACCGACGTCGACAGCGGCGAATCTGTCTCCATCCCCACCGATGACATCAGCGAACCGATGTTTCATCAGGGACGTGGCGGCCTGCGCCATCGCGTACACCCAGGTAATGACCACTTCGTGCAGAACGACAGAATCGAGCGCCCGCAAGGCGGCGGGGGCGGTTCAGGAAGCGGTCAGGGACAGGCCAGCCAGGACGGTGAAGGACAGGATGAGTTTGTCTTCCAGATTTCAAAAGATGAGTATCTCGACCTGCTGTTTGAGGATCTGGCGCTGCCGAATCTGAAAAAGAACCAGCATCGTCAGCTTAACGAGTACAAAACCCATCGCGCGGGATATACCGCAAACGGCGTGCCCGCCAACATCAGCGTGGTCCGCTCGCTGCAGAACTCTCTGGCGCGACGCACGGCCATGACGGCAGGTAAACGGCGCGAACTCCGCGAGCTGGAGAGCAGCCTGAAGGTGGTGGAAAATACTGAACCGGCGCAACTGCTGGAAGAGGAACGCCTGCGCAAAGAGATAGCCGAACTTCGGGCTAAAATAGACCGGGTACCGTTTATCGACACCTTCGACCTGCGCTACAAAAATTACGAAAAACGCCCCGAACCGTCGAGCCAGGCGGTCATGTTCTGTCTGATGGATGTCTCCGGCTCGATGGACCAGGCCACCAAGGATATGGCGAAGCGTTTTTATATCCTGCTCTATCTGTTCCTGAGCAGAACCTATAAGAACGTGGAAGTGGTCTATATTCGCCACCACACTCAGGCGAAAGAGGTGGATGAACATGAGTTCTTCTACTCGCAGGAGACCGGTGGCACCATCGTGTCGAGCGCTCTGAAACTGATGGATGAAGTGGTGAAAGAGCGTTACGACCCGGCGCAGTGGAACATCTATGCCGCGCAGGCATCAGATGGCGATAACTGGGCAGATGACTCCCCGCTGTGTCACGATATTCTGGCGAAGAAAATTCTGCCGGTGGTGCGTTACTACAGCTATATCGAAATTACCCGCCGTGCTCACCAGACGCTGTGGCGTGAGTATGAACATCTGCAATCGATGTTTGATAACTTTGCCATGCAGCATATCCGCGATCAGGATGATATCTATCCGGTGTTCAGGGAACTGTTCCATAAACAGTCAGCCAACAGCAATGCCTGACCCAACAGCCAGCGAATCCGCTGGCTGTTTTCTTTGCGTCCTGCCTATCCCAACGGCGAAATATTCTGTGCTAAGGTTAAACGCTGCGTATTGGTATTTAACAGGTAAATCGCTATGTCTGATGACGTTAAGGGAACAACAACCCACCAGCAACTCATTACGTTGTTAACCCAGCAGGGCGCGCGATTTCGCGTCATGGAGCATGACGCCGTGGGGAAATGTGAAGCGGTGAGTGAGATCCGCGGAACCGATCTGGGGCAAGGGGCAAAAGCACTGGTCTGTAAGGTGAAGGGAAACGGCGTAAAAAAACACGTTCTGGCGATCCTCGCCGCCGATCTGCAGGCCGATTTAAGCCAGCTTGCCAGCCATTTTGGGGGGATAAAAGCGTCTCTCGCAAGCCCTGCCGAAGTCGATACCCTGACCGCCTGCGTTTTTGGCGCCATTCCGCCTTTTAGCTTCCATCCCGATCTGGCACTGGTGGCCGACCCGCTCCTGTTCGAGCGTTTCGATGAAATCGCGTTTAACGCCGGTCTGCTGGAAAAATCCGTGATTATGGATACGCAGGATTATTTGCGTATCCCCCGTCCTGAGCTGGTGACGTTCCATAAAGCGTAATCGTGTAGGCTGGCATCCCGTCAGCCTTTTTTTTCCAGAAAAATAACTGACGCGACCAGGATAATGGCAACAGCGAAAAACGATGAAGAGATGATCAGCGTTTCGACAAACATGTGATCGTACATTTTTGCGACCCTTTTTCGATGCCTGCCTCTGTTTTATCCCCCGTAAATGACAGGGTTATGACAGCAGTAAAATCTTTTTAAAAACTGTCTTCAGCCGTGTTTCCGCGTAAAGTAAGCAGGCTTACTCTTTTGGCAAGGATTCCTTATGTTTGACCCAACTCTGCTCATTCTTCTGGCCCTCGCTGCGCTTGGCTTTGTCAGCCATAACACCACCGTCGCTATCTCAATTCTGGTGCTGATCATTGTGCGCGTGACCCCGTTAAACACCTTTTTCCCGTGGATAGAAAAACAAGGTCTCACCATCGGGATCATCATTCTGACCATTGGGGTGATGGCACCTATCGCCAGCGGTACGCTGCCTGCCTCAACGCTGCTGCACTCGTTTGTAAACTGGAAATCGCTGATAGCGATAGCGGTAGGCGTTTTTGTCTCGTGGCTGGGCGGGCGTGGCGTAACGCTGATGAGCAGCCAGCCCTCGCTGGTGGCCGGTCTGCTGGTGGGAACCGTGCTGGGCGTGGCGCTCTTTCGTGGCGTTCCGGTGGGCCCGCTGATTGCAGCCGGGCTGGTCTCACTGTTTATCGGGAAGTCATAGTCAGGCTGGCTATATACCGCGCTGGCGTCTGCCCCAGCCCCTTCTTAAACATCGTGATAAACGCGGTGGTGGAGTCGTACCCCAGCGACTGTGCCACCTGCTGTACCGACTTTCCCCCAATCAACAGCTGTAACGCCACAATAAGCTGCAGCTGATGCCGCCAGCGGCGAAAGCTCAGGCCCGTCTCTTTCACCACCAGGCGCGCCAGATTGCGCTCACTCATGGCGAAGTGGCTCGCCCATTGCGCCAGCGTCTGCCAGGCGGCAGGCTCTACCGCCATCTTCTCGCTCATCAGCCGGATTTTTGGATGAGGCGAAACGGGCAGTTGCAAATGTTCCTGACGCTGCAGCGGTAGCTCGTCAAAAAGAACATCCACCAGACGCGATGTGGCAGCAAGCGAAAGCGCTTCACGTGATTTTTCCGCCAGCGATAAGATCAGTTCCCGCACCAGAGGGGAGATCTTCAGGGTGCAGCAGCGATCGGGCAAACTTACCGCTCCGGGTTCAATAAACAAAAAGCAAAGCTGGGCACCCGGCGTGGCCTTATTGCTGTGCGGCATCTGGCCAGGGATCCACACGGCATATTGGGGCGGTACCATCAGCATGGCGTTTTCCACTTCGCAGGTAATGGCTCCCCCCAGCGCCAGAATCAGCTGTCCCTTACGATGTTGGTGTCGCGGAATGTATTGTTCCTCCGCCACCACGCGGATGCGAAACGCGACAGCCGCATCATGCTGGCTATCGGGATCGTAGCCGTCCAGTCCGAGACCAATCATCAGGTTGTCCGATATTAGCGATAAACTGTCATTTTAGCCTGATTTCAACCGTGGAGAAAATCGGTATTGTGTGCGCTCGCTTGAACGTATGAGAACACAATGACTACTGCAATTCGGGTTTCAGGAAAACAGGGCGCGCTGCTGATCGCAGGTATCCTGATGATTGCCACTACGCTTCGCGTCACCTTTACCGGAGCAGCACCGCTGCTCGATACCATTCGTCTCGATTATGGCTTGAGTACAGCGCAAACCGGTCTGCTGACCACCCTGCCTCTGCTGGCTTTCGCCCTTATCTCCCCGCTCGCCGCAGGTGTTGCCCGGCGTATCGGCATGGAGCGCAGCCTGTTTATCGCCCTGCTGCTGATTTGCGTCGGCATTGCTGTGCGCTCCCTGCCTTCCGCCCCCCTGCTTTTCATCGGTACGGCGGTGATTGGCTGCGGTATCGCACTGGGCAATGTGCTTTTGCCTGGGTTAATTAAACGTGACTTCCCGGGACAGGTTGCCAGACTCACCGGCGCGTATTCCCTGACAATGGGGATCTCCGCGGCGTTAGGTTCCGCACTGATTGTTCCGCTGGCGCAAGGGGAAGCCGGCTGGCATGGCGCCCTGCTAATGCTGATGGCCTTTCCGCTGGCGGCGTTACTGCTCTGGCTGCCACAGTGGCGTCAGAAACACGTTGCGACGGTGACCGGTGCAGGCGCGTTACATAACCGCGCCATCTGGCGCTCTGCCCTCGCCTGGCAGGTCACCCTTTTTCTGGGAATTAACTCGCTGATTTACTATGTTATCATCGGCTGGCTACCGGCGATCCTGCTCAGCCACGGGTATAGCGAAGCCCAGGCGGGTTCTGTGCACGGACTCTTACAGCTGGCCACCGCCGTTCCGGGTCTCGCTGTCCCGCTGATCCTCCATCGTCTGAAGGATCAGCGAGCAATCGCCGGCGTCGTGGCGCTGTTGTGCGCGATAAGCGCAGCAGGATTGTGGTTTGCGCCGGGAATGGCGGTCATGTGGACGCTGGTGTTTGGTTTTGGTACCGGGGCAACGATGATCCTTGGCCTGACCTTCATCGGGCTGCGCGCCAGCTCTGCGCATCAGGCCGCGGCCTTGTCCGGCATGGCACAGTCGGTTGGCTATCTGCTGGCCGCCTGTGGCCCGCCGTTGATGGGCAAAATTCACGATGCTGCCGGTGACTGGCGGTATCCGCTTCTGGCCTGTGCACTGGCCGCCGTGATCATGGCCATTTGCGGTATGCTTGCCGGGCGTGACCGGGAGGTAACGCCCCGTTAGTAGAATGGCAGACCACCAGGTCTGCCTTTTTTATCCGCGCGCCGCGCGCAGCATTGCCTGTACCAGCACCACCGGTCGACCTTCCAGCGCGGCACGTTCATGCTGGAATAAAGTGATCACGAAGAACGGATGGGTCAGTAGCTCCGCGGCGCGAATTTCACCCTGCTCGTCCCAGCCGGTGACGCGCATTTCGCCACTCTCCAACTCCCGTGCAAATTCCGGCGACACACCGTAATTGCAGTGATATCCCTCCACGATTTCCGGTTTGCCATAGGCTTTGGCGATGAGCGTATTGTTGCGCAGCTCAATTGCATCGGTTTTTTCCACCAGCGAGCAGGTTAATGGCGCAATCACCATTGTGCCTTCGGTATCCGTTTCGGCGTGAGCCGCATCGTGCCAGCCCAGCACATTACGGGCGTACTCAATCAGCGCATGCTGGAACCCGCCGCAGGTGCCGAGGAAGGGAATGCTGTTTTCGCGTGCGTAGCGTGCAGCGATAAAGGCCGCCGCTGTGTTTTTGTACGGGCTTGCGGGAACCAGCCAGATAGCGTCATAACCTACCAGATCTTCCGGGCTGGTCAGTTCCGTGGTCGCGAGCCAGTCATAATCAGCGGTGAGGTCAAGAACGGCAGCGGCGTCGTCAATTGCCAGCGGGATCGCCTGGTGCGCAATAACATCGGGATTGTAATCGCCAACCAGCGCAATGCGCAGTGTGGTTTTAGCCGGGAGGTGTTCCATGAAAGGTTCCTTATGCCTGAGTATTAGCAGATAACATAAGGAACCTCAGACTACCGATCTTCTGCAATTATCACAATACCTTAAATTGGGTGGGTAAAGACAAAGTGCTAGAGTAATACGCAGAACGTTTTGCCGCAGGTGAGGAGAAAAGATGATCCAGTGTAAACGCGTATACGAACAGGCAAGCCCGGACGATGGTTATCGGGTGCTGGTAGACAGACTCTGGCCGCGTGGCGTGAAGAAAACCGATCTCGCGTATGATGAATGGTGTAAAACGCTCACCCCGTCCAATGATTTACGCAAGGCGTTTCATAGCGAAACCCTTGATTTCAACGCCTTCAGCAAGGCGTACCGGGAAGAGCTGGCGCAGCACAAGGACGAGGGGTTGCGTCTTGCGGCGCTGGCCAGCAAGCAGACCTTAACCCTTCTCTATGGCGCGAAAGATAAGGAACACAATCACGCCCTGGTGTTAGCCGACTGGCTGCGTAATGTCTAGTCAGTCGATCATCAGTTCATCAAGGATTTGCGGCGCCGTATCCGGGGTAAGCGGCATCAGATGTTCGGCGCGAATAAACGCAAAGCCGTGCTGATTGTCAAACGCGAAGACATCACCGGTCACCAGCCAAAGCGCGCGATCCGAGGTGGTGGGTAACTGCGTCATGACGCCATTGACCGGATTAACGAAACGCTGGCCGGGCTGACACAGGCCAAACAGTTCAACAGATTTACCAATATTACGACGGCCGGACGCCGTGCGGGCACCGATGATCATCGCCATGCTGCCCGGTTTAAGCTGAAACATACTTCTCTCACGATAACGGTAGCCATCGAAAGGCTAAGAATAATCCTAAAGAGAAGTGTACCGCAGCCACTGTCCCGCTGTCACCTGGCAGGTTGCGGATGATCGCGACGATAAAGCGCCCATTCATCGATCACTTCGCCACCGGGCAACTTGCACTCCGTGCGAACCCCTTGCGGGCTCTGAACCGGGACCTGTTCCCCGCCTTTATTCAGGCAGTAGACGGAGGCGGGATTAGCCATCCCGATAACATGGGGCGGTTTCGGGGCATCAGGCGGGGATGTTTTGGAGGTACAGGCGGCCAGCGGTAACGCCAGTGCCAGAAGCAGTAATCTCATCTCATTGATCCTTTTAACTTCATCAGATTTTAAGGGTAACGGGTCATCGCCGCTTTCTCCACGATTTCTCCATCTTAACTGCACTTTTCCACACTACAGTGGCACGTGTTCTCAATGACCAGAGAACATCATTCCGTAATCAAGATGTCTTTGCCCCGGTCTCAACATCGGGGCTTTTTTTCTCCCCCGCTCCCCTGTGATGAATATTAAAATTTTTATATTCATGTTTTACTATGCCCGAAGTCGAAAAATTCAGCATAACATGCAGATGCAGACGTCTTCTGCATGGGAGTGAGCCTACGTCATGTCGGATATTATCCTTGCCCGTGTTTCAGAAACGCTCGCCACTGAGCAGTCCCTTGAAAGTCTCGTCCGCCAGCTGCTGGAGATGCTGGAGATTGTGACTGAAATGGAGTCCACCTACCTGACAAAGGTCGATATCAATGCGCGGCTGCAGCATATCCTCTACGCCCGCAACAGCAAGCAGATGCAGATCCCTGAGGGGCTGAGCGTTCCCTGGGGCGACACGCTGTGTAAGCGCGCCATTGAGAGTGGTACGTTGTTCAGTAACGAGGTGGCTGAGCGCTGGCCGGATTGCGATGCCGCGAAAGCCCTTGGCATTACAACCTACATGAGTATTCCTATTCACCTTGCGGATGGTTCACTCTATGGCACGCTCTGCGCCACCAGCACAGAAAAGAAACATCCCAGCGATCGCGGTGAACAAGTTTTGAAATTATTCGCCGGGTTGATTGCCCAGTATATTCAGAAAGAGTCGCTGGTGATCCAGCTTCGGGAAGCCAATGCGGCACTCATTGCGCACTCTTATACCGATGCCCTCACCGGATTACCAAACCGCCGCGCCATCTTCGAAGAGCTGACGACCCTGTTTTCACTGGCAAAGCACCTTAAACGCAACGCCATCATCGCGTTTATCGACCTTGATGATTTCAAGCTGATTAACGACCGTTACGGGCATGAATCAGGCGATCGGTTCCTGATTGAAGTGGGTAAACGTCTGACTGAAGAAAAACAGGCGGACGAAATAATTGGCAGGCTGGGCGGTGATGAGTTTCTGGTGGCCTCGCTTAGCCAGACCAACAGTACGGGTGAGAGCACACAGATTAACCTGCTTAAAACGCGCCTCGACGCCCGTATTGCAGGAGAATACTGGCTGGGGAGCGTCAACATTATTTATCCTGGCGCCAGCTTCGGTGTGATTGAAGTTGACCCCACCGTGACCGATCCGGACAGTGCGTTACGCGCGGCTGATGTCGCGATGTATCAGCATAAGAAAGGAAAAAGTAAAACGCGCTTTCTCGCGATGGATTAACCCCGTACACTCTACGGCGTTATAAAAACCGAAACAGGTGATGGTATGAGAATAGGGATCCTCTTCCCGGTCGTTATTTTTATAACGGCGGTAGTGTTTTTGGCCTGGTTTTTTGTCGGTGGTTACGCTGCTCCGGGGGCATAAATGAGAAAAACAACCCTCATTATGCTGATCGTGGCAATCGTGGCTGTTGCAGGCTCGCAGCTAGGCTGGTGGTAAACCCACCACGTAAAAAGGCCGCCATATGGCAGCCTTTTTCAACATTTATCAGGCTTAGCTTTTGATTTTTCTGTAGATAAACAGAACAACCAACGCACCGATCACCGCGACAGCGAAGCTGCCGAAGTTAAAGCCATCGACCTTACCAAAGCCGAACAGCGTACTGATCCAACCGCCCACCACTGCACCGATAATCCCCAGTATTACGGTGACGATAAACCCACCGCCATCTTTGCCCGGCATAATCCACTTCGCCAGAATACCTGCAATAAGCCCAAAGATAATCCAGGATAAAATTCCCATAAGTTTCCTCTCCGTATGGTTTTTGTCATTAAATCAACGACACAAGAAAGGATAGCACAGGATTTCAGAAAGGAAATTTGTGATAAGCATCACAGTGAGAGAGTGCGCGTTTATTCATCAACAGCACCACAAGAAATGTGGGGTTGCATCTTTTGTTGAGAAAGATTATCTTTCTCAACACTGAATAGTTGAGTGAAACGCTCAGGTATTCAGTACGACATTGCTCACATTGCTTCCAGTATTTCTTGCCCACTCTAGAGTGGGCTTTTTTTTGCCTACACCGCAACAAAAGCGTGCCGGTTTCGCCCTGCACGTTTTGCCTGATAGAGCGCCTGGTCGGCGGCTATAATGATGTTCTGCTGGCTGCCCGCGATATCCACGGCACGCGCAGTGGAGATCCCGACGCTAACCGTGACCCGCCCGAAGGGACTGAAAGCATGTTCAATATGCAGCGAAAAGACATTGCGAATGATCGTCTGACCGAGGCGGAGCGCTTCCTGGATATCCGTGTCTGGCAGGATCAGTGCAAACTCTTCCCCACCATAGCGCGCCACAACCTGGTTGTCCCGGTTCAGGCTCTCCCTGAGGCTATTTCCCAGCAGGGTTAAACAGCGGTCCCCTTCGGGATGACCATAGTTATCGTTGTATTTTTTGAAGTAGTCCACATCGACAATCAACACCGAAATCGGGGCGTCGCTGGCCGCACAGGCCGCAATTTCTGACAGAATTTTTTCATCAAAAATGCGTCGGTTGAAAAGTCCGGTTAGCGCATCTTCAGACGCAATAATCTTCAGCGCTCTGTTATCCCGTGTTTTTCTGGATAAATCGGAATAAAGGAAACAGGACGCCGCAATGAGTATCGCGGTAAAAACCAAAATGAGTACAGAAAGCTGGAGAGCCTGCTTGCGCCAGGGGGCGAGTGCTTCGTGCGTACTGACCGCCACGGTGGTGACGAGCCCGTAGCGCTTGTTCTTCTCGAAAGCATAAATGCGTTCGATTTTATCAAACCGTGAGACAGAGCTGGCGATACCCGCGTTTTGTACCTTGAGGTATGTCCTGAAGAGAGGCGAATCCGAAACAATCGCGCCGATGTAATTATTTTTAAACGGATGACGTACCAGCAACACGCCTGACTGGGTTGTTAAGCCGATCACGCCTGAGTGACCAATATTGATCTGCCCGTATAACGCCAGAAAATTTTCGATACCCAGCGTAACCACAACGACACCGTTAAACGCGCCGGTAGGGGTTTCCAGCCGACGACTAATGGTTATGACCCATTTACCATTCGTTCTGCTGACCACCGGCTGGCCAATAAAAATCTGCTGGCTCTTATTTTCTTTGTGGTAGATAAAAAACGACCTGTCCACCCCTTTACGGGGCCCGGAAAAACTTTCATGCAGTGCCGTAAAAATATTCCCTTGCGCATCGTAAACAACCACATTATTTATCTGGATAAGAAGATTATCCTGATTGCTTATCATCCGCTGGATATTTTTGGCCTGTTGTGGGGTCATGCCATAAATTTTGATTATGTCGGAAACCGAAGTAATCAACATTTCACTTTGGCGCATGATCCCTTCGCTGTACACGTCTAAGGTATGGCTCAGGTTGGCAACGCTGGTGTTTATTTGCTGGATTGACTGCTGCCTGGACGTGGTAATTTGGACGGCAAGCGACAGCGAAATGATCAATGAGACAATGATGACGGTAATAGTTGTTGTGTAAAAAGTATTTTTCACATGCACGAGCTCTTCCACCTTATCACGCCTGACATCCCTGGCTGACAACTAGAGTCACTGTAACAAAGCTCAGGATAAGAGGAAAATGAATTGCACTTAAGCATACAACAGAAATCTGATGATATTTCGCTTTTCGCAAACGGGCATCAGATATTATTACTGGGGCCCCTTTCACAGAAAAAAATCTCTTACAGACTGACCTTCTCCAGGGGCTTAGATAAGATGACTTTAATAAATTCTTTATACGAGACCGGTTTACCAAAATAGTATCCCTGCAACAGGGTAATCTGATTACGGTTGAGGTAGTCCAGTTGCTCCTTCGTTTCTACCCCTTCAGCCACGATATGCAGTGAGAGTTTTTTCGCCAGGTCAATCACACAGTCCAGCAGGATCGTAGAGTCTTTCGCCTCTGATACCCGGTTCACGAAACTTTTATCGATTTTAATATAATCAATCGCCAGCGCGTGCAGACAGGAGAGTCCGGAATACCCGGTCCCAAAGTCATCAAGCGCAATGACGAAACCGGCGTTATGTAACGCATTGAGATTTTCCACCAGATGAGGATTATCGATCAGCGGTTCACGCTCGGTCACTTCGAGAACCAGTTTGACCTCTTTACCATAAAAGCCTTTTCCAAAGACCCGGCAGTCAGCGATAAAAGAAGGCGCATTGATGTGTCTGGCGCTGATGTTCACCCCGATGTGAAATCCGTCCGGCAACTTAGGCAAAAGCGGCTTAAGCTCGGTCACCACTTTCGCCATTAAACTTTTGGTCAGCGGAATTATCAGACCGCTGCGCTCGGCAATCGGAATAAAAACATCCGGTGGGATAAAGCCTGATTTTGGGTGCTTCCACCTTGCCAGCACTTCCACGCCATACAAACCGCCGGTATCGCCATTCACGATCGGCTGATAGTACGGAACGATCTCGCCGTGGATGATGGCTTTACGCAGATCGTCTTCAAACGAGCTGCTTTTCCCCCTGTAGCGACGGATAAGAATGCCAACAGCTACAGATAACGCAAGGATAAGCAGTATGAGGCTCCATCCCTGATGCAGTAAACGCGTCAGGCTGAAAAAGGCGGGAGGCTGCCAGGCCATGCTAAACGGAAAATGTGCCGATGCTGTTAAGGAACCCGCCCACTTCACGGGGGGCCAGCCGGTCACATCGCCCGCGCCGGCTATTGCTTTATCGCCAACAACCAGCCTCAGTCCCGTGTTGTTTGCTGCACTCGCAATAACATCCCGCAAATGCGCGTCGCTAACGCTTACGATAACGCGCCCTTTCGCGACGGGCATCTGAAAAAGTAACACCGGAATGCCGTTCACCAGGCGATTACCGGGGAGCAGCATCAATCCTTTGTTGGGCAGCGTCTGCGGGCGAAGAATCAATACGCCGTTTCCGGGAAGGGAGGTACAGACGATCCTACCCTGCTGCTCAATCATAATGGCGCGAAGATGCGGTTTCAGCGCAGCTTCCGAACCCAGTTCACGCTGTCCGGTGTCGGTACACCCTGCAGCGGCGACCCGTTTTGCGGTATCTGCAGCACTGACAGCCTCAGCAAGAATGGCCTCAATTTTACGCGTGCTTGCGGCGGCGGTTTCGGCATAATTTGACCGGGCCATATGCCACAACTGCCAGTTAATGATCAGCATGCCACTCAGAAACACAAATAAGGCACACAGAATGGGGAGCATAACGTTGCGCACGATTTTTTCCTTAAGAGAAAAACGCTCATTTATGACCTGTATAAGGCGATCGCCTGGCAAACTCTGCGCTGCTTAAAGCAATGTGAAAAGTTTAGTTAAGATTTATCTTAAAAAACTGGTACTTCCGCATGAGTTACTCTGACTGAATAAGATAAACCTCCGTTATTATCAGGCTTGTGCCTTGCCCTGGCTGTGTTAAGATTTGTGCAATCAGGGAGCGAACGGGACCACTGGAAAATGAAAAAGATCATTGCCGTTGCTATCATTTCAACGTTGCTGGTCGCCCTCTCTCTCTACGCGGTTAATGCGGTTATCGTGGCCCAGCAAAAGAGCAAACAGCTCGAGGTTTCCCATTCCCTTTTGCAATATTCAGAAGTCCTCTCTCAAAGTGTGGCGCAGGCGCTCAAAAGCATTACGACACAGGGTTGTGATAAAAACAGTCTCGATAGTTACAGGCAGATAAAGTTAGATAGCCTCTATTTCGGGGATATCGGTTTTATTGAAAAGGGGAAAATAGCCTGTACTGCTTTTTGGGGTAAACTCGCCACTCCCGTTGCCCTTCCTGCAGAGCTGCATAAAACGCCACGGGGTTTTCTTCTGGCACAGTTTTCCAGAAAAGATTTTTTTACAGGCAATGCGGCAATTTATAATAACGTGATTATATTCACCTCCCGCTATGCTTACGATAAGTTCACGCCGATTACGGCGAACTATTCACTGAGTACGACGACCAAAGATTTCGGCAGAACATTTTTCTCAGCCTCCCCGGTGATAAAAGAACAGAGCTGGCTGCATTCGAATCTGTTTACCTTAACCCTGACGCAGTGCAGCGCCGTATGGGATTTGTGTGTGATCGTGAAGCATCACAACGCAGGGCTGGCTTCGTTGTCGCTGGTGGTGTTTACCCTTCTCACGGCAATTTCGGCTTTCATCTGGATAGCGATCACGCTGTTTTTCTTCCGCATCTATGAAGATCGGTTCTCACTGGAGCGCACGCTGGTTAACGCGGTAAAAGCCAATACCATCAGCGTTAACTACCAACCCATTATTCGAATCCAGGATAAAAAAATGGTGGGCGTTGAAGTTCTGTCGAGATGGCGCGATAACAATCATGGAGAGGTCTCGCCTGAGCTCTTTATTCCCTTAATTAAGAAAATTGGCCTGTATCAAAAGTATTATATCAATATCATCGAAAAATCCCTGGCAGAAATCGCCTCGCTGGCGATTAAACATCAGCTGGTGATTTCATTAAACATTGGTCGAACCGAGATTGAGGACGGGCAATTCATTAAGATTCTGTGTCGTGAGTGTTTAGTGAACAGCATTCCACTCTCCTTGATAAAAGTCGAACTCTCTGAAAAGGCGGTTTCCACTGCGGATGTTCTCGAAGGGTTCTGTCAGGCGTTAAAATCACTGGGTGTGAGAATATCAATTGACGATTTTGGAGTACAAAACTCTAACCTCGCCCGCATATCGCTTCTGGAATACGATGAGATCAAAATAGACAAATCGCTGGTAGATGGTATTAATGAGCATTATAAACAGAATATATTCGTCATCTTTAGTGACGCCCTCGCCAGACTGAATAAAACGCTCGTCTTTGAAGGTGTGGAAAGCGAAACGCAATATCGCTTTATCGCAGACCGGTATCCTGATGCCCTGATTCAGGGATGGTATTTCTCTAAATCACTGACCATTGATGAACTGACGCAGCAACTTAACAACGATAAGCAAAAACCAGCGCGTTAACGTGTCAACATTGACGACGTGACGGCTCTGCATAGCGTCCAGTTATAATTCACGACGTTGAGTTTTAGTTCTCCGCAAACCTCACCGTAACGCTGCATGCGGCGCTCACGGAAAAACGCCCTCAGCGATTCAGGCAGACAGTCTGCCTGGTAGCGCAACAGCGTAGTGTGCCAGAACGGCGCTGGTAAAGGGGTATTGCCATGGCGTAAGCGCAACGCCTCTTGCCAGTCCGTGGTTAACAGACGTTCACAAAACGCCTGCCGCTGCTTCACGGCAAGTGTATCGGGTATGCCTGCAAGCAAGAGCTGGTTGGGCAATGCCACCAGCCTGAGTTCCCGAACCGTGATACCCAGACCGGCAAAAGGGATCCATGCGTCGATAAGCTGATGCGTCTTCGCCGGTAACGGTGCATTCTCGTCGTAGAAAGGGAGCGTTATGGGTACGAAGGTGAAATGGAAGCCGGATGGCGGCTGGAGGTCTACTAACGAGTCGTGGCGGGTCAACGCCCGCAGTTCCCGAAACAACATGTCGACAGACGCGGCCATTTCCGGCTGGAAACCTGTTGCCAGTGCGAGCTTTTGCGTAGCATAAAACGGCTCCCTTACCGCTCCGATACCGTCCCGCTTTTCCCAGAGTGCCAGCGTCTTAGCGTTGGTGTCGTGGTAATGTTTTTCCAGATCAGACGTTTCCATTTCTTTCCTAAAAACATATAGTCGTCACATTCAGACCGTAGATTACCCTGAAGCACACTCTCATTTGGTTAAAACGTGAAAAATTCTCTGTTGTTTCCGCTGGTACTCTTTTTCCTGATCGTTATTTTCGCCCTGCTCATCGGTAAACCCTCAACGCACATCCCGGATAAAAAATGCATGTGGTCCGATAGCGTGATGCTGAGCTGTTTAGCAAAGCATCAGCACAACGGTTTTTGAGGCGGACTATTCATTTCCCCACTGATTGAGGAAGTTCGCAATATCATCAATGCGCGCGCTACGGATGCCGGCTTCACTCGCCATCTCTTGCTGGGCTTCCTCGCTGATCTCTTCATTGTTCGATAAACGGGTGAGCAGCAACTGGAAATAACAGGCAAGAGGATCGCGCTCTGCCTCACTTACCGGCTCCGCGGCTTCCGACGCGTATTCATCGACGATGTCATAATATTTAAGTGGAATTTCATTGTGCATAAACAGTCTCTTCTATGACCTTTAAGGGTAATGCCTGAGTATATCGGACGGCACTCTTAGACCAAAGCCTTGTTAATCAACGCAACCACAATGCAATCAATGCAGCCAGCGCCGGTAAAGCCTGAACATAGAGTATTTTTCGGCTGGCGGTCATGGCACCGTAAATGCCCGCAATCAACACGCAGGTCAAAAAGAAGAAGACCACAGGAACACCGCTTTCACCAAGCCACAGTCCCCAGAGCAGTCCCGCTGCCAGAAAACCGTTATACAACCCCTGATTTGCGGCCAGCACACGGGTGTCGCGTGCAAAATCAGGGCTGAGATTAAATGCCTTGTGGCCTGTTTTTGTGTTCCACAGGAACATTTCCAGCACAAGTATGTAGAGATGAATTAATGCAACAATAGCGACAAGGATCGTAGCTAACATCTTGCAGTCTCCCGCAGGCAGAGGAAAAAAACGGGGACCTTCTGGCCCCCGTTCACGTTTAACCCAGAATCTGGATGACATATTCGCGATGATCGTGTCGCCAGACTCTGAACATTTTAGCATCTTCTATAGCGTTAACGATCGGGCCAGCGACTTCAACCATTTATATGGTGCATCAACGTGACACCGGAACGTACATTAACTCAAAACGCTGCCGTTCCATACATCTCCGAGATTTATTACCCGGTCATTATTGTATGCACCAGAGGCATTCAGGTTTTTCAGCGGGCTCCAGTCATTGTTCCAGGGGATAAACATGGTTGCTTTAGGGTATTTCTGAAGAATAACACTCACTAAGTTTGCATAATCAAACTGGCCGTTAATTGTTGATGGCCCCACTTCTGCAAAGGCAAACGGCTTATTCAATGCCACCATTTCATCGTAACCGTTTACAGTGGCAGGATTGTCTGTATACAAGTCCAGGCCAGTAATATCAACATACTCTGCGCCAGGGTAATAAGATGTCTTATAATCCCGGTTTGCATCAGGAGAGAAGACCCAGAGTAAATTGTTTAACCCTTTCGTTTTAACGAAATAGTTAAAGATATCCTGATACAGGCGTCGATACAGATCCATACGTACAGTATCGTTTGTATTCTCACCGGTTGCCCCCCACCAGAACCACTCGCCATTCATCTCATGCAAGGGTCGATAAAAGACGGTGACACCTTTCTCATTCAGTTGCTGTAGGCCCTGAGCGACCTTATCAAGCATTGCCAGCCAGCGCCCACGCGCCGGTGTTCCAGACTGTAAGATTGCAGAAAATTCATCATTACTCACAGGATGCTTGAGAGCCCCCTTTCCATCACCAGGATTATTCCCCGCAAAACAAGGGTTTGGTAAATGGTGACTGATCGCAACCAGTCCGCCTTTTTTCCAGTGGTCGATCAGATCGGCATTACAACCAAAATCGATCAAACTGGCTTCCTCTCCAGGGGTACAGGCATCCCAGCCACGGGCATAGTCAGCGCTATAAATAGCCGGGAATTTCCCGGTCAGGGCCTGCAGGTCTTTTCCTTGTTGCAGGGAAAAAGCATCGACGCCGCCGATATTGCTATAGCCACCAAAAATACCTGAAATGAGCTTTTTACCCTGTCGATCGGACAGACCACTCAACCACTGATAAATCATTTTCGCATTATTATCTGCAGACTGATTTGCGGGTACTACAGTAAAAGTACTCATTTATAGAATATCCTTACGTCTCGATTGGAAAATACATGGCAATGAATGACCATGCGTGTTTGCTACGTACACAATAAAACCGACATTACCCGGCTTTATTTTTTCGTACAGTTTGTCTGGCTTTTCCCACTACCGCGGAAAGTGCCAGCACAGCAATACCGTTTGATTAAATAACTTGCTGCGACAGGGATATTTATATCAGCCGCCTGCTTAAAATGATGCTAATTCACGTTGTGCTATCTCCCGTAATACGAGTGATATTCCGCACACCAGAAAGTTATGCTGACAACAGAATTAATGAGGGTTTCACCGTAATCGTCGTACCCGATAAGTTAGATCAGGTATTCATGAGCGCGGCACCGGGTGAGGCCGGACACCATAACAATGAATTTAGTGAGACGTGGAATTAAGATATACAAGAAATTTTGGGGCATACATCGCCGAATCAGACGACGAAAGCGCATGATGGCCCGGTAAAGCGTGGACGGTAAATGCTATTGAAGGGAGGGGTTTTGATAACCGTACGAAGTCGAATAATAAAAAACGGGAACCCATCGGCTCCCGTTCTTGTTTAACCCAGCAAGTGGATTACATGTTCGCGATAATCGCGTCGCCAAACTCTGAGCATTTCAGCAGCTTAGCGCCTTCCATCAAACGTTCGAAATCGTACGTTACGGTTTTGGCGTTAATCGCGCCTTCCATACCTTTAACGATCAGGTCTGCCGCTTCGAACCATTCCATATGACGGAGCATCATTTCTGCAGACAGGATGATAGAACCTGGATTCACTTTATCCTGGCCGGCATATTTTGGTGCCGTACCGTGGGTCGCTTCGAACAGTGCGCACTCGTCACCGATGTTCGCACCAGGGGCGATACCAATACCACCAACCTGCGCCGCCAGGGCGTCGGAGATGTAGTCACCGTTCAGGTTCATACAGGCGATAACGTCATATTCAGCAGGACGCAGCAGGATCTGCTGCAGGAACGCATCGGCGATCACATCTTTAATGATGATCTCTTTGCCGGTGTTCGGGTTCTTGATCTTCTGCCATGGACCACCGTCAATCAGCTCACCACCGAACTCTTCCATCGCCAGCTGGTAGCCCCAGTCTTTGAATGCGCCTTCGGTGAACTTCATGATGTTGCCTTTGTGAACCAGCGTCACAGAGTCACGGTCGTTGGTGATCGCGTATTCAATGGCCGCACGCACCAGACGTTTAGTCCCTTCTTCGGAGCAAGGCTTGATACCGATACCGCAATGCTCAGGGAAGCGAATTTTCTTCACGCCCATCTCTTCGCGCAGGAATTTAATCACTTTCTCTGCGTCAGCAGAGTCCGCTTTCCACTCGATGCCCGCGTAGATGTCTTCTGAGTTTTCGCGGAAGATAACCATGTCGGTCAGTTCAGGGTGCTTAACCGGGCTTGGGGTGCCCTGATAGTAACGAACCGGACGCAGACACACGTACAGGTCCAGCTCCTGACGCAGCGCAACGTTCAGGGAACGAATACCGCCACCGACTGGAGTTGTCAGAGGGCCTTTAATAGCAACGCGGTAGTCGCGGATCAGGTCCAGCGTTTCAGCTGGCAGCCAAACGTCCTGGCCATAAACTTGAGTAGATTTTTCACCGGTGTAAATTTCCATCCAGGAAATTTTACGCTCGCCTTTGTAGGCTTTCTCAACAGCGGCATCAACCACTTTCAGCATTGCCGGGGTAACGTCTACACCGATACCGTCACCTTCGATGAACGGGATAATCGGATTGTGAGGAACGTTAATCTTGCCGTTTTGCAGGGTGATCTTTTTACCTTCCGCCGGAACAACTACTTTGCTTTCCATTAACCTCTCCTTCGAGCGCTTCTGGTTGTTACTGATCTTATGTTAATAAATTGTAATGAGCCCTTCGATAGTACCTGATTGTCCGACGCCATGAAAGGTCTTCGTTAATAGGCTATAATGCGGCAATTGATAACGTCTGAAAATACCATGAAGAAAACTTCTTTTACAAAACACCGGGTTGAGCGATTCAGCTCACGACAAGCCGCCAGAAGACCACAAGAATCCCAGCCAAAGCGGGTTATTTTGTTCAATAAACCCTACGATGTTTTGCCGCAGTTTACTGACGAAGCCGGACGCAGCACGCTGAAGGATTACATTCCTGTTCAGGGCGTCTACGCCGCCGGCCGTCTGGACCGGGATAGCGAAGGACTTCTGGTCTTAACCAACGATGGTGCCTTACAGGCCAGGCTCACTCAGCCGGGCAAACGCACGGGAAAGATTTACTTCGTCCAGGTTGAAGGTGAACCGGATGAAGAGACGCTGGCGACATTACGCCGCGGCGTGACGTTAAACGATGGTCCTACCTTGCCTGCAGGTATTGAGCTCGTCAGCGAGCCGGAATGGCTGTGGCCACGCACGCCGCCGATCCGCGAGCGCAAATCCATCCCGACGAGCTGGCTCAAGATCACCCTTTATGAAGGCCGTAATCGCCAGGTGCGTCGGATGACCGCACACGTGGGCTTCCCTACCCTGCGACTTATTCGCTACGCCATGGGCAACTACACCCTGGATTCACTGGCAAACGGTGAATGGCGGGACGTTACCCCTTAAGGAGTCACTATGTTTAAACCGCATGTCACGGTCGCCTGCGTGGTTCACGCGCAAGGTAAGTTTTTGGTCGTAGAAGAGAGTATTAACGGCAAGGCGCTCTGGAACCAGCCAGCCGGGCACCTTGAAGCCAATGAAACCTTACTGCAGGCCGCCAAACGCGAACTGTGGGAAGAGACCGGTATCCACGCGGAGCCGCAGCACTTCATCCGTATGCACCAGTGGATTGCCCCTGATCACACTCCGTTCCTGCGCTTTTTATTTGCCGTCGAGCTTAGCGAAACGTGCGCCACAGAGCCGCAGGACGATGATATCGATCGCTGCCTGTGGGTCACTGCCGAAGAGATCCTGAACGCGCCAAACCTGCGCTCGCCGCTGGTTGCCGAGAGTATCCGCTGCTGGCAGTCTGCTGGTCGCCTGCCGCTTGAGGTGATTGGAGAATTTAACTGGCCGTTTACAGAGGGTGCCAATGGTGGGGGGGCGTGATAGAATACGCCGCCTTGAAGTTCAATGTCGTGAGTATTCCATGTCAGATAACAGCCAGAAAAAAGTGATCGTCGGCATGTCCGGCGGTGTCGATTCCTCCGTTTCCGCCTACCTGTTGCAACAACAGGGCTATAAGGTGGAGGGCCTGTTCATGAAGAACTGGGAGGAAGATGATGGCGAGGAATATTGCACTGCTGCTGCGGATCTCGCCGATGCGCAGGCGGTGTGCGATAAGCTGGGCATTGAACTGCACACCGTTAACTTTGCCGCAGAATACTGGGACAACGTCTTCGAGCTTTTCCTGGAAGAGTACAAAGCCGGTCGTACCCCGAACCCGGACATTCTGTGCAACAAAGAAATCAAATTTAAAGCCTTCCTGGAATTCGCCGCAGAAGATCTGGGCGCAGACTATATTGCGACCGGGCACTACGTGCGTCGTGCCGATGTGAATGGCAAAAGTCAGCTGCTGCGCGGTCTGGATGGCAACAAAGATCAAAGCTACTTCCTTTATACACTCAGCCACGAACAGATTGCGCAAAGCCTGTTCCCGGTAGGCGAGCTTGAAAAGCCGCAGGTGCGTAAAATCGCCGAAGAGCTGGATCTGATCACTGCTAAGAAAAAAGACTCTACCGGTATCTGTTTTATCGGCGAGCGTAAATTCCGCGACTTCCTTGGTCGTTACCTGCCGGCACAGCCGGGCAAAATCGTTACCGTCGACGGTGATGAGATTGGTCAACATCAGGGGCTGATGTACCACACGCTGGGCCAGCGTAAAGGGCTGGGTATTGGCGGCACCAAAGAAGGCAGCGAAGATCCGTGGTATGTCGTAGATAAAGATGTCGAAAACAATATTCTGGTTGTTGCTCAGGGTCACGACCATCCGCGTCTGATGTCCGTCGGCCTCATCGCACAACAGCTGCACTGGGTCGATCGTGAGCCGCTGAAGGGTACGCTGCGCTGCACGGTAAAAACACGCTATCGCCAGACCGATATCCCTTGTACCGTCACCGCGCTGGATGATGAACGCATTGATGTGCGTTTCGACGAGCCGGTTGCGGCGGTCACCCCAGGCCAGTCCGCCGTATTCTACAGCGGCGAAATCTGTCTGGGCGGCGGGATCATTGAACAGCGCCTGCCGCTGCCGGCCGTTTAACACGATTGCACACATAAAGGAGAACGTGTGGCGAAGAACTATTATGACATCACCCTGGCACTGGCTGGAATTTGCCAGTCTGCCCGTCTGGTGCAACAGCTGGCGCATCAGGGTCATTGCGATGCTGACGCGCTGCACGTTTCACTCAACAGCGTTATCGACCTCAACCCCGGTTCGACTCTGGGTGTCTTCGGTGGGAGTGAAACCAATCTTCGTCTCGGTCTTGAAACTTTGCTTGGCGTGCTTAACGCCAGTAGCCGTCAGGGGTTGAACGCGGAGCTGACCCGCTACACGTTAAGCCTGATGGTGCTGGAGCGTAAGCTCAGCGCGGCTAAAGGCGCGCTTGATACGCTCGGTGACCGCATTGCCGGGCTGCAGCGCCAGCTCGACCATTTTGATCTGCAGTCCGAAACGCTGCTCAGTGCGATGGCCGGCATTTATGTTGACGTCATCAGCCCGCTGGGCCCACGTATTCAGGTCACCGGCTCTCCTGCCGTGCTGCAAAGCCCGCAGGTTCAGGCAAAAGTCCGCGCCTCCCTGCTGGCGGGTATTCGTGCCGCCGTGCTGTGGCATCAGGTTGGCGGTGGCCGCCTGCAGTTAATGTTTTCTCGTAATCGCCTGACGACTCAGGCAAAACAAATTCTTGCTCATTGTTAACCTCCCGGAGTTGCGAATTATGGAATTATCCTCACTGACCGCCGTATCCCCTGTAGATGGACGCTACGGCGATAAAGTCAGCGCGCTGCGCGGGATCTTCAGCGAATATGGTTTGCTGAAGTTCCGTGTTCAGGTTGAAGTACGCTGGCTGCAAAAGCTGGCCGCCCAGGCAGCAATCAAGGAAGTTCCTGCTTTTGACGCCCAGGCAAACGATTACCTCGATAAAATCGTTGCTGACTTCAACGAAGAAGATGCTGCGCGCATTAAAACTATTGAGCGCACCACCAACCATGACGTAAAAGCGGTTGAGTATTTCCTGAAAGAGAAAGTGGCAAGCGTGCCTGCGCTGCATGCCGTGTCTGAATTCATTCACTTCGCCTGCACCTCAGAAGACATTAACAACCTGTCTCATGCGCTGATGCTCTCCACCGCGCGCAAAGACGTGGTGCTGCCTTACTGGCGTAAAATCATCGACGCGGTAAAAGCACTGTCTGTCGAATATCGTGATATTCCGCTGCTGTCCCGTACCCACGGTCAGCCGGCCACTCCCTCCACGATGGGTAAAGAGATGGCAAACGTGGCGTACCGTATGGAACGTCAGTATCGTCAGCTGGAACAGGTCGAAATTCTGGGTAAAATCAACGGTGCGGTAGGTAACTACAACGCCCACATCGCCGCCTACCCGGAAGTGGACTGGCATCAGTTCAGCGAAGCGTTCGTGACCTCTCTGGGCATTCAGTGGAACCCGTACACCACCCAGATTGAGCCGCACGATTATATCGCGGAACTGTTTGACTGCATCGCTCGCTTCAACACCATTCTGATCGATTTCGATCGTGACGTGTGGGGTTACATCGCGCTGAACCACTTCAAACAGAAGACCATCGCCGGTGAAATTGGCTCCTCAACCATGCCGCACAAAGTCAACCCAATCGACTTCGAAAACTCCGAAGGCAACCTGGGTCTGGCGAATGCGGTGCTGCAGCACATGGCGAGCAAACTGCCGGTTTCCCGCTGGCAGCGCGACCTGACTGACTCCACCGTGCTGCGTAACCTGGGCGTGGGTATCGGCTACGCGCTAATCGCGTATCAGTCCACCCTGAAAGGTGTAAGCAAACTGGAAGTGAACCGCGACCGTCTGCTGGACGAGCTGGATCACAACTGGGAAGTGCTGGCAGAGCCCATTCAGACCGTCATGCGTCGTTATGGCATTGAAAAACCGTACGAGAAACTGAAAGAGCTGACGCGCGGCAAACGCGTAGACGCCGAAGGCATGAAACAGTTTATCGACAGTCTGGAACTGCCAGAAGACGAGAAAACCCGCCTGAAAGCGATGACCCCGGCAAACTATATCGGCCGTGCCATCACCATGGTTGACGAGCTGAAGTAACCTCCCTTCCCCCTTTCCGCCTGGAAAGGGGGCTGCTTTTCCCCGGTTTACTTAATGTTTATCCCCACAACAACATAATCAGCGTTAAACTATTCATACCATTCATATAGGGAGAAAAGATGATGCGCGTACTGGTTGTTGAGGATAACGCATTGCTACGCCATCACCTGAAGGTTCAGCTTCAGGAGATGGGACATCAGGTGGACGATGCCGAAGATGCAAAAGAAGCCGATTATTATCTCAATGAGCACCTGCCGGACATCGCCATCGTCGACCTCGGATTGCCTGATGAAGACGGTTTGTCGTTGATTCGTCGCTGGCGCAGCCATGATGTCTCCCTTCCGGTTCTGGTGTTGACCGCACGTGAAGGCTGGCAGGACAAGGTTGAAGTGCTCAGCGCGGGCGCGGATGATTACGTCACCAAGCCGTTTCACATCGAAGAAGTGGCGGCACGCATGCAGGCACTGCTACGCCGCAACAGCGGCCTGGCCTCCCAGGTGATTTCGATTCCCCCTTTCCAGGTTGATCTCTCCCGTCGTGAATTCTCGATCAATAATGAAGTCATTAAGCTGACCGCGTTTGAATACACCATCATGGAAACGTTAATCCGCAACAGCGGCAAAGTGGTGAGCAAAGACTCCTTAATGCTTCAGCTTTATCCGGATGCCGAGCTGCGTGAGAGCCACACGATTGATGTGTTGATGGGACGTCTGCGCAAGAAAATTCAGGCGGAGTACCCGCAGGACGTGATCACGACCGTCCGTGGTCAGGGTTATCTGTTCGAAATACGCTAAATGAAAGGGATCTTGCGTCATATTCTGCCCCTCTCGCTGCGGGTTCGCTTTTTACTGGCAACGGCCGCCGTCGTGCTGGTGTTATCCCTCTCCTACGGCATGGTGGCTCTGGTGGGCTACAGCGTCAGTTTTGATAAAACAACTTTTCGACTGTTGCGTGGTGAAAGCAACCTGTTTTATACCCTGGCGAAATGGGAAAACAACACGATCACCGTCGAAATGCCGGAAAACCTTAACCAGCAAAGCCCGACGCTGGCCCTGATTTATAACGAAAAGGGAAAACTACTTTGGGCACAACGCGATATTCCATGGCTGGTTAAAAGTATTCGTCCGGAATGGCTTAAGACCAATGGTTTCCACGAACTTGAAGCCGATCTGAACACCACCAGCTCGCTGCTGCGCGAGGACCGCTCCCTGCAGCAAAAGCTGAATGAGATCCGCGCAGACGATGCCGAAACAGAAATGACGCATTCCGTGGCGATTAACCTCTACCCGGCCACGATGAACATGCCGCAGTTAACCATCGTGGTGGTCGATACCATCCCGGTCGAACTTAAACGTTCTTATATGGTATGGAACTGGTTCGTCTATGTTCTGGCCGCGAATCTGCTGCTGGTGATCCCGCTGCTGTGGCTCGCCGCGTGGTGGAGTTTACGCCCCATCGAATCGCTGGCGAGAGAGGTGCGCGAGCTGGAAGAACATCATCGTGAGAAGCTCAACCCGGAGACTACCCGCGAGCTGACAAGCCTGGTGCGTAACCTCAACCGTCTGCTGAAAAGCGAACGTGAGCGCTATGATAAATATCGCACCACCCTCACCGACCTCACGCATAGCCTGAAAACGCCGCTGGCGGTGATGCAAAGTACCCTGCGTTCGATGCGCAGCTCAAAGCTGAGCGTTGATGACGCCGAGCCGGTGATGCTGGAACAGATCAGCCGTATTTCTCAGCAAATTGGTTACTATCTGCACCGTGCCAGCATGCGTTCCGGCAGCGCGTTATTGAGCCGCGAACTGCATCCTGTGGCACCGCTTCTGGATAACCTCACCTCCGCGCTCAACAAGGTTTACCAGCGCAAAGGGGTCAATATCAGCCTCGATATCTCTCCCGAAATCAGCTTTGTTGGTGAAAAAAATGATTTCATGGAAGTGATGGGCAATTTGCTGGATAACGCCTGTAAATATTGCCTGGAATTCGTGGAAGTTTCCGCGCGTCAGACGGATAACGAATTGCATATTATCGTTGAGGATGATGGCCCGGGGATCCCACGCAATAAACGTGATGTGGTATTCGACCGCGGTCAGCGTGCGGATACGTTACGCCCCGGCCAGGGGGTTGGGTTAGCGGTGGCACGCGAAATCGTCGACCAGTACGACGGAAAAATTGAAACCGAAGACAGTTTACTCGGAGGCGCCAGAATGGAGGTCATTTTCGGTCGCCAGCAGCCCATATCGAACGATAGTTAACCCGTTATGTGAAAAATGCGAGGATCTCGCACCCAGGCTCCTGTGCTTCCGTTATAATCCGAGTCAGTAAGAGCCTGCGGAATAAAAAAATATGGATTATCACTTAACACTTAACTGGCCCGAATTTATTGAACGTTACTGGCAGAAACGCCCGGTCGTTCTTAAACGCGGGTTCAGCAATTTTGTCGATCCTCTCTCCCCTGACGAACTGGCCGGTCTTGCCATGGAGAGTGAAGTCGACAGCCGCCTGGTAAGCCACCAGGACGGGAAATGGCAGGTCAGCCACGGTCCTTTCGAAAGCTACGATCACCTCGGTGAAAACAACTGGTCATTACTGGTTCAGGCGGTTAACCACTGGCATGAACCGACTGCGGCGTTAATGCGTCCGTTCCGCGCCCTGCCCGACTGGCGAATGGACGATCTGATGATCTCCTTCTCCGTGCCAGGAGGGGGCATTGGTCCGCATCTGGACCAGTACGACGTGTTTATCATTCAGGGTACAGGCCGCCGGCGCTGGCGCGTGGGCGACAAAGTGCCGATGAAACAGCACTGCCCGCATCCGGACCTGCTTCAGGTCGATCCGTTTGAAGGGATTATCGATGAAGAGCTGGAGCCGGGTGATATTCTCTATATCCCACCAGGGTTCCCGCACGAAGGGTATTCGCTGGAAAACTCGCTGAACTACTCCGTCGGATTCCGCGCACCAAGCGGTCGCGAAATGATCAGCGGCTTTGCTGACTACGTGCTGCAGCGTGAACTGGGCAGCCATCGTTACAGCGATCCGGATGTGCCTGCGCGCGAGCACCCGGCTGATATTGTGCCAGCCGAACTGGACAAGCTTCGCGGCATGATGCTGGATTTGATCAATGAACCGGCGCATTTCAGCCAGTGGTTTGGTGAGTTTATCAGCCAGTCACGCCATGAGCTGGATGTGGCACCGCCAGAGCCGCCATACCAGGCCGACGAGATTTATGACGCACTGCAACAGGGCGACAAACTGGTTCGTCTGGGCGGGTTGCGCGTACTGCGCATCGGTGAAGATGTTTTCGTTAACGGCGAGAAGCTGGACTCCCCTCACCGTCCGGCGCTGGAGGCTATTGCCAGCCACCTGACCTTAACGGCCGATACCTTTGGCGATGCGCTGGAAGATCCCTCTTTCCTCGCGATGCTCGCCGCGCTGGTGAACAGCGGGTACTGGTTCTTTGAGGACTAAACCGTAAAGAAAAGCGTGCCGGGTGGCGGCTTCGCCTGACCCGGCCTTTTTTTTGTCATTACCGCGCCGCGGTCAGCTCCGCAATTCGCACAATCACCTTCACCGCTTTTTCCATTCCTTCCAGCGTCACGAACTCGTGCTTGCCGTGATAGTTGTAGCCACCGGTAAACAGATTCGGGCAAGGCAGCCCCATGAACGACAGCTGCGAACCGTCTGTGCCACCACGAATCGGTTTTAACAGCGGTTCAATATCACAGTCACGCATTGCCTGCTGCGCGATATCGAGGATATGCGGATGCGCCATCACTTTCTCGCGCATATTGTAGTAGCTGTCTTCAATAATCAGCTCGATATAGCAATCCGGATGCAGGCCCTTACCGACCTTTTTGGCTATCTCCATCATCTTACGTTTACGCGCTTCAAATGCTTTACGGTCAAAGTCGCGAATGATGTAGTGCATCTGCGCACTGTCTACGGTGCCTTTAATGCTGGTCAGGTGATAAAAACCTTCATAACCGTCGGTCTGTTCCGGGCTCTCTTCTGGCGGAACTTCCGCATGAATACGCGACGCCAGCGACAACGCATTCACCATGACCCCTTTGGCAGAGCCAGGATGAACGTTGTTTCCGACGATTTTGATTGTCACGGACGCGGCGTTGAAATTCTCGAACTCCAGTTCCCCTACGCCGCCACCGTCGACGGTATAGGCCCACTTTGCGTTAAAGGCATCTACGTCGAAGTGTTTTGCCCCCTTGCCGACCTCTTCATCCGGCGTAAAGGCGACACGGATATCCCCGTGCGGGATATTTTTCTCTTTCAGCACCGCCAGCGCCGTCATGATCTCGGCAATCCCCGCTTTGTCATCGGCACCCAGCAGCGTTTTGCCGTCGGTGGTGATGAGCGTCTGACCGAGCAGCTGGTGCAGCACCGGGAACATCACCGGCGACAGTACTTCGTCACCAATCCCCAGCGCAATGTCGCCGCCGCGGTAGTTTTCAACAATCTGTGGGTTCACATGTTTACCGCTAAAATCCGGAGAGGTGTCGACATGGGAGATAAAGCCAATCGCCGGGATATCACCGGAGATATTCGCAGGCAGCGTTCCCATCACAGTGCCTTTCTCGCTTAACGTGACGTTAACCAGCCCCATGGCGTCGAGCTGCTCTTTGAGCAGGTTTAATAACTTCCACTGGCCTTCGGTGCTTGGCACCTGGCGGACACCCGGTTTAGATTGGGTATCCAGCGAAACGTACTGTAAAAAACGCTCAAGTAATTTATCCATGCAGTCACCCTCACTTTTTGTGACAACATTATCAATAAGCATCAAAAGGCAAATATTGCGTCAGGTCACTTTTATCCCGCAAACGAGAATATTTTCCGTTTATATCGTATCCGTTAGTAAATGTAGCTTATGAATCAGTGACAAGGATTGGCGATTACAGTGGTTTGCCGTAGAATGTCCGCCCTCATTACGAGTCACCAAGGTGGTTACACACAAACCCCGCTTCGGTCTGCATCCCGGAGCGTCTATATGGGACAGCGCAAAAATTGAATACACAATCCCGTTCACGTTCACCGCTGGTGCAACTGGAACGAATTCGTAAAAGTTTTGATGGTAAAGATGTTATTTCCGGGCTCAACCTGACCATCAATGACGGTGAGTTCCTCACGCTGCTTGGCCCCTCTGGCTGCGGCAAGACAACCGTACTGCGCCTTATCGCCGGACTGGAAAACGTCGATAGCGGTCACATCCACCTTGAAAACCAGGATATCACCCAGGTCCCCGCCGAAGAGCGGCACGTGAATACCGTCTTTCAGAGCTATGCCCTGTTTCCGCACATGACCGTGTTCGAGAACGTCGCATTTGGCCTGCGGATGCAAAAAACGCCGGCCAGCGAGATCCCTGCTCGCGTTACCGACGCGCTGCGCATGGTGCAACTGGAAGAATTTGCCCAGCGTAAGCCACACCAGCTTTCCGGCGGCCAGCAGCAGCGCGTTGCTATCGCCCGCGCTGTGGTCAATAAACCGCGTCTGCTCCTGCTGGATGAGTCACTTTCCGCGCTGGACTATAAACTGCGCAAGCAGATGCAGAACGAGCTTAAAGCCCTGCAGCGCAAGCTCGGCATTACCTTTGTCTTCGTTACCCACGATCAGGAAGAGGCACTCACCATGTCGGACCGTATCGTGGTGATGCGTGACGGCAAAATCGAGCAGGACGGCACGCCACGTGAAATCTATGAGGAGCCGAAAAACCTGTTCGTGGCCAGCTTCATTGGGGAGATCAACATTTTCAACGCCACGGTGATTGAACGCCTGGACGAACAGCGCGTGCGGGCCAACGTAGAAGGCCGCGAGTGCAATATCACCGTGAATTTCGCCGTCGAAAAAGGGCAAAAGCTCAACGTCCTGCTGCGCCCTGAGGATCTGCGCGTTGAAGAGATCCACGGCAATACTGATGCCGAGGGCCTGATTGGCTATATCCGGGAGCGCAACTATAAAGGGATGACGCTGGAGTCTGTCGTCGAACTGGAAAACGGTAAGATGGTGATGGTCAGCGAGTTCTTTAATGAGGACGACCCTGATTTCGACCACTCCCTCGACCAGAAAATGGTTATCAACTGGGTAGAAAGCTGGGAGGTTGTACTGGCTGATGAAGAACACAAGTAAATTCCAGAATGTGGTGATTGCTACTATCGTCGGTTGGCTTGTGTTGTTTGTCTTCTTACCCAACCTGATGATCATCGTCACCAGCTTCCTGACCCGCGACGATACTGACTTCGTAAAGCTGGTCTTTACGCTGGACAACTACTCGCGTCTGCTCGATCCGCTCTATTTTGACGTGCTGTTGCACTCGCTTAATATGGCGCTGATCGCCACCGTTGCCTGCCTGGTGCTGGGTTATCCCTTTGCATGGTTTCTGGCACGTCTGCCGCAAAAAGTGCGTCCACTGCTGCTCTTTTTGCTGATCGTGCCTTTCTGGACCAACTCCCTGATCCGCATCTACGGGCTGAAAATTTTCCTCAGCACCAAAGGCTATCTGAACGAGTTCCTGTTGTGGCTGGGCGTGATTGATACGCCAGTGCGCATCATGTTTACGCCGGGTGCGGTCATTGTGGGTCTGGTCTACATCCTGCTGCCCTTTATGGTGATGCCGCTCTACTCCAGCATTGAGAAGCTGGATAAACCGCTGCTGGAAGCTGCGAGAGACCTGGGCGCCAGCAAACTGCAGACCTTTATCCGGATTATCATTCCGTTGACCATGCCTGGCATCATTGCAGGTTGTCTGCTGGTAATGCTGCCGGCAATGGGCTTGTTCTACGTGTCCGACCTGATGGGCGGCGCGAAAAACCTGCTTATCGGCAACGTGATTAAGAGCCAGTTCCTGAACATTCGCGACTGGCCGTTCGGTTCCGCTACCAGCATTACGCTCACGGTGGTGATGGGCCTGATGCTGTTGATCTACTGGCGTGCTTCACGATTACTGAATAAAAAGGTGGAACTCGAATGATTGGTCGACTGCTTCGCGGCGGTTTTATGACCGCCATCTATGCCTATCTTTATATTCCGATCATTATTTTGATCGTGAACTCGTTTAACAGCTCGCGTTTCGGCATCAACTGGCAAGGTTTCACTACCAGCTGGTACAGCCTGCTGATGAACAACGACAGCCTGCTGCAGGCTGCTCAGCACTCCCTGACGATGGCGATTTTCTCCGCCACCTTCGCCACGCTGATTGGTTCGCTTACCGCCGTGGCGCTCTACCGCTATCGCTTCCGGGGTAAACCGTTCGTCAGCGGGATGCTGTTTGTGGTGATGATGTCGCCGGATATCGTCATGGCGATTTCGCTGCTGGTGCTGTTTATGCTGCTGGGCGTCCAGTTGGGCTTCTGGTCACTGCTGTTCTCCCACATCACTTTCTGCCTGCCGTTTGTGGTGGTCACCGTCTTCGCACGCCTGAAAGGGTTTGACGTGCGCATGCTGGAAGCCGCAAAAGATCTGGGTGCCAGTGAGATGACGATCCTGCGCAAAATCATCCTGCCGCTGGCGATGCCCGCCGTTGCTGCCGGATGGCTGCTGAGTTTTACCCTGTCAATGGACGATGTGGTGGTCTCCTCCTTCGTCACCGGCCCGAGTTATGAAATTCTGCCATTGAAGATCTATTCAATGGTGAAAGTCGGCGTCTCGCCCGAGGTGAACGCGCTGGCGACCATACTCTTAGTGTTCTCGCTGGTGCTGGTGATTGCCAGCCAGGTTATTGCTCGTGATAAAACAAAATCTCAGGGGACAATGAAATGAAAAAAATGCTTGCCGCTGCGGCACTGGTGCTCGGAATGGGTGCCGCGCACGCTGATGACAGCAAAACGCTCTATTTCTATAACTGGACCGAGTATGTGCCACCTGGCCTGCTGGAGCAGTTCACGAAAGAGACGGGCATCAAAGTTATCTATTCTACCTATGAGTCGAATGAAACCATGTACGCCAAGCTCAAAACTTATAAAGAAGGCGCGTACGATCTGGTCGTCCCGTCGACCTACTTCGTCGATAAAATGCGCAAAGAGGGCATGATTCAGAAGATCGATAAAACGAAGCTCACTCACTTCAACAATCTCGATCCGGAGATGCTCAATAAGCCGTTTGACCCGAATAATGACTACTCCATTCCTTACATCTGGGGCGCAACCGCCATTGGTGTCAACAGCGAGGCTATCGATCCGAAAACCGTTACAAGCTGGGCCGATCTGTGGAAACCGGAATACAAAGGCAGCCTGCTGTTAACCGACGACGCGCGCGAAGTGTTCCAGGTGGCGCTGCGTAAGCTCGGCTACTCAGGCAATACGACGGACCCGAAAGAGATTGAAGCGGCCTATAACGAGCTGAAAAAGCTGATGCCTAACGTGGCGGCATTTAACTCTGATAACCCGGCAAACCCGTATATGGAAGGCGAAGTGAATCTGGGTATGGTGTGGAACGGCTCCGCGTATGTTGCCCGTCAGGCCGGTACGCCGCTGGAGGTAGTGTGGCCGAAAGAAGGCGGGATCTTCTGGATGGATAGCCTCTCTATTCCTGCAAACGCGAAGAACGTTGACGGTGCCCTGAAGCTGATTAACTTCCTGCTGCGCCCGGACGTCGCGAAACAGGTTGCGGAGACCATTGGTTATCCCACCCCGAACCTCGCTGCGCGTAAGCTGCTCAGCCCGGCCGTCGCGAACGACAAATCGCTCTATCCGGATGCGCAAACCATCAGTAAAGGCGAGTGGCAAAACGATGTCGGTGACGCAAGCCGCATCTATGAAGAGTATTACCAGAAATTAAAAGCGGGCCGGTAAGCGGCCAGGCTTTCTTCCTCACTCCGTCTTAGCGGAGTGAGGAACAATTAACTGACGGCGTTCTCCCCGGCCCAGATCGTGGCCTTCCTCATCGCCTCTACGATCTCTTCCTCTGCCAGCCCCAGCGCGTGACTTATTCTGCTTGCCTCATCCCACTGCTGCTGCTCGTAGTAATGGCAGAGGCGAACCATGTCCGCTAACTGCCCTTCCTGATGGCACAACGCATTACTCACGCTCTGCGGGACAGCAATTTGCGTCATCAACTCTGCCATCGGCAGCTCAAGCAGGGTATCAAGCAGTGAGAACAGACCGCACATGAACGCATTCTCAGCCAGCATCGGCTCATTCAGTTTCTCGGCAATCAGTTCACAGAATTTCCCGCGCATCATACTCATCGGGTAAAGCTCGGTGACGGTGTCGTTGGCTGCACTTGCCAGCACTACAACGGCCACAAACCTTCTGAGCTGATTTTCCCCGAGATACCTCAGCACTTCACTCAGGGTTAACTTGCTGAAATTACAGGCCCCCATGTGTTTAAAGGCGGTGTGCTTCATATAGCGCATGATTTTATAGGACAGCGTGAGGTCGCTTTTGATTAACGACTCGATTATCCGAAAGTCAGGTTTATTGCGTCCTACTTCCATTTGCAGACGGAAAATTGCAAGCTGATTTTGCGATAGCCGTTTATATTTAATCACCTCCGGACGACAGAAAAAATATCCCTGAAAAAGAGAAAATCCGGCATCGCTGTATTGTTCGAATTCCTCTTTAGTCTCAATTTTTTCAGCCAGATATTTAATATTCCCGGTCAGGCTTTTACGCTCACTCAGGTAATTTTGAATTTGCGCTAAGGTGTAACTCTGGACATCGAATTTGATGATGGAAATATAGGGCAAGAAAACATCCCATTCCGGTGCGAGAGTGAAATCATCGAGCGCAAAGCAGTACCCGTGCTCATACATTTCTCTCACGGCCTGCAAAAGCGCCTCACCCGGGTCAGCATCTTCCAGGATCTCAATGACCACGTTGTTTTTGTCCAGCGCCTCAGCGCTGCGGTCGATGATCATCCGGGAAGGAAAATTGATAAACGACGTATGTTCCCCGGCGATGCGCTGGGACGGCACGGATAAGAACTGGTCTGATATCATTCTGGACGTGGCATATTCCGCCGACACATCGGGGAAACGGTTGGTCATTCCGTCTCTGAAAAGCAGCTCATAGGCCACGGTATTCATATCGAGGTTAAAAATGGGTTGTCTCGCGATAAATCCATACATATCCCATCCTCCTGAACGTCTTTATATTTATTAGCATCCCCTATCTGCACAACGATAACGAGCATTATCGAACACTAATTTGATTGAATGCACAAAATAAAAGCATCCACACTAATTAACGGGAATTAGCGATCAAAAATTTAAATTAAATATACCCGGTGCTCTACAGAAACATGCCGAAATATCCGATAAGTGATCTGTGCCTGCCCGACATGCACGTCATTACGGGAGTTGAGAATGAAAGACGCCATGGTCCGAAAACAAAAAATAAGAGTCAAGACGTTGATGCTATTGTCCATTTTCCTCACCGTGACGGTGGGCTTTACGGCAACGATCGGTTTTATGATGTGGCAGTGGATGGATCAGCAAGAAGTGCTGGCTAAAAAACACATCCGTCAGATTGCTGAAGTGCAGTCGTTGCAGGTCAGTAAACAGATGGATTCCGCCCTGGCGGCCGCGCGTGACATGGGAAATAGCGCTCAGGCACTGCGCGACGCGGGCATCGCTGATCGACAGGGACTCAACCAGCTGCTAATCCATTATCTCTCAGCGCACCCTCAGTTTCTTTCAATGTCGATGGCCTTTGAACCTGATGCCTTCGATGGCAACGATGCCACCTTTGCCGGTCAGAGCGGTGAAGCTCCTGCCGGACGTTACGCCCGCTACGTTGACCGCGACGCCACAGGCAAACCGGCATTACATCTGCTGACGGACATCGAAACGCCCGGCAGCGGCGATTATTATCTGCTGCCGAAGCAACGGCAAAAAGATGTCATCATCGAACCCTATATTTATCCCTACAATGGGGTGGACGTAATGCTCACCTCGATTGCCGCCCCCATCATGCGTGAGGGTCAGTTCCTGGGGTCCGTCACGTCGGATTTCTCACTCGCGACCCTGCAATCGATGATCGGGGCGATTAAACCGTGGAACGGTACAGGCTACGCCCTGCTTCTGTCGGCGGGCAACAACGTGGTTTCCAGCCCGGATAAACGTGCCGTAGGCAAGCCTTACACCGGAACTGTCACAGGGGATGAGGTGATACGCACAAACGATCCTCAACTGAAGGAGGAGGCGTTTATCACCTGGCAGGCGATTACCATCGGCAACAGTCAGACGCCCTGGAAGCTGGCTATCGTCACCCCGGTCAGCGAAGTGATGGCCGAGGCAAGACAATTTTTACTGAAAGCCATCCTCCTGATGGTGTTAAGCATTGTGGTTGTCAGCCTGGTCATGGCGCAAATCTTTACCCGTAAAGTGGACCGCCCGGTGGGGGGCGAACCGTCAGATGCCGCCGGGATCGCGCTGGCCGTGGCCGGCGGCGACCTGAACAACGCTATCCCGGTGCGTCCCGGGGATACCAGCAGTATTTTTTACGCCCTGCACACCATGCAGATGCAGCTCAAGCGCATCGTGGGTAACATCAGCGAAGCCAGCCACTCTGTTCACGGTGGCACCAGTGAAATTTCGGCAGGCAATCTCGATCTGGCCTCACGCACCGAAGAACAGGCAGCGGCGATTGTCGAAACCGCAGCCAGCATGGAAGAGATTTCGGTCACGGTGAAAAATAACGCCGACAATGCGCACAAAGCTACCACCCTTACCGATCGCGCCGCGACCCTTGCCGGACATGGCGAGACGCTGGTCAACGATGTCGTGGTGGTGATCGGGGAAATTGACGAAAGCGCCCGTAAGATTGGAGAGATCAACAGCATTGTGGACGGTATCGCCTTCCAGACCAATATTCTGGCGCTGAATGCCGCCGTAGAAGCGGCGCGCGCGGGCGAACAGGGGCGCGGTTTTGCAGTGGTGGCGGGTGAAGTGCGCAACCTTGCCCAGCGAAGCGCCAACGCGGCAAAAGAGATCTCCCAGCTGATAGCCGAGTCTTCAGGCCGTGTCAGCAAAGGCGTTGAGCTGGTCAATGAAACCGGCGTCATGATGAAGCAGGTCATCGAGGCCGTGTCGCATGTGCATCTGGTGATTAACGATATTGTTCAGGCTCTGGATGAGCAGAATCGGGGAATTAGCCAGGTCAGCATTGCCGTCAATCAGATGGACAGCACGACCCAGCAGAACGCGTCCCTGGTACAACAGATCTCGGCAGCGGCCCTGTCACTGGACGAACAGGCGAAATCGCTGGAGAAAACGCTGGCGTACTTTACGCCATAAACAAAAAAAGCACCCGCAGGACGGGTGCCTTTTCAGGCTATCGCGATTACAGCCCTTTCAGGAGTTTATCGACAAACTCCGGTACGACGGTACTGGCCAGGCCATAGTGCTTCTCTTCGAACTCGCTGCCCACCTGGCTCGGCTCAAGATTCAGCTCAACCGTATGCGCACCGTGCAGCCGCGCTTCGTGAACAAAGCCGGCCGCCGGATAGACATGGCCAGACGTGCCAATGGCGATAAAGACATCCGCCATGGCCAGTGCGCTGTAGATGTCATCCATACCAAGCGGCATTTCACCAAACCAGACCACATGCGGGCGCAGGCGCGACGGAAACTGGCAGCAGTGGCACTTATCTTCAGGCAGCACGTCCTCTTTCCAGTCCAGCACCTGACCGCTCCAGGCGCAGCGAACTTTCAGCAGTTCACCGTGCATATGGATGATGTTTTTGTTACCGGCCCGTTCATGCAGATTGTCGATATTCTGCGTAACCAGTAAAAAACGATCGCCAAGCGCCTCTTCCAGCTTCGCCAGCGCCAGATGCGCCGGATTAGGCACAACCTCTGGCTGCTGCAGCTGACGACGGCGGGCGTTATAAAACGCCTGCACAAGATCCGGATCGCGGGCAAAGCCTTCCGGCGTCGCCACATCCTCAACACGGTGCTCTTCCCATAACCCGTCCGCAGCGCGGAAAGTACGAATACCTGACTCTGCGGAGATCCCCGCCCCGGTCAGCACCACCACTCTGGGTTTATCCATCGCTTCTGGCATCATTCTGTCTCTGAAAAAGATCCGCTGGCGCAAGCGCTCACGTAAGCGGCGTTTATTTTTGCGAAAACGGCTGAGTCGACCTAAGCGACGCGACAGCATAAAAACCTCGTAAACTAATCGGTGAGATGAAGGAATGCGGCTCCGCGCATCCCTCCTGCGTCCCCGTGTCGCGCACGTTCAATACGCGGCACGCGGGCAACCGGCAATAAATGTCGGGGCAAACGCCCGGACAGCTGTTCCGTTAACGCGCTAAAGTTTGAAAGCCCTCCCCCAATCACCAGCAGATCCGGGTCGACGATGGTGAGAATATTTCCCAGACACACCGCCAGCAGATCCAGATAGCGCTCAACGTGCTCTCGCGCCTGCGCATCCCCCTGCTCCCACAAGGTAATGATTTGAGGGGCTTCAAGTTTCTGATGATAGAAGTGTTCGTAAAGCCATGCAAACCCACGTCCGGAGAGGTAGTTCTCAATACAGCCATGCTGACCGCAACCGCAGCGGGTCAGCGGGAAGTCGCGCCCGACGACCGCCAGGGCATCAACCGGCAGGCGGATATGGCCGAACTCTCCCGTAATGTAACTGCGCCCGGTAATCGGCTTACCGTTGATGACGATCCCTCCCCCTACGCCCGTGCCGAGGATCAGCCCCATCACCAGCGGATAGCGCTGAAACTCATCGTCCCAGGCTTCGGAGAGTGCAAAACAGTTGGCATCATTATCTAAACGCACGTCGCGTTCAAGCAGAGCGGAGAGATCGGCGCGCAGCGGTTTACCGCTGGCAGCAGGAACGTTGGCCGCATACAGCGTACCATCGTCAGTTTCGGGCATTCCCGGAATACCAATGCCGACGCTGCCTTTCACGCCAAAACGTGAATCAGCTTGCGCCACCAGCGCGGCAATGGCAGTTAAAAATTCATCATAGCTTTCGCGTGGTGTGGGAACGCGGGTTTCCCACTGCAGTTTGAGGTTTTTATCAAACACGCCCAGCGCAATTTTGGTGCCGCCAATATCAAATCCATAATACATCACGCATTCCTCTTTTTGATTTGGCGGCCTGACGACCGCTAAATCATGACGTAATTACTGGCCACTTAGTACCCTCGCCGGATCAATTCGGCTTGCGCGACGCGCCGGATACCAGCTTGCCAGCAGACTCAGTAAAAGTGCCGTTACCAGCACATAAAAAACGTCCAGCCAGTGCAATTCAGACGGCAGGAAGTCAATAAAATAGATATCACCTGACAGGAACTGGTGGCCAATAAGCGCCTCGATGCCATTGATAATTGGCGTCAGCTGCAGAGAAACCACCACGCCAATCACCACGCCACAGAGGCTCCCGAACAGTCCAGCCAGCAGACCGTACCAGACAAAGATGGCGCGAATAAGACCGTCTTTTGCCCCCAGGGTACGCAGGACGGCGATGTCGCCGCTCTTGTCTTTGACCGCCATCACCAGCGTCGAAACGATATTAAAGCACGCGACCCCAATCACCAGCACCATCGCCAGATACATAATGGCGCGGATCATCTGGATATCACGGTACATATAACCGTAAGTGCCAATCCAGCTTTTGATGTAGACATAGTTATTGGTCACGCTGCCGGCATCACGCACCAGCTTATTGGCGTTGAAGACGTCGTTGACCTTAATGGCAATCCCCGTCACGCTGTCGGCCATGTCGAGATACTGGCGCGCATCTTCCATCGGCACCATCGCAAAGCTGTGATCGAGCTGGCCGCTTAACTGAAGAATACCGGTGACGTGCAGACGTACGCGTTTAGGCTGCTGCAGCTTGTGGTCGGCACTGGCGTTCGGGATCATGATAGAGACCCAGTCGCCCTGCTTAACCTTCAGGGCCTCGGCAACGCCTTTGCCCATAATAATTTGCTGTTCACCGGCCTTAAAGTTTGCCCACGCGCCGTTTTGCACATATTTCGGCAACGCGCTGAGGCGCTCTTCCTGCACCGGGTTCACCCCTTTTACCTGAATGGCGCGCAGGTTAACGCCGCTCTCGACCAGCCCTGTAAAGTTAATGTAAGGCGCGGCCGCCACGATGCCTGGCACTTTTTCGATTTTGCTCAGGGCATCGCTCCAGTGCGTCCACGGCTGATTCACCGGTTCGATTTCACCGTGCGGGACCACCGCCAGGATGCGGTTATTCAGTTCACGCTCAAAACCGTTCATGGCGCTAAGGCCCACGATCAGCACCGCCACCCCCAGCGCAATACCGATGGTGGAGATCACCGAGATCAGTGACACCATGCCGCCGCGACGACGTCCGCGGCTAAAACGCAACCCTATGAGTAACGATAACGGTGAAGCCATTACTCCGCCCCCATCAGGGTCAGTTCTGGGTTCAGATGACCGTCGCGCATCTCAAGCTGACGTCCCATCCGTTTTGCCAGCTGGAGATCGTGGGTTACCACCAGAAACGCGGTTCCCTGCGAGGCATTCAACTCACCCAGCAGCTGGAAAATACTGTCCGCGTTGCGGGCGTCCAGGTTACCCGTTGGCTCATCCGCCAGTACCAGGCGCGGATTGTTGACCAGCGCACGCGCAATGGCCACACGCTGGCGTTCACCGCCGGAAAGTTCAGAAGGACGATGATTACCGCGATGCCCAAGCCCAACCGCTTTCAGCATATCGCTGGCGCGGGTGTTAATTTCTGCGGGTTTCTTTTTACCAATCAGCAGCGGCATCGCCACGTTTTCCAGCGCCGTGAAATCCGGCAGCAGGTGGTGAAACTGGTAGATAAAGCCCAGCTCGCGGTTACGCAGCTCCGCTTTTGCCGCAGATGACATTTTGCTCATCGGCTGGCCGGAGAAAATCACGTCACCGCTGGTGGGTGTATCCAGCCCACCGAGCAGGTGTAATAACGTACTTTTCCCGGAGCCGGAACTGCCCACAATCGCCATCATCTCACCTTCGCCTACGCTGAAGCTCACGTTGTGCAACACGTCAGTCTGCACAGTGCCTTCCTGATAGCGTTTGGACAGGTTGTCGCATTGCAACAGGATCTTATTCATAACGTAAAGCCTCAGCGGGTTGAGTGGCGGCAGCGCGCCAGGAAGGATAAAGCGTAGAAAGCAGCGCAATGGCCATCGCAGCCAGCGCAATTCCAATCACCTGTAACGGTTCGATAGCCACGGGCAGCGCCGCACCATCAAGCAGAGCGCCGATGATCGGCATTAAATTGTTAAGCTGGCTGGCGAGCAGCGCCCCCAGCGCCGCACCGAGTAGCGCACCGATAATCCCGGCACTGGCACCCTGCACCATAAATACCGCCATGATCTGGCGCGGCGTTAGCCCCTGAGTCTGCAGAATGGCGACCTCACCCTGCTTTTCCATCACCATCAACCCCAGTGAGGTGATGATGTTGAAGGCCGCGACCGCCACGATCAGGCTCAGCAGCAGCCCCATCATATTTTTTTCCATCCGCACGGCCTGGAACAGCTCGCCCTTGCGTTCACGCCAGTCCTGCCATTTGGTCCCTTCCGGCAACGTTTGCTGGCTGAGGGTATCCACTTTTAGCGGGGCGTCGAGCCACAGGCGCCAGCCGGTGATATTCCCCGCCGGATAGCGCATCAGACGTGACGCGTCCTGAATATTCACCAGCATCTGATAACCATCGACTTCGCTGTTGGCGGCAAACGTGCCAACCACCGTGAACAAGCGCTGGCTTGGCAAACGTCCCATCGGCGTAAACTGACTGGCCGACGGCACCATTACGCGCAGCTGGTCGCCACGGTTGACGCCAAGCTGCCCGGCCAGTTGCTCGCCGAGGATCACGTTATATTTGCCGGCTTCCAGGTCGGTCTGCTTCACGTTCACGAGGAACGGCGTCAGCGGGTCGTTTTGCGCCGGGTCAATGCCCAGCATCACGCCGACCGCCACGCTACGGGCGCTTTGCAGCACCACATCGCCCGTGGTTAACGGCGCAACGCGCGTGACACCCTGTAACTTCGCCGCGCTTTCCGGGAGCTGTTGTGGGTTAACGGAACCGTTGGTTGAGGAGAGGATAGCCTGCGGCATCAGCCCCAGGATGTTGTTTTGCAGCTCGCGCTCAAAGCCGTTCATGACGGAAAGAACCGTCACCAGAGCCATTACGCCAAGCGTAATGCCAATAGTCGAAAGCCAGGAGACAAAGCGACCGAAGCGGTCCGCGGCGCGCCCACGCATATAACGTAAGCCTATGAAGAGTGCGACAGGTTGGTACATGAAATCCGTCTGTTTGCTGATAGCAGACCCACGAGTATATAAGCGAATCCCTTAAGCGTAAATGACTGAAACCGTAAGCTTTGGTAATCATTTTTCTGAAAAATTCAGATAAATCAGGGTACTACTCTCTGAAACCTCACTGTACAGCCTCCACCTTTTCCGAAAAACCTCCTGATACAGACTGTTACCCGTTACATCACGGTTTTGTTTAACAACAATTGTTCGTTCGTTTATGGCAAAAAGGTAGTCGCGAACAATGAAGCAAAAAGCATTATGGATTAACCAGATAAAAGGGCTGTGTATCTGCCTGGTGGTTATCTACCATTCAGTCATCACCTTTTATCCCCATCTCAATGGGTTACAACATCCGTTATCCGGTCTTCTCGCCAAATGTTGGGTCTATTTTAATCTCTATCTTGCTCCCTTCCGCATGCCGGTGTTTTTCTTCATTTCCGGCTATCTGATTCGACGTTACATCGATGAGGTGGACTGGCGTACCAGTCTCGATAAACGGATCTGGAGTATTGTCTGGGTGCTGGCGCTGTGGGGCGTTCTGCAATGGCAGGCGCTGAGCCACCTCAACGCCTGGCTTGCTCCCGAGCGTGAACTGGCCACTTCCTCCAATGCGGCCTATGCCGATTCCCTTTCCGGGTTTGTGAAGGGAATGCTCACCGCCAGCACCAGTCTCTGGTATCTGTATGCCCTGGTGGTCTATTTCACGCTGTGTAAACTGCTGAGCCGCTGGAAGCTGCCGGTACTGGGGCTGCTGGCACTGGCGAGCGTCGCGATAAACTTCCTGCCGCTGCCGTGGTGGGGAATGAACAGCGTGGTGCGCAACATGATCTACTACAGCCTCGGCGCGTGGTATGGCGCTGAGCTGATGGCGTCGATGAAAGGGTTCAATCTGCGTCGCGCCTGGCTGGCATTAGCCGCGTTCGCTGCCGTTTCTGTGGTGCTGTGGTTTGCTAACGTCCCGCTGCTGCTCTCCCTGCTGTCGATTGTGTTAATCATGAAGCTTTTCTACAGCATTGAGCAACGTTATGCCGTCCATCCTAATAATCTGCTTAACGTGATCGGTTCTAATACCATCGCGATTTATACCACCCATCGCATCCTGATTGAGGCCTTTAGCCTGTTCCTGATTGGTGAGATGAATGCCGCATACTGGCCGGTCTGGGCGGAACTGACGTTGATTCTGGTCTACCCGTTTGCCAGCCTGTTGCTCTGCACCGTTGCCGGGCTTGGGGTCCGTAAGATCTCCACCGCACTGTTTGGTGATGTGTTCTTCTCCCCGCCTTCCACGCTTTCTCCGTCATCGGCCAGCCGCTGATGCGCTTTTCGCCCCCTTTTGGGGGCGAATTTCCTCCCTGTGCGGTTCCGGTTTGATTATGTAAAACGATCGAGGATAATAAAGACATTGCGTATCAGTGATATGCCCCAATACTGTTGGTATATCCCCAAGAGACTCTGACATAGCCATGCCTGAACACTATCGATATTCCTTGCCTGTCAAAGCGGGCGATCAGCGCCAGCTGGGCGAACTTACTGGCGCGGCGTGCGCCACGCTGGTGGCAGAAATCGCTGAGCGACACCCGGGTCCGGTGGTACTGGTTGCCCCGGATATGCAAAATGCCCTGCGTCTGCATGATGAAATCCGCCAGTTCACTGACAATCTGGTGTTCAGTCTGGCCGACTGGGAAACGCTGCCGTATGACAGTTTCTCGCCGCACCAGGAGATCATCTCCTCTCGTCTGTCGACCCTGTATCAGTTACCGACGATGCAGCGCGGCGTGCTGATCGTCCCCGTAAACACCCTGATGCAGCGCGTCTGTCCGCACAGCTATCTTCATGGCCATGCGCTGGTGATGAAAAAAGGCCAGCGCCTGTCCCGGGACGCCCTGCGCGCGCAGCTCGACAGCGCCGGTTATCGCCATGTCGATCAGGTGATGGAGCACGGGGAATATGCCACGCGTGGTGCACTGCTCGATCTTTACCCGATGGGCAGCGACCAGCCGTATCGTCTGGATTTCTTCGATGATGAAATCGACAGCCTGCGCGTGTTCGACGCCGACACGCAGCGCACGCTGGAAGAAGTGGACTCCATCAATTTACTGCCCGCACATGAGTTCCCGACCGACAAAACCGCAATCGAGCTGTTCCGCAGCCAGTGGCGCGACAGATTCGACGTCAAACGCGATGCCGAACATATCTATCAGCAGGTCAGCAAAGGGACGCTGCCGGCGGGTATTGAATACTGGCAGCCGCTGTTTTTTAACGAGCCTCTGCCCGCGCTGTTCAGCTATTTCCCGGCCAATACGCTGATTGTTAACACCGGTGATATCGACGCCAGCGCCAGCCGTTTTGAGAGCGAAACTCGCGCCCGCTTTGAAAACCGGGGCGTGGACCCGATGCGTCCGCTGTTGCCACCGGAGGTGCTGTGGCTGCGCACTGATGAGCTGAACGCCGAGCTGAAACGCTGGCCGCGTATGCAGCTAAAAACCGATTCGCTCGCCGACAAGGCCGCCAATACCAACCTCGCCTTCCGCACGCTACCGGATTTATCCGTTCAGGCGCAGCAGAAGTCGCCGCTGGATAATCTGCGCAAGTTCCTCGAATCCTTTACCGGGCCGGTCGTGTTTTCCGTTGAAAGTGAAGGCCGCCGGGAAGCGCTGGGTGAACTGCTGGGGCGGATCAAAATTGCGCCGAAACGTATTTTGCGCCTGAGTGAAGCCACCGGTAATGGCCGTTATCTGATGATTGGCTCCGCCGAGCACGGGTTTGTGGATACCCTCAACAATCTGGCGCTGATTTGCGAAAGCGACCTGCTGGGGGAACGCGTGGCGCGCCGCCGTCAGGACAGCCGTCGCACCATTAATCCGGACACGCTGATCCGTAACCTCGCCGAACTGCACCCCGGCCAGCCGATTGTTCACCTCGAGCACGGGGTTGGCCGTTATCAGGGCATGACGACGCTGGAAGCCGGTGGCATCAAGGGCGAATACCTGATGCTGACCTACGCCAATGACGCCAAACTCTATGTGCCGGTCTCTTCCCTGCATCTCATCAGCCGCTATGCCGGCGGTGCAGAAGATCATGCGCCATTACATAAACTGGGCGGCGACGCCTGGGCGCGCGCGCGGCAGAAAGCCGCGGAAAAAGTGCGTGATGTGGCGGCAGAACTGCTGGATATCTACGCCCAACGCGCGGCCAAAGAAGGCTTTGCCTTCAGGCATGATAAACAACAGTACCAGATGTTCTGCGATAGCTTCCCGTTTGAAACCACGCCGGATCAGGCCCAGGCCATTAATGCTGTGCTGAGCGACATGTGCCAGCCGCTGGCGATGGACAGGCTGGTTTGCGGGGATGTCGGCTTCGGCAAAACCGAAGTGGCGATGCGCGCCGCCTTCCTCGCGGTAGAAAACAACAAACAGGTCGCGGTGCTGGTGCCTACCACCCTGCTCGCCCAGCAGCATTTTGACAACTTCCGCGACCGTTTCGCCAACTGGCCGGTTCGTATCGAGATGCTGTCGCGTTTTCGCAGTACCAAAGAGCAGACGCAGATTCTGGAACAGGCCAGCGAGGGTAAGATCGATATTCTGATCGGTACCCACAAGCTGCTGCAGAGTGATGTGAAGTGGAAAGATCTGGGGCTGTTGATCGTCGATGAAGAACACCGCTTCGGGGTCCGTCATAAAGAGCGTATTAAAGCGATGCGTGCCGACGTCGATATCCTCACACTGACCGCCACACCGATTCCGCGAACGCTGAATATGGCGATGAGCGGCATGCGCGACCTGTCGATTATCGCCACGCCGCCGGCACGTCGTCTGGCGGTAAAAACCTTTGTTCGTGAGTACGACAACCTGGTCGTCCGCGAGGCTATTCTGCGTGAAGTACTGCGCGGGGGTCAGGTCTATTATCTCTATAACGACGTGGAAAATATCCAGAAAGCGGCGGACAGGCTGGCAGAACTGGTGCCGGAAGCGCGCATCGCTATCGGTCACGGTCAAATGCGCGAGCGCGAGCTGGAGCGGGTGATGAACGATTTCCACCACCAGCGCTTTAACGTCCTGGTGTGTACCACCATCATTGAGACCGGGATCGATATTCCGACGGCCAATACCATCATTATTGAGCGCGCGGATCACTTTGGACTGGCGCAGCTTCACCAGTTGCGTGGCCGCGTTGGCCGCTCGCACCATCAGGCCTACGCCTGGCTGCTGACCCCGCATCCGAAAGCGATGACCACCGATGCGCAAAAACGTCTGGAGGCTATCGCGTCGCTGGAAGATCTGGGCGCGGGCTTCGCGCTGGCGACACACGACCTTGAGATCCGCGGTGCAGGTGAACTTCTGGGCGAAGACCAGAGCGGCTCGATGGAAACCATCGGCTTCTCGCTCTATATGGAGCTGCTGGAAAATGCGGTCGATGCCCTGAAGGCCGGACGTGAGCCATCGCTGGAAGATCTGACCAGCCAGCAGACTGAGGTGGAACTGCGCATGCCTTCCCTGCTACCGGATGATTTTATTCCGGATGTGAACACGCGTCTGTCGTTCTACAAACGTATCGCCAGTGCGAAAAATGAGAACGAACTGGATGAAATTAAGGTAGAGCTGATCGATCGCTTTGGCCTGTTGCCGGATGCCGCGAGAAACCTGCTGGATATTGCGAGGCTGCGCCAGCAGGCACAGAAGCTGGGCATTCGTAAGCTCGAAGGCAATGAAAAAGGTGGCGTGATTGAATTTGCCGAGAAGAATCACGTTAATCCGATGTGGCTAATCGGTCTGCTCCAGAAACAGCCGCAGCATTTCCGTCTGGATGGTCCAACGCGTCTGAAATTTACGCAGGAGCTGACGGATCGTAAAAACCGGATGGAGTGGGTTCGTCACTTTATGCGTCAGCTGGAAGAGAACGCTGTTGCATAATTCCCCCTTCCCCCCGTTGGCGCAATGCTTACGGGGGGACAATTTACAAACTCTTTGCACTTCACCTGGATTTCCCGACATACCCATTCGCCATAATTATCGTTAACGCCTTATAAAACAATAACCTTATTATTTATATGGATTATGGTGATGATGACCTCTTCGCGTTTTACCCGCTGGATAACCGTGTTTGCGCTGGCAGCAACGGTAGCTGTTGCGCTTCCTGCACGCGCAAATACCTGGCCTCTTCCCCCTGCTGGCAGCAAGGTCGTGGGCGAAAACCGTTTTCATGTGGTTGAAAATAATGGGGGATCGCTCGAAGCGATTGCCAAAAAATATAACGTAGGCTTTCTGGCTCTGCTGCAGGCTAACCCTGGCGTCGATCCCTATGTGCCACGCGCTGGCAGCGTCCTGACCATCCCGTTGCAGACCATTCTCCCGGATGTAGCGCGCGAAGGGATCGTGATAAACCTTGCCGAGCTGCGTCTTTACTATTACCCGCCGGGTAAAAATGAAGTCACCGTTTATCCAATCGGTATTGGCCAGCTGGGCGGCGACACGCTGACCCCAACAATGGTCACCACCGTATCGGATAAACGTGCCAACCCAACCTGGACGCCAACGGCTAATATTCGTGCTCGCTATAAAGCACAGGGAATTGATTTACCGGCTGTGGTGCCAGCGGGTCCGGAGAATCCGATGGGTCACCACGCGATCCGTCTTGCGGCCTATGGTGGCGTTTACCTTCTGCATGGAACAAATGCGGATTTCGGTATCGGGATGCGCGTCAGTTCCGGCTGTATTCGTCTGCGCGATGATGATATCAAGACGCTCTATAGCGTGATCACCCCTGGTACCCGAGTGAATATTATTAATACGCCCATTAAGGTTTCTGAGGAGCCGGGTGGCGTAAGACTGGTTGAAATTCACCAGCCGTTATCGAAAAACATTGGCGACGATCCGCAGACACTGCCAATAAATCTGAATGCCGCGATGGTGAGCTTTAAAACGAATGCCCGCACGGATGGCATCGTGATGGAGCGTGCGATGGAGGCGCGTTCCGGGATGCCCACCGATGTCACCCGGCATCAGGATGTCACCCAGCAGTCGATGTGATCCCCAATAAAAAAAGCCCTGCTAAGCAGGGCTTTTTTACAGTGGCATCGCAGTGGCATCGCAGTGGCATAAATGAGGGTTTAGCCAGGCTTATTTGTAGATAACAGCGGTGCCGTGCAGGGTGTTAGGACCGGTCACTGAGGTGATGCGGAAAGATTTTGCACCCATCTCGTCAGCTTTCTGCGCCAGCTGATCTTCCAGTGAGCCCAGGTTAGTCCCGGCAGAAGCAGAGATAGTCCCGACTTTATGCTGGTCAGCAGGGGTTGATTGCACTTCAACAGCAGCGAAGCTTGCGAAAGAAAGTGAACTCAGAACAGCAGCAGCGATGAGGGTTTTTACGTTTTTCATGGTTTTTACCTTTGGGCAGATGATTTGGAGGTCGTTAGCTATTTAGTTAACGATCGATAGGTAAATCATAAATGTGATCCAGCTCACGCGTCAACATCTTTTTATAACGAACATTAATTAAATTTTAAATTCGTTATTTTTCATACCCATATGATTAATTTATTTTTCTCTCATCAGTGCTGGTGGTCACCCGCGATTATTTTTATAATGATTATTCAACAAACCAACAGAGGACCAACGGCAAATGACAACCGACGTGACGAGTTGCGCGAAGAAAAGCCGTGGCCGACCAAAAGTGTTCGACAGGGATGCAGCGCTTGATAAGGCCATGACTCTCTTCTGGCAACATGGGTATGAAGCGACCTCGCTTTCCGATCTGGTGGAAGCTACCGGTGCCAAAGCACCCACGCTGTATGCTGAATTCACCAATAAAGAGGGGCTGTTCAGGGCGGTGCTGGACAGATACATTTCGCGCTTTGCGGCGAAACACGAAGCCCAGCTGTTTTGTGAAGAGAAAAGCGTCGAACAGGCGCTACGGGACTATTTCACCACCGTCGCGACTTGCTTCACCAGTAAAGATACCCCTGCGGGTTGCTTTATGATTAACACCTCTGCCACCCTTGCGGCCTCCTCAAAAGAGATTGCCAACACGGTGAAATCGCGCCATGCCATGCAGGAAGAGACGCTAAGCGCGTTCCTGTCTCAGCGCCAACAACGAGGTGAAATTCCTGCGCATTGCAATCCACAGATGCTGGCGCAATACCTGAACTGTATTTTGCAGGGTATGTCGATAAGCGCCCGTGAAGGGGCTACGCTGGAAAAACTGCAAACCATTATCGCGACCACGCTGAAACTGTGGCCTGAACTGCTCAAAATCTGACGCAAAAAAAAGCTCCTCAGCCTGAGCGCTTGAGGAGCTAAGTTCAGAGAACATCTTTTTTACACTTTGTTATTCAGTACCAGCTGGCCGTTTCCATCCAGCGGAATTTGAGTACCCGGGTCTTTATCCATACGGATCTTGCCCTGCTGATCGCCAATTTTGTACGTCACGTCGTAACCCAGCATTTTCTCCGACTTGTCATAGACGGTTTTGCAGCGCTGCTGAGTCGTCGTGTACGTGTCGTTATCCTGCATAGCGCCCTGCACCTGGTTACCGGCATAGCCGCCGCCCAGCGCGCCGACCACGGTCGCCACATCTTTACCACGACCACCACCAAACTGATGGCCAATCACACCACCGGCAACCGCACCCAGTACTGAACCGGCGATACGGTTTTCATCCTGTACCGGACGGCGATGGGTCACGGAGACGTTACGGCACTCCTGACGAGGCGTTTTCACGGTTTCTTTAATCGGGGTAGCAGACACGACCTGTGCGTATTGTGGGCCGCGATCCAGTACGTTGAGACTGGCAACGGCAGCCACACCTAACGCAGCAGCGACGCCAATCCCTATACCCGCCAACATTGATTTATTCACGGGACTTCCTCCTTTGTTGCTATTGGTAACAATTTTGCAATGCAGGTCGCGCTTCGCCAATAAGACAAAGGATCAAAAAGTGGACGTGGAGGAGAGATATATCGTGTTTAGGAGAACTCTTAAGCACTCAATGTACGATGAGCAGCATGATATGCTAAAAATTCCCTCCGGAGGCCCCGGAGGGAGAGAATATTAGTGCAGCTTCAGGCGTGGTCGAATAACGCGGTTGATTCGTCCCACCAGCATCATCAGCCCGGTTTTGAAGTAACCGTGCAGGGCAATCTGGTGCATACGATAGAGCGAGATATAGACAAAGCGTGCAATACGCCCTTCCACCATCATGGAGCCGCGCATCAGGTTACCCATCAGGCTGCCGACGGTAGAGAAGTTCGAGAGCGATACCAGAGAACCATGGTCTTTATAGACATAGGCTTTCATCGGCTTACCTTTGTACTGCGCCAGAATATTGTGCAGTACCAGGCTTGCCATCTGGTGCGCTGCCTGAGCTCGCGGAGGCACAAAACCGCCCTCCGGACGCGCGCAGGAAGCACAGTCGCCGATGGCGAAAATGTCCGGATCGCGTGTGGTTTGCAGGGTCGGCTCGGTCACCAGCTGGTTAATACGGTTCGTTTCCAGCCCGCCAATCTCTTTCATAAAATCAGGCGCTTTGATGCCAGCAGCCCAGACCATCAGGTCTGCTTTGATGTACTCGCCATCTTTGGTGTGCAGGCCGCCGTCGTCCGCGCTGGTCACCATGGTTTGGGTCAGAACCCGCACGCCCAGCTTGGTCAGTTCATTATGCGCCGCACCGGAAATGCGCGGAGGCAGCGCTGGCAGAATACGTTCACCCGCTTCAACCAGCGTCACGTTCAGCGCATCATTGGTTAAGCCTTTATAACCGTAGCTGTGCAGCTGTTTCACCGCGTTGTGCAGCTCAGCAGAAAGCTCGACGCCCGTCGCCCCCCCACCAACAATCGCGATATTAACTTTCCCGTTCGCACCCATATTGCTGGTGTACTTCAGGAACAGGTTCAGCATTTCCTGGTGGAAACGACGTGCCTGATGTGGGTTATCGAGGAAGATACAGTGCTCTTTTACACCTGGTGTGTTGAAATCATTGGAGGTACTGCCCAGCGCCATGACCAGCGTGTCATACGGCAGTTTGCGCTCAGGAACCAGCAGTTCCCCTTTTTCATCGCGCAGCTCTGCCAGGGTAATGGTTTTGCTCTCACGATTGATATCCACCACGGAGCCCAGCTGGAACTGGAAATGGTGATTGCGCGCATGTGCCAGATAGCTCAGCGCGTCCACGCCCTCATCCAGTGAACCGGTCGCCACTTCGTGCAACAGCGGTTTCCACAAATGGCTGTGGTTACGATCCACCAGCGTAATTTTGGCTTTTTTGCCGCGACCGAGCTTCTTGCCTAACTGTGTAGCCAGCTCCAGCCCGCCAGCACCACCGCCGACAATCACTATCTTTTTCAATGGCGTAGTCAACGTGACCCCCTCAAATTATTAACCAATTGTTAATTAAAAGTTATAAAAATAACCCTTAATTAACAACAGGTTACAGCACTGAAACCATTCAGGTGCATTGAGAATACCACGTCAGGCGCATTGGTCATACCAAAATTGATATGCATCAAGTTTTGATGGCTTAAAAGTAGACAATTCTGGACAAAAAGAAAGCCCGGCGCGCTTTCGCGGCCGGGCCTGGCAGGTCGTACGCAGTGGATTAGCCCAGGGTTTTGAAGGCTTTGATCCGCTGCAAATGCGGGGAGATATTCTTGAATTTGTGGGTCTGTTCTTCATCCCAGACAATTTCATAGTAATGATGCAGCAACTCAGCCGCCCGGTGGCTGTTAAGGGCTTCATCATTACGCGACAGGATCACCAGACAACGGTCGCGGTTTTTCTCCCGAAAATTACTGACGCACTTGGTGGCAATATCGACATACTCTTCAGGGCGGTCAATTTTGCCTTCCATGTTCTCATTCGGGAAAAGATTAGGATTGAACACCACCTGGCGGATATCGCACAGGAATCCAATCCGCTCTGCCCAGTAGCCACCTAATCCCACGCCACAAATCAGCGGACGGTCATCGATGTTGAGCTGCAACATCTTGTCCACCTCTTTGAGCAGGTGCTGCATATCATGCTTTGGATGGCGTGTGCTGTAACTGATCAGCCGGACATCCGGATCGATAAACTGCAGCTGCAGGACCTTCTCATGATTACCAGGACTGTTTGAGTCAAAACCGTGTAAATAGATGATCATTGTCTTCTCACCACGCTACGCCTTCCGGGAGGATTTACAGGCTGGCTTTATGTGCCTGCCAGCGTTCATTCAGGGCTTCAAGCTGCGCGTTGACCGTCTTCCAGCGCGCCGAGTCCATCAGCTCCTGACGGCTAAATGAACCTTTATGATACAATTGTGTAACACGCTGTGCATTGATCGGCGACAGGTTATCCAGCACGCTGACGGCACCTTTACGATTATTGCAGACGAGGATCATATCGCAACCTGCGTCCAGCGACGCCTGACCGCGCTCGGCGTAGCTGCCCATAATCGCCGCCCCTTCCATCGACAAATCGTCTGAGAAAATCACGCCATTAAACCCCAGCTCCTGACGCAAAACGGTTTTCAGCCAGTGCGCGGACCCGCTTGCAGGACGCGGGTCGACGTCGCTGTAAATCACGTGTGCTGGCATGATGGCGTCCAGCTTGTTATCGGTAATCAGGGAGCGGAACACCGACATATCTTTGGCACGAATGTCAGCTTCCGGACGCGGATCGCGCGGCGTCTCTTTGTGCGAGTCGGCGGTCACCGCACCGTGTCCCGGGAAATGTTTCCCGGTGGTTTTCATTCCCGCGTCGTGCATACCGTCAATGAAACAGCTCGCTATCGCCAGCGCAATACGCGGATCTTCATGGTATGAGCGTTCGCCAATGGCGGCGCTGATATGCCCCACGTCCAGAACCGGCGCAAAACTGATGTCGATATCCATGGCAATCATCTCGCTGGCCATCAGCCAGCCGGCCTCTTGCGCCAGTTTGCCACCCTCTTCCGTGCCCAGTAATGCCGCAAAAGATTGGGCGGCAGGCAGGCGAGTAAAGCCTTCGCGGAACCGCTGTACGCGTCCGCCTTCCTGATCGACGGCCACCACCAGATGATTGCGCGATGCAGCACGGATCTGGCGCACCAGTTCTCGCAGCTGCGCTGGATCGTGATAGTTGCGGGTGAACAGGATCAAGCCTCCCACCAGCGGGTGCGCCAGAATTTCACGCTCCTCCGCATCCAGCTCAAACCCTTCTACATCCAACATGACTGGACCCACACCAACCTCTCTTATCCTTTAGTTTGTAACTGACGCCAGGCATCATCTGCCAGCGCAATAAATTGTTTATCTCGGGATTGCTGAAAGCGCATTTCAAACCAGCCAGCCATCAGCATGACGACCCACGGTCGCCAGCGCCTCACCTGACGCCTCAGGGCGTCGGCATTCATGTGCGCTATCCGGGCGTAGTCGGTGATGAGCCGCTGCCGCGCAGCATCATCTTCCGACCAGACGGCCGCCAGCTCCAGCGCCACGTCTCCGTCACCGGCATACTCCCAGTCGATAAGCCTCGCACCGAGGGACGTATGAACAATATTTCCGGCATGAACATCCATATGCAGCGGCGAGAGCCGAAGCGGCTGCGGTTCGCCCGTTTTACGCAGCCGTTTTAGCTGTGCCAGCCAGAATGGGGTTCGCCTGTCGGCCGAAGCCTGCTGCCAGTATTGTTCAAGCAACGGCAGCAGCGTCACCCGCCACCCCAGGCGCGGTTGCCGGTGCAGATGACAGAGCATAGCCGCAAGCACTGCCGTTTCCGGTAGCGTGTTGCCGATCTCCCCTGCCAGATACTCCACGGCCATCCAGCCCTGGCGGTAAAAACGGGGCTTTGGCACCAGATCCGCCGGAAGGCGTTTCAGTGCCCGAAACTGACGGCGGAAATGGGATGAAGACGCTAAGGGATCGTGATTCTGCCGCAATACCAGACGTTGCTCGCCCTGCTCTATAATGCAACTCGCGCCGCCAAGCCCGGAAGGGGCCTGCGGCGCGATAAGGCGATACTGTGGAAAATAACGCGTCAGGATCTCTTCACGCGTACAGTCAGAGTTGCGTAACGGCACCTTTACCTGACCAGATAATCTCGCCTGTCTGAACCAGCATCAGCTGCATTTGCAGGGCTGGCGTATTCACGTTACCGGTGGCACTGGAGTAAAGCACATACTGCGCACCGACGTTACGGGCAATCCCAATCGCCTTGCTGCGTGAACCGAGGCTGTCCTGCGGTGACAGGCCCAACTGCTGCTTGGCTACCGCGAGCTGCTGTGCCGAGACCAGCGTAAACTTACCGTTATTGGCCAGGGCATTGCGCAGGGTTTCTGTCGCTTCGCCCGTGTTCAGCGAACCGTTGGTACGGTTATTCACGCTATCAACCAGCAATACGCTGCCCGCGGTCACACCCTGAGCCTGCAGCATTTTGCCGACCATCGGTTGCATCGCACCGTTCCAGTCGTAATGGCGAACGCGCGGCGCAGGCTGCGATGTCTGATCCGGATGTTCAATTGGACCAGGCTGCGACGGAATAGACGGCACAGTCGGTACGGTTGGCGGCGGCTGCGTTGGCTGTGTCGGCTGCTCGGTACCCGGTTTGGCCTCTTCCACAGGCGCAGGTTCTTCAGTTCGGGTCACACACCCTGCGAGGAACAGAGCGAAAGCAGTCACGAGCGCATAACGGCTCAAATTTTTAATCAAGGTTCACCCCTTACAAATAAAGATAAAGTCTCACCTTATGTGCACCCAGATAGTTGGCGCTGCCATAGAGCGTTACCGACGATCTTGCCGGAATAGTGACGCTGCGCGGCGCTTCCAGCGGATGCATTTCAAGACCTCGTACGTCATACCAGAAAAAACGGTAGTGCACCGTCACTGGTTCTTGTCTTTCATTAAAGAGCGTAGAGGAAGCAGAAGAGTTGATTTCACTGATCGACAACGCAGGTTGTTGCGCCGTGATGCCCGCAGCAAGTACGGAGGATTCCATCACCAGCGTCTGTTCATCGCTGACGGGGATCGCCGGACGCGTGCTGCACCCTACGATCAACATCGTCATTACCAGCGCTGCAATACGCCCTTTAAGCATGTCAAAGACCTTTATGTGCCAGCATCGGCCCCAGAGGACGTCCACCCAGCAGATGCATGTGAATATGATAAACTTCCTGACCACCGTGGCGATTACAGTTCATGATGAGACGGTAACCGTCTTCAGCAATCCCTTCCTGCTCAGCAATTTTTGCGGCCACTGTCAGCATACGACCTAACGCTACTTCATGCTCGGTTTTTACGTCGTTTATGGTCGGAATCAGAATATTAGGAATAATAAGGATATGTGTCGGAGCCTGAGGAGAAATGTCCCGGAAAGCCGTCACCAGCTCATCCTGATAAACGATATCCGAAGGGATTTCGCGGCGGATAATTTTACTAAAAATCGTTTCTTCAGCCATGACCTTTTCCTTTTTTGTTTAATCTGGCGTAGTGCGCCGCCATTAACACATTCTCAGTATTACTGTGTGACACAACACAAGAGTATGAGCGAGATTCTCCTGTCCTTTCAACCTTCTCCACCGATTTCTTTCCTGAATGTCCTCCAGCTGCCTGGAGAGTGAGCGCTGACGCGTCGCGATCGCCTGAAACATTATTTCAGTTCCTTTTGACACATCTGTTTACACCGTTAATCTCAATGCGTATATTTCGCATTTGCATTTTCATGCGCATTTTCAACATAGAAAACGACATTAGCCCGCACACGCGGGACTGATGCAGACCACCTTCACCATTCATTAAGGGTTTGATGATGTCTTTCATTACTCATACCAGGGATGGGCAACGCCAGCCTGTCGCAACACCTTCGTTGCTGACAGCCTGTATTGCTATGGCATTGATGCCAACCGTCAGTTTTGCCGCCTCCACGACCGAAGATACGGTAGTTGTGGAGGGTGGCTTTGATAACGCACAGGATCCCTCCAGCGGACAGGATCAGGACTACAGCGTAAAAACCACCACCACCGGGACCAAACTGTTACTTGTTCCCCGCGATATCCCCCAGTCCGTCAGCGTGATTAGCCAGCAGCGCATGGCAGATCAGAACCTGCAGTCAGTCGGCCAGGTGTTAACCAACACCACCGGCGTAACGGCCCAGGTGCAGGACAGCGACCGCACCGTATTTTACTCGCGCGGATTCTTCGTCAGTAACTATGCGTTCGATGACCTGCCGACCTCCATCAGCGAAGTATGGAACTTTGGCGACACCGCCGCCGACACCGCCATTTATGACCGTATAGAGGTGGTTCGCGGCGCTACCGGGCTGATGTCCGGCACCGGTAACCCATCCGCCTACGTCAATATGGTGCGCAAGCACGCAGACAGTAACGTATTCAAAGGGAACGTCTCCGCCAGCTACGGCAGCTGGGACAAGCAGCGCTATGTGCTGGATTTACAGGCCCCGCTGGTAGAATCCGGCAAGGTGCGCGGTCGTCTGATCACCGGTTACCAGGACAACGACAGCGCTGTGGATAACTACCACTACCGTAAAAAATTCCTCTATGGCGTGGTGGATGCCGACGTCACCGATAGCACGACCCTCTCCGTAGGCTATGAATACCAGGAAAGTCACACCGCCGATCCCACCTGGGGCGGTCTGCCAACCTGGTATAGCGACGGAAGCAAAACCCATTACGACCGCAGCCAGACCGTTGCGCCTGACTGGGCTTACTCGGATAAAGACAACACCCGTATCTTTGCCAACCTGACCCAACGTTTTGACAACGGCTGGGAAGCGCACATCAACGGCATGCATGCGGAAACCCATTTCGACAGCAAACTGATGTATATGTCAGGCTATCCGGATAAAGAGACCGGGGCGGGCATGGTCGGCTACGGCGGCTGGAACCGTGGTGAACGTAAGCAGGATGCCATCGACGCCTTCCTGCGTGGCGATTTCAGCCTTTTTGGTCGTCAGCATGAGATGATGTTTGGCGGGAGCTTCAGCCGCCAGCGTAACCATTACGATAACAGCATGCCGGATGCGTTATACGGTATGGTGGATGTGGGTAATTTTAAAAACTGGAATGGCACTATCGCCGACCCGCAGTGGACACCGTGGAAGCTCTATAGCCAGGACGACATTCGCCAGTCATCGGCGTATACCTCGGCCCGATTCTCGCTGGCCGACCCGCTGCACCTGATCCTTGGCGCGCGTTACACCAACTATAACATTCGCTACAACCCTGCAGGTTCCCCGGATACCCGTCTGGAAAGTTCCAAAGATGACGTAACGCCTTATGCAGGACTGGTTTATGACATCAATGAAGACTGGTCGACCTATGTCAGCTACACCTCTATTTTCCAGCCACAGGACAAGCGTGACGCGAGCGGCCGTTACCTCGACCCTACGACCGGGAAAAGCTACGAAGCGGGGGTGAAAGCGGACTGGTTCAACACCCGCCTGACCACCTCACTGGCCGTTTTCCGTATTGAACAGGATAACGTGGCGAGCAATACCTACACCTATATGCCGAGCGGCGAATCTATTTATGAATCACTGGATGGCGTGGTCAGCAAAGGGATTGAATTTGAGCTAAACGGTGCACTGACCGACAACTGGCAGTTAACCTTCGGGGCGACACGGTTTATTGCAGAAGATAAGCGCGGGAATGCCATCAGTTCCGATCAGCCACGTACGACCATGAAGCTGTTTACCCGTTATCAACTGCCTATGCTGCCGGAACTGGCGGTGGGCGGCGGGGTGAACTGGCAGAATAAAGTGTGGACGGATGTAGAGGGTGGCCCGGCAGGCCAGTCCCGTGCAGAACAGGGCAGCTATGCGCTGGTGAATCTCTTCAGCCGTTATCAGGTCACCAGGGATCTGGCCTTGCAGGCCAACGTTAACAACCTGTTTGATAAAAAATACTACGACTACGTCGGGTCATACGTTGTCTATGGCGCGCCGCTGAACGTCTCCGTCAGCGCGAATTACTCTTTTTAAGTTTCTACCCATAAAAAAGGCAGCCATTCGGCTGCCTTAGTCTCCCCAGGTCACAGCTTAGCTGTTGCGGATGTACTCATCCATTTCGGTTTTCAGGTTATCGGATTTAGTCCCGAAGATTGCCTGAACGCCCGAACCAGCAACAACAACCCCTGCTGCACCCAGTTTTTTCAGACCCGGCTGGTCTACTTTCGCGACGTCGGCAACGCTAACACGCAGACGAGTAATGCACGCGTCCAGGTTAGTGATGTTCTCTTTCCCGCCGAATGCGGCAACCAGAGCCGGAGCCATTTCGCTTGTCGCGGTGGCTTTGCTGTCTTCTGACGCATCTTCACGACCTGGTGTTTTCAGGTCCAGTGCTTTGATCAGCACGCGGAAGATGGTGTAGTAAACAACGGCATAGCACGCACCAACGATTGGGAACAGCCACAGTTTGCTGCTGTTACCGGACAGAACGATGAAGTCGATCAGGCCGTGAGAGAAGGACGTACCGTCACGCATACCCAGCAGGATACAGATTGGGAACGCCAGACCCGCCAGAACCGCGTGAATGATGTACAGGATCGGCGCAACGAACATGAAGGAGAACTCGATCGGCTCGGTGATACCGGTCAGGAACGAGGTCAACGCTGCGGAGATCATGATACCGCCCACTTTTGCACGGTTCTCTGGTTTAGCAGAGTGCCAGATAGCAATTGCCGCTGCCGGCAGACCGTACATTTTGAACAGGAAGCCACCAGACAGTTTACCTGCAGTTGGGTCACCCGCCATGTAACGTGGGATATCACCGTGGAATACCTGACCTGCTGCGTTGGTGAATTCACCAATCTGCATCTGGAATGGAACGTTCCAGATGTGGTGCAGACCAAATGGTACCAGGCAACGCTCGATGAAGCCGTAGATACCAAACGCCACAACCGGGTTCTGATAAGCAGCCCACTGAGAGAAGGTCTGGATAGCGGAACCGATTGGTGGCCAGATGAAGGACAGGATCACGCCAGTGAAAATCGCTGCCAGACCAGAAATAATCGGAACAAAACGCTTGCCCGCGAAGAAGCCCAGATACTCAGGCAGCTTGATGCGATAGAAGCGGTTGAACATGTACGCTGCAATCGCACCGGAGATGATACCGCCCAGAACACCGGTGTCTGCCAGGTGTTTCGCAGCGATCTCTTCTGCCGGTAAATGCAGAACCAGTGGCGCAACCACTGCCATGGTTTTCACCATGATGCCGTAGGCAACAACTGCAGCCAGCGCAGAAACGCCGTCGTTATTGGTGAAGCCCAGCGCCACACCGATAGCGAAGATCAGAGGCATGTTAGCAAAGACGGAACCGCCTGCTTCGGCCATCACGTGGGAAACTACGGCTGGCAGCCAGCTGAAGTTAGCAGAACCGACACCCAGCAGGATACCTGCGATAGGCAGTACGGATACTGGCAGCATCAGCGATTTACCGACCTTTTGCAGGTTAGCAAATGCATTCTTAAACATAATTGAGAGTGCTCCTGAGTATTTGTGCTTTTTTTACGCTTTCACGCATTGGCCCGGGGGGAGTACCGTGCCGTGGACAGGACATCTAAGCGCCCTTTATTTATTACACAGAGTAAAATAATTCCCTCTGAGTTTGTTTGACGGCTATCACGTTTCAGCTTAAGACGGTCGAAAAACTTTCAGTTATTTACAAAAAGCGTTTCTGGATGTGTCTAAATACACCTTCACCGCCCCAAATGAGGCGGTGAACTTTACTCGTTTTATGTATTAATTACGAGCCTAAAAAAAACAGGCGTATCAAACAGATTGCAGGCGGGCGGGGTCGATATGGAACAGCGTAGAGAAGTTGTCCGTCGTGACGCGGGCCAGCTCTTCAATGCTGACGCCTTTAAGCACGGCCATGTACTCGGCTACGTCTCTCGTCATGGCTGGCTGATTTTCTTTACCGCGATGCGGCACCGGTGCCAGATACGGAGAGTCTGTTTCCACGAGGATGCGATCGAGCGGAACATAGCGCGCAGCCTCGCGGAGTTGCTCAGCGTTACGGAACGTCACGATCCCCGAAAACGAGATATAAAACCCTAAATCAAGCAGTTTACCCGCTGTTTCTCTGTCTTCTGTGAAACAGTGTAGTACGCCACCGCAATCCGTCACCTTTTCTTCCTTCAGGATCGCCAGCGTATCGGCGCGCGCATCACGGGTATGGACAATCACCGGCTTGTTGAGCTCGCGACCAATGCGAATATGATGGCGGAACGACGCTTGCTGGCGCGGTTTCGTTTCCGGCGTGTAGTAGTAATCCAGCCCGGTTTCCCCCATCGCCACGACGCCCTCTTCTGCGGCCAGCCGGCGCAGTTCCTCAACGTCGTACTCTTCATCCTGATTGAGCGGATGCACGCCACAGGAGAAAACAACGTTCTCACGCTCGCCCACCAGCTCACGCATGCCGCGATACCCCGGTAACGTTGTCGCCACGGCAAGGCAAAACTTCACATCACGGGCAGCGGCTTTGGCCAGCACGTCGTCCACGTTTTTATGCAGGGATTGATAATCCAGGCCATCAAGATGGCAGTGTGAGTCGACTAAAAACATAATGTCTCTCTCAGAGATGGGAAACAGGCGGTGTCACGCCTGGTTGCAGGTAATGTTCGATACGCAGCAACTGGTCGGTCAGTAAAAGCTCGCGATTAAGACCGGTCACTGTTAAAAGTTGTTCACGACTCTGACAGATATCGTGAAGGATAGCGTGTAATGATGCGCCTGACAGGCTGTTCGCCAGCGTGTTAACCAGCGGCCAGACGTCCGGGTTGGTCAGTAGCGTTGCCTCTTGCTGGAGTTTGAGCGCATCCAGAAGCAAGGAAGCCAGCCAGTGCAGACGTTCCGCGGCCTGCTCGCCGTTAAGCGCAGGCAATAAACTTAGCCAGTCGCGGCTGGTGATGGAAGACTCAACGGCCCGGCAGAGCGCGTCTCGCTGTGACCAGACCTCTGGCTGCAGTAATGCCAGCGCCGCCGCAGGCGCACCGCTGCTCAGGCGCAACGCAGAGAGCGCCCCTTCCTGTGACGTTGTCACCTCTCGCTCAAGCCAGCTCAGCGCCCATGATTCCTGAGGCACCGCGAGGTGATGAAGACGACAACGGCTACGCAGCGTTGCCAGCAAACGCCCCGGGTCACGACAGGAGAGAAGGAACCACGTTTTCTCCGGCGGTTCTTCCAGCGTTTTAAGCAGCGCATTCGCCGCCGCCTCGGTAAGCTGTGCTGCGTCTTTGAGCCAGACGACTTTAGCGCCGCTGAGCCGCGCATGTTCGTACAATTTTTCACTGACTTCACGCACGGCATCAATACCGAGCGCGCTTTTGCCCTTCTCAGGCTCGAGCGTGTAATAGTCAGGGTGCGTGCCCGCCTGCATTAACTGGCAACCACGACATTTACCACAGCTTTTATGGCCTTCCGGCTGCTGACACATCAGGAAGCGGGTGATGGCGTAAATCAATGCATCATCCCCCATTCCCGGCAGTGCCTGAATCAGTAACGCATGATGCCCCCGACCAGCCTGATAGCTTTCGATCAGCTTTTCAAAATGCGGGCGCAACCATGGGTACCATTTCATGCCTGTTGCTCCTGTAGCCACTGCGTAACCGTCTTCTGAATTGCGCGGGTGACCTCTTCCAGGGATTGCGTCGCATCAATGGTGCGAATACTGCCATCCTGATCCGCCAGTTCCAGATAGCGCGCGCGGGTACGGTTAAAGAAATCAAGGGACTCCTGCTCAATGCGGTCCAGCTCACCGCGAGCACGGGCGCGCTTGAGACCCACTTCCGGCGTCACATCCAGATAGAGCGTCAGGTCAGGGCGAAAATCACCCAGCACCGCATCGCGCAGCGTGGCCAGCATCGTCTGGTCAATACCACGCCCACCGCCCTGATAAGCCTGGGTCGACAGGTCATGACGATCGCCAATTACCCACTTGCCATTAGCCAGGGCCGGTTTAATGACCGTCTCCACCAGCTGCACGCGCGCCGCGTAGAACATCAATACTTCGGCTTTATCTGTGATGACCTCGTCACCAACGGATTTGATATCCAGCACCAGGCTCCGCAGCTTTTCAGCCAGTTGCGTACCGCCGGGCTCGCGGGTAAATACCATGTCCGCAACGCCAAGCGATTTGAGCGTATCCACCACCACGTTGCGGGCCGTGGTTTTACCCGCCCCTTCGAGTCCCTCAATGACAATGTATTTACTGCGCATTTTTTTCCTTAAGTGCCTTCAGATAGTCCTGAACGGAGCGATTATGGCTGGCAAGGTTGGTGTTAAAGGTATGCCCCCCTTTTCCATCAGCCACAAAATAGAGATACGGTGTTTTAGCAGGATGCGCAGCCGCACGCAGGGAAGCCTCGCTCGGCGTGGCAATCGGGCCCGGCGGCAGACCGCTAATCACGTAGGTATTATACGCCGTTGGCGTCTCCAGATCTTTTCTTGAAATCTTACCGGTATAACTCTCGCCCATTCCGTAGATGACGGTGGGGTCCGTTTGCAGACGCATGCCGATACGCAGACGGTTAATGAAGACCGATGCCACCTGATCGCGTTCGGCGGCGACGGCCGTCTCTTTCTCAATAATTGAGGCCATCGTGACAAACTGGTTTTGATCTTTGTATGGCAGACCGTCCATGCGCCCTTCCCAGGCGGAATCGACGGCTGCCACCATCTTTTTATGCGCCCGTTTGAGGATAGCCACATCGGTCGTGCCTGCGGTGTACATCCAGGTGTCTGGCCAGAACCAGCCTTCCACCCACTCAGGATGTTCAAATTTCAGTACCTCGGCCACCGTCTGATAGCGGTCATCTTTCAGAGTATGCTTAATGTACGGAGCATCGCGCAGCTGTTCGAGATAATCGCTCAGGCGCATCCCCTCAACAAAACGCAGCGGGAACTGCGCTTCTTTACCGCTTTCCAGCAGCTGCAGCATCTCTTTGACGGTCATCCCCGGCGTAAAGCGATAGGTACCGGCTTTGAAATGAGACAGTTCAGGCTCGATACGTAACAGCCACTGAAACACGCGCGGACGGTTAATGATCTTGTCGCCATAAAGCTGTTCGCCAAGCGCCAGGCGGCCCGTCCCCGCTTTCAGGGTAAAAATCGTCTCGTCTTTAATCAGGATCTTACTGTTCGCCAGCTGACGAACTTTCCACACTCCCGCTCCGCCGGCAAGACCCAGCGCAACGATAAGGAGGAGGACAAAGCGCAACATTTTCTTCATGACTATCGGGTTTGCTCACATATCGGGGCTAAAAACTGAAACAGCTCGCGCGAGGACAAGCTGTATTGACCATACGCGCGGACGGGTACAACCGGCATCAGCGCATTACAAATGATAATTTCATCAGCCTGGTGCAGCGCCTCTTCTCTCGCGCTCACTTCGACAACGCGAAAGCCAGAGTGTGCCAGCTGCTGCAAACAAAACTGACGCATAATCCCGTTGACGCCGGCCTGCTCGAGCGACGGCGTATAAACATCGTTCCCCTGCCGCCAGAGTAAATTAGCCGCACAGCATTCCGTAATAAACCCTTCGCTGTCAAGAACCAGCGCCTCATCAGCGTCCGTCTGTTCAAGATGAGTGCGAATCAGTACCTGTTCAAGGCGGTTGAGGTGTTTTATACCGGCAAGCATAGGGTTTCGCCCCAGACGTACCGGGCTGAGCGTTAGCGTAACGCCCTCTTCACGCCAGCGCAGATAATGAGCAGGACAGGCAGACACCGAAAGGATCCGCGTTGGGTGCTGGCAAGCTGTACCGCTGTATCCCCGGCCACCGCTGCCGCGGCTGATAATCACCTTCAAAACACCGCTTTGCTTCCCGGCCGCCAACTGGCACATCTCCTGACGCAATGTGTCCCAGTGCGTGAAGGGGATCATCAAGGCTTCACAACCCTGCTGAAGACGACGAAGGTGCGCCTTGAGCAGGCAGACATTGCCGTCGAGAATGCGCGCTGTCGTAAAGCAGCCATCACCAAACTGAGTTGCCCTGTCACCAGCAGGCAGCGTGTTTTGCTCAAGGCCATTGATTAAAAACATGGTGGCTCCTTATGCGTGGGCATTTAGTCTGGCAGGATGCCATGCAGCCGACAAGAAGATTAGGCTTAATAAAAAAGGCCCGACAAGCGGACCTTTTTTAATCGCCATGATGCAGTCAGGCTCAGATCTTTTTGAAGATCAGTGAACCGTTAGTACCACCAAAGCCGAAGGAGTTACACAGGGTGTACTCCATACCACTTACCTGACGCGCTTCGTGAGGAACGAAGTCCAGGTCACAACCTTCATCCGGATTATCCAGGTTGATGGTTGGCGGAACAGCCTGATCGCGCAGCGCAAGGATAGAGTAGATAGACTCTACTGCACCCGCCGCACCCAACAGGTGACCGGTCATGGATTTTGTGGAGCTCACCAGCACGCGGCTGGCGTATTCGCCGAAGATAGACTTAACAGCCTGAGCTTCTGCTTTATCGCCTGCAGGCGTAGAAGTACCGTGCGCGTTAACGTAACCGATGTGCTCCGGGGTAAGACCCGCGTCGCGAATCGCGTTGGCCATTGCCTGCGCGGCGCCCGCACCATTTTCTGGTGGTGACGTCATGTGGTATGCATCGCTGCTCATCCCGAAGCCGACAACTTCAGCATAAATCTTCGCGCCACGTTTTTTAGCATGTTCGTACTCTTCAAGTACGATCATACCCGCACCGTCACCCAGCACGAAACCGTCACGGTCTTTGTCCCACGGACGGCTTGCCGCCTGCGGGTTATCGTTGCGGGTAGACAGCGCACGCGCTGCACCAAAGCCACCCACTCCCAGCGGAGTACTGGCTTTTTCCGCACCGCCCGCAACCATAGCATCTGCATCGCCGTACGCAATCATGCGCGCGGCCTGGCCGATGTTATGCACGCCAGAGGTACATGCGGTAGCGATAGAAATGCTTGGCCCACGCAGGCCGAACATGATGGTCAGATGACCTGCCACCATATTAACAATCGTGGACGGAACGAAGAACGGGCTGATTTTACGCGGGCCGCCATTCATCAGAGATGTATGGTTTTCCTCGATCAGACCCAGACCGCCAATCCCGGAACCGATAGCGGCACCGATACGGGTTGCGTTCTCTTCCGTAATTTCAAGGCCAGAATCCTGCATGGCCTGAACGCCAGCGACAATTCCATATTGAATGAAGGCATCCATCTTGCGCTGTTCTTTGCGCGAGATGATCTCTTCACAGTTAAAATCCTTTACTAAGCCAGCAAATTTCGTTGCATAGGCGCTAGTATCGAAATGGTCGATTAGGCTGATGCCGCTCTGACCGGCAAGGAGAGCTTTCCAGGTGGACTCTACGGTATTGCCGACAGGAGACAACATGCCAAGTCCGGTCACAACTACACGACGCTTAGACACGTTTGTCCTCCAGGGAGGGATAAAAAAGGGATTCGTGGGACAAAAAAGATAAAACTCAGGCGGTCGAATGACCGCCTGGAGATGTTCACTTACGCCTGGTGACCGTTGATGTAATCAATGGCAGCCTGAACGGTGGTGATCTTCTCAGCTTCTTCGTCCGGAATCTCAGTATCAAACTCTTCTTCCAGAGCCATTACCAGCTCAACGGTGTCAAGAGAATCTGCGCCCAGGTCTTCAACGAAGGAAGCGGAGTTCACAACTTCTTCCTGCTTAACGCCCAGCTGTTCGCCGATAATTTTCTTAACGCGTTCTTCGATAGTGCTCATACTCTTAAATTTCCTATCAAAACTCGCTTTCGCGATGGTTTTCGTAGTGTATAAAATGTTGAAAAATTTGCAACTAAATCCCGGCAGTTCTTACCACGATTTTACGTTATTTTGAGGCCATTCGCCCTAATAACGCAAATATTTTTCATCGTGATTAAACCATGTACATCCCGCCGTTGACGTGGAGGGTCTCACCAGTGATGTAACCCGCTTCGTCAGAGGCTAAAAATGCAACCGCGCTGGCAATTTCTTTAGGGTCGCCTAAGCGGCCCGCTGGAACAGCTGCCAGCGTACCCGCACGCTGCTCATCAGTTAGCGCACGCGTCATGTCCGTTTCAATAAAGCCCGGAGCAACAACGTTTACAGTAATACCGCGGGACGCAACTTCACGTGCCAGCGACTTACTGAAACCGATCAGACCTGCTTTCGCCGCAGCGTAGTTAGCCTGACCAGCATTTCCCATGGTACCAACCACAGAACCGACAGTGATAATACGACCATGACGCTTTTTCATCATAGCGCGCATTACCGCTTTTGACAGACGGAATACAGATGACAGGTTGGTTTCGATGATATCGTTCCACTCGTCGTCTTTCATTCGCATTAACAGGTTATCACGAGTGATCCCGGCATTATTTACCAGAATATCCACTTCGCCAAATTCTGCGCGAATATTTTCCAGAACAGATTCGATAGATGCAGGTTCGGTCACATTCAGAACCAGACCTTTACCGTTCGCACCCAGATACTCGCTGATGGCCTTAGCGCCATTCTCGCTGGTTGCTGTACCAATCACTTTCGCGCCGCGCGCAACCAGTGTTTCAGCAATTGCACGCCCGATACCGCGGCTTGCGCCAGTGACCAGGGCAATTTTTCCTTCAAAACTCATGGTATTCCTCTTTTATTGCGAGAGTGCCGCTGACATCGCGTCCGGCTCGTTAATTGCCGAAGCAGTCAGGGTGTCAACAATACGTTTTGTCAGACCGGTGAGGACTTTACCTGGGCCGACTTCATACAGATGCCCAACGCCCTGAGAGGCCATAAACTCAACGGTTTTGGTCCACTGTACCGGGCTGTAGAGCTGGCGAACCAGCGCATCACGGATAGCGTCCGGCGAGGTTTCGCATTTCACATCGACGTTGTTCACAACGGAGATTGTCGGTGTGTTAAAAGTAATTTTTTCAAGCTCAACGGCCAGTTTATCGGCAGCAGGTTTCATCAGTGCGCAGTGGGACGGTACGCTGACGGGCAGCGGCAGAGCGCGTTTCGCGCCTGCAGCTTTACAGGCTGCACCAGCACGTTCAACCGCGTCTTTATGACCGGCGATAACCACCTGGCCTGGCGAGTTGAAGTTAACGGGAGACACCACCTGACCTTCAGCGGATTCTTCACACGCTTTTGCAATCGCAGCGTCATCGAGGCCGATGATAGCAGACATGCCACCGGTGCCTTCAGGTACTGCTTCCTGCATGAACTTACCGCGCAGTTCAACCAGACGCACCGCGTCAGCAAACGCGATAACACCGGCACACACCAGCGCAGAGTATTCACCCAGGCTATGGCCCGCGAGCAGCGCTGGCGCTTTACCGCCCTGCTGCTGCCAGACACGCCACAGCGCAACGGACGCCGTCAACAGCGCTGGCTGAGTCTGCCAGGTTTTGTTCAGCTCTTCGGCTGGCCCCTGTTGGGTCAGCGCCCACAAATCATAACCCAGCGCAGCGGAAGCTTCACGGAAAGTCTCTTCGATAACCGGATACTTTGCTGCCATTTCAGACAACATCCCAACGGCCTGAGAACCCTGGCCCGGGAACACAAAAGCAAATTGCGTCATTATTTAATCCTTATACTAGAAACGAACCAGCGCGGAACCCCAGGTGAACCCGCCACCAAAGGCTTCAAGCAAGACCAACTGGCCCCGTTTGATTCGTCCGTCACGTACCGCTTCATCAAATGCGCACGGTACTGACGCCGCAGAGGTATTGCCGTGACGATCCAGCGTCACCACAACGTTATCCATCGACATGCCCAGCTTTTTAGCGGTCGCGCTGATGATGCGCAGGTTCGCCTGATGCGGCACCAGCCAGTCGAGTGCGGAGCGGTCAAGGTTATTCGCTTCCAGCGTTTCATCGACAATGTGCGCAAGCTCAGTCACCGCCACCTTGAACACCTCATTACCGGCCATCGTCAGGTAAATAGCGTTATCCGGATTAACGCGATCGGCGTTAGGCAGGGTCAGTAATTCGCCGTAGCTGCCATCGGCATGCAGATGCGTAGAGATGATGCCCGGCTCTTCGGACTGACCGAGCAGTACCGCGCCCGCACCATCACCAAAAATAATGATCGTCCCACGATCGGTTGGATCGCAGGTACGTGCCAGCACGTCAGCACCGATGACCAGCGCATATTTCACGGCACCGGATTTAACATACTGATCGGCAACGCTCAGCGCATAGGTGAACCCTGCGCACGCTGCGGCAACGTCAAATGCCGGGCAGCCTTTAATCCCGAGCATGTTTTGCACCTGGCACGCTGCGCTTGGGAAGGCATGCGTGGCAGAGGTCGTGGCAACCACGATCAAGCCAATCTGATCTTTATCAATGCCCGCCATTTCGATAGCACGTTGCGCGGCTTCGTAACCCATGGTCGAAACGGTTTCGTCTGGCGCGGCAATACGACGTTCACGGATACCTGTGCGCGTGACAATCCACTCGTCAGACGTATCTACCATTTTTTCAAGATCGGCGTTGGTACGCACGTGTTTTGGCAGGTAGCTGCCGGTACCTAAAATCTTCGTATACATGTACGCTCAGTCACTTTTAGCTAATACAGATTCCAGGCGAGCGGCAATCCGCTGAGGGACTTGTCGCTGCACCGCCTGCACTGCCTGTTCAATGGCGACAGTAAATGCTCGCTGATTGGCGGCACCATGACTCTTAATCACGATGCCGCGCAATCCTAACAGACAGGCGCCATTATACTGGTCGGGGTTGAGGTGACTGAATCGCCGCGTCAGGCTTTTTTGTAACCAACGCTTTAATAAAATCAACCACCAGGCGCTTTTTTTGCCTTCTCCCTGCGATTTAAGCAGTGAGAGAAACATTCGCACGACCCCTTCCATGGTCTTCAACGTTACGTTCCCGGTGAAGCCATCACACACCAGAACATCCGTTTTCCCCGTCAGCAACTCATTGGCTTCGAGATAACCAATATAGTTGATGGAGGGAACCTGTTTGAGCAATTCGGCAGCTTCGCGAATACTGTCCAGGCCTTTGGTCTCTTCTTCACCGATGTTCAATAACGCAACACGGGGATTGTTTATCCCGACCACTTCTTCTGCCAGCACCGACCCCATCACGGCAAACTGAGCCAGCATTGTACTATCACAATCGACGTTAGCACCCAAATCGAGCACCACCGTCTTGCCCTTCTGCTGATGCGGTAATACCGTCACCAGCGCCGGACGCTCAATACCTTCAATAGGTTTGAGCAACAATTTCGACAGCCCCATCAGCGCGCCGGTATTTCCCGCACTGACGCAAGCCTCCGCGCGTCCTTCCTTCACCAGCTCCAGCGCCATTCGCATAGAACTGTCCCGGCTATTGCGAATCGCCTGCGATGGACGTGCATCACTGGCAATAACTGACTGCGCAGGAATAATCTGCAGACGCGAACGTTGTTCGAAGTCAGCTTTTGCAAGTAATGGCGTGATTGTGTCGGGATTGCCGACTAAAAGAAGTGTGAGTTGCGAATTAGAATTCAGTGCCTGCAAAGCTGCAGGCACTGTCACGGAAGGGCCAAAATCCCCTCCCATGACATCTAACGCCAGGGTTAGACGTGTCAAGGTATCGTCACAGCCTGGTTCGGTAAATTCCCCGTTTGCACGGGGAAATCCTCACTAAGCCTAATCACGCTGACGCGTGATTACTTAGTGATAACCTTGCGGCCGCGGTAGAAACCGTCAGCGGTGATGTGGTGACGCAGGTGTTTCTCACCAGAAGTCTTGTCTACAGACAGGCTGGTAACTGCAGTCAGCGCGTCATGGGAACGACGCATGCCACGTTTGGAACGGGTTGGTTTATTCTGTTGTACGGCCATGGACCTTACTCCTCAATTACTTACGCTTTAAGCTGGCTAATACGGCAAATGGGTTTGGTTTTTGCGCTTCATCAGGCAGTTCCCCAAAGACCATGTCCGCCACGGACACTTCACAGTGTTCAGATTCATGCACCGGAACGACTGGCAAGGAGAGGATGATTTCATCTTCAACCAGAGCCAGAAGATCGATTTCACCGAATTCATTAACTTCAATCGGTTCATACGCTTCCGGGAGTGCTTCAGCCTGTTCGTCAGAACGGACCGGACTGAAACAATACGTTGTGTGAACATGCTGTACAAACGGTTTCCCGCAACGCTGACATTCGAGGGTTACCGTCACCTTTGCATCACCGGTTAAAACGGCGAGACGCTGGTTATCGATAGCGAACGACATGGAGCATTCTACATCACTGTCCACACTGACTACGGATTCGGCGACACGCTCAGCCTGATCGGAAGTATAAATACCTTCGTAATCGAGGCGTTTTTGAGCCGTGCGAACCGGATCAAGAGTCAGGGGTAATTTTACCTTTTGCATAGGGCGCGCATATTAACTTTGTAACGTCATATAGTCAAAGAAAAAGGCAACCACAGCTGCCTTTTGCCAATTATTCGCACACATTGCGGCCTGTAGTTTAAAATGGCTGGCATCGATACGCTATATCTGGTGATAAAAATATGCCAAATCTCGTTCTTGCCTCCACCTCACCCTACCGCCGAATGTTGCTGGAAAAGCTCGGGATCCCGTTTGAATGCGCGGCGCCGGAAGTTGACGAGACGCCGCAGCCGGGCGAATCACCGCGTCACCTGGTCACCCGTCTTGCGAAGGAGAAAGCGCAATCACTTACCGCACGCTACCCTTCGCATTTGATTATAGGCTCCGATCAGGTTTGTGTGCTGGACGGTGTTATCACCGGAAAGCCGCACACTGAAGCGAATGCCTGCCAGCAGCTTATGCAAGCGCGGGGCAATATCGTCACCTTTTATACGGGTCTGGCACTCTACAACTCCGCCTCGGGTCACCTGCAAACCGAATGCGAACCTTTCGACGTCCATTTTCGCCATCTTAGCGAGCAGGAAATCGCCGACTATGTGCGTCGGGAGCGACCGCTCAATTGCGCCGGAAGCTTCAAAAGTGAAGGTCTGGGGATTGCCCTGTTCGACAAGCTGGACGGACGTGACCCGAACACGCTGGTCGGGTTGCCGCTGATAGCATTGTGCCAGATGCTCAGACGCGAGGAGTGTAATCCACTGAAGATGTGAGTATTACGGGTGATGCATCACTTACCGGCCAGGGAGACCTCAGGCCGGTAAGTGCCAGCCAAATCAGCCGCGCAGCACCTTCAGGCAGCGTTTTAACTGCTCATCAAGGGGGGCTTCAATGCGAATTGTTTCGCCGGTATTCGGGTGAGTGAACGTCAGTGCCGCCGCATGCAGGAACAGGCGTGACAACCCGGTGCCCGCCAGTTGCTTATCAAACTCCCTGTCGCCATAGCGGTCATCAAATGCGATCGGATGACCGGCATACTGCGTATGTACGCGGATCTGGTGGGTACGGCCGGTTACCGGGCTGCAGCGCACCAGCGTGGCGAACGCATAGCGCTCTTCCACTTTGAAACGCGTTTCAGACGGCTTCCCTTCCTGATTCACACGGACAATGCGCTCACCGCTTTGCAAAATATTCTTCAGCAAAGGTGCCTGCACCGCCTTAACGTGGGACTGCCAGTGGCCGCGAACCAGCGCCAGATAATCCTTCTGCATCCCTTTTTCACGCAGCTGCTCATGCAGGGAACGCAGGGCAGAACGTTTTTTTGCGACCAGCAGCACGCCGGAGGTATCGCGATCGAGACGGTGAACCAGTTCAAGGAAACGGGCTTCAGGGCGCAGCGCACGCAGGCCTTCAATCACGCCAAAGCTCAGACCACTCCCGCCATGGACAGCGGTACCTGACGGTTTATTCAGCACCAGGATATGATCATCCTCATAAAGGATAACGTCACTCAGGGCGGCCACTTTCTGCAACCTGGGTGAAACGACCTCTTCTTCGCGTTCCGCAACACGGACCGGTGGGATACGCACTTCATCACCGGCTTCGAGTTTGTACTCAGGCTTTACGCGTTTTTTGTTAACCCGCACTTCACCCTTGCGCAGGATGCGGTAAATCATGCTCTTTGGCACGCCTTTGAGTTGGGTGCGCAAAAAGTTATCGATACGTTGCCCCGCGTCGTCTTCCGCGATGGCAACCATTTTTACGGCTGGAGTCTCTGTTTTCATGGTTGGCGATTCTAAATATCGTCAGCCATTAGCGCCACTCATTTTTCTATGCTTATATTTACTTTTATCCGGCCTGTCCCCTGTTTCACGCAATCGATTTGGTGGTTATTAAACCAATCACCACCTTGAAGTGAAGAAACTGTGAGTAACCGGGTGATAATTGGTAAAAGTCATCTTGCTATAACCCGGCGAGCAGTGGAATAATGAACTCGTTTTCCGTGTTAAATCCTGGTTAAGTAAGGATCTCGACGGAATGACCAATTTTGTCTGACCGATCATCCACGCAGCAATGGCGTAAGACGTATTGATCTTTCAGGCAGTTAGCGGGCTGCGGGTTGCAGTACTTCCCGGTATAAGGATTGTTCTCTGGAGAGTTCTACCCAGGCAATTCCCCTGATAATTGCGCTGTGTTTCCGTATGAAATACAGGCAACCGACACTCTGCGCCTCTTAAGCGAGCGACAACCGTGAGGTTGGCGACGTGAATAGACACGAGGCCATCGGTTCATACCCCGGAAAGCGTCACCTTGCCCGCAGCTTTGTCGTCAATGTAAGAATAACGAGTAAGTTACGATGAAAAGAATGTTAATCAACGCAACTCAGCAAGAAGAGTTGCGTGTCGCCCTTGTGGATGGGCAGCGCCTGTACGATCTGGATATCGAAAGTCCTGGACACGAACAGAAAAAAGCGAACATTTACAAAGGTAAAATCACCCGCATTGAACCAAGCCTTGAAGCTGCATTTGTCGATTACGGTGCTGAGCGTCACGGTTTCCTCCCTCTGAAAGAAATCGCCCGCGAATATTTCCCTGCAAACTATAACTCCCATGGCCGCCCAAACATCAAAGATGTGCTGCGTGAAGGTCAGGAAGTCATTGTTCAGATTGATAAAGAAGAGCGTGGCAACAAAGGTGCCGCACTGACCACCTTTATCAGTCTTGCGGGAAGTTACCTGGTCCTGATGCCAAACAACCCGCGTGCCGGTGGTATCTCTCGCCGCATCGAAGGTGATGACCGTACCGAGCTGAAAGAAGCGCTGGCAAGTCTTGAGCTGCCTGACGGCATGGGGCTTATCGTGCGTACCGCAGGCGTCGGCAAATCTGCCGAAGCGCTGCAGTGGGACTTAAGCTTCCGTCTGAAGCACTGGGAAGCAATCCAGAAAGCGGCAGAAAGCCGCGCAGCGCCGTTCCTGATTCACCAGGAAAGCAACGTGATTGTGCGTGCCTTCCGTGACTACCTGCGTCAGGACATCGGTGAGATTCTGATCGATAACCCGAAAGTGCTTGAGCTGGCGCGCCAGCACATCGCTGCGCTGGGTCGTCCTGATTTCACCAGCAAAATCAAACTGTACACCGGTGAAATCCCGCTGTTCAGCCATTATCAGATCGAATCGCAGATTGAATCCGCTTTCCAGCGTGAAGTGCGTCTGCCATCCGGTGGTTCTATCGTTATTGATACGACCGAAGCGCTCACCGCCATCGACATCAACTCCGCACGTGCTACGCGCGGCGGTGATATCGAAGAGACCGCCTTCAACACCAACCTTGAAGCCGCTGATGAAATCGCCCGCCAGCTCCGCCTGCGTGACCTGGGTGGTCTGATTGTTATCGACTTTATCGACATGACCCCTGTTCGCCACCAGCGTGCGGTTGAAAACCGTCTGCGCGAAGCGGTACGTCAGGATCGTGCTCGTATCCAGATTAGCCATATCTCACGCTTCGGCTTGCTGGAGATGTCCCGTCAGCGTCTGAGCCCTTCACTCGGTGAATCCAGCCATCACGTCTGTCCGCGCTGCTCCGGTACCGGTACCGTTCGTGATAACGAATCTCTGTCCCTCTCTATTCTGCGTCTGATTGAAGAAGAAGCGCTGAAAGAGAACACCAAAGAGGTTCATGCCATTGTTCCCGTGCCAATTGCGTCCTACCTGCTGAACGAAAAACGTGCGGCCGTCAGCGCAATTGAATCACGCCAGGGCGATGTTCGCTGCATCATCGTGCCTAACGATCAGATGGAAACCCCGCACTACCACGTGCTGCGTGTCCGTAAGGGTGAAGAGACCAGCACGCTCAGCTATCTGCTGCCTAAGCTGCATGAAGAAGAGATGGCGCTGCCTTCCGATGAAGAACCTGCCGAGCGCAAACTGCCAGAGCAGCCAGCCTTAGCGACCTTCATCATGCCTGAAGCTCCGCCAGAAACGGCACTGGAAAAACCTGTGACCAAACCGGTTGCGCAAAAACCAGAAGCCGTTGCGGTCAAAGCCCAGCCAGAACAACCGGGTCTGCTGAGCCGCCTCTTCGGTGCGCTGAAAAAGATGTTTGCAGGCGAAGAAGTCCAGCAGCCTGAGCAACCGAAAGAAGCACCGAAAGAAGCGAAACCTGAACGTCAGCAGGACCGTCGTAAACGTCAGAACAACCGCCGTGACCGTAACGATCGTAATGACCGTAACGAACGCCGTGACAACCGTTCGGACAATAATGAGGGTCGTGAGCAACGCGAAGACAACCGTCGCAACCGTCGCGAGAAGCAACCGCAGAATGTTGAAGATCGTGAAATTCGCCAGCAGGCGGGCGATGAGTCTGAGAAGAGCAAACAGCGCGACGAGCAGCAGCCACGCCGTGAGCGTAGCCGTCGTCGTAACGACGAGAAGCGCCAGGCGCAGCAGGAAGTCAAAAACCTGAACCGCGAAGAGCCTGTTGAACAACAGGAAAGCGAGCAGGAAGAACGTACTCAGGTTATGCCGCGTCGTAAGCAGCGCCAGCTGTCACAGAAAGTACGTGTAGGTGCTCTGCAGGTGGAAGAGACCGTCATCGTCCCTGCAGAAGCAAGTGACACTGCACCAGGCACTCAACTGGCGAAAGTGGATCTGCCGGCCGTCGTCGAAAACAACGCTGAGCAAGACGATAACGGTGAAGGCCGTGATAACGCGGGTATGCCACGTCGTTCACGCCGTTCTCCGCGTCACCTGCGCGTCAGCGGTCAACGTCGTCGTCGTTATCGCGATGAGCGTTACCCGACACAGTCGCCAATGCCATTAACCGTAGCGTGCGCGTCTCCTGAAATGGCATCCGGTAAAGTCTGGATCCGCTACCCGGTTGCTCGTCAGGAACAGGTTGTGGAAGAACAGGCTGTCACCGAAGAGGTGATTGCCCCGGTAGCCGCAACTGAAGAAGCGGTAAATGAAGCCGCTATCGTGGTTGAGCCACAGGCCGTTGAGTCAGAAGCGCCTCATGCAGTAGACGTTGAAACCACGCACCCAGAAGTGATTGCCGCGCCGGTTGACGCCGCACCGCAGCTTATTGCTGAAGAAGACACCGTGGTCGCTGAAGACGTTGTTGCTGAGGTTCAGCCAGCAGCAACGGTAGAAGAGACCCCGGACGTGGTTGTTGAAACCGTGACTGAAGACGTGGTTCAGGACGTTGAAATTGACGTCGAACCGGTGCGTGAAGCCGCGAAAGCAGAAGAGCCAGAAGTGAAAGCCGAGCCGGTAATCACAGCGCCGGCCCCTGCTCACGTTGCGACAGCCCCGATGACTCGCGCACCTGCGCCGGAATATGTGCCGGAAGCGCCGCGTCACAGTGACTGGGTCCGCCCTGCGTTCAACTTTGACGGTAAAGGCTCTGCCGGTGGCCACAGTGCAACGCATCAGGCGACGGCACCGGCTACCCGTCCGCAGTCTGTTGAGTAACGACACATAGCGTAAAAAGCCGACCTTCGGGTCGGCTTTTTTATTGCTCGCGTGCCGGCTTTCTCATACCCGCAATGTCCGGCATCACCCTCTTCATCATCTCCAGAAAACGGCGTAAACGCGCCGGATAATAACGCGACCACGGATAAACCAGATGAACCGGGAGCGCGGCGGGCTGCCACTGTGGAAGCAAATGCACTAAGCGCCCTTCCTGGATATCCTGCTTGACCGTCCAGCTTGAAACCATCGCCACCCCTAACCCTGTCAGGGCGGTATTGCGCGCAACATGCAGGCTATCCGTGCTTAGTCGTGGCGCAATGGAAATACGTTTTACCTGCGCAAGATCATCCCACAACTCCACATGTCGCTGATAGAACGTGCTGATGGCAATCCAGGGAAGCGCCTGCAGATCCTCCGGTGTGTGAACCGGCGCAAACTGGTCCAGCAGCGCAGGCGAAGCTACCACACAGCGTGGCACTTCCGCCAACAGCACGGAGACGGTTGCCGGATCCACCTCTCCGCCAACTCGAATAGCACAATCCAGATTGTCGCTCAGAAAATCCACCGACTTATCGTTGAGCATCCACTCCACCGACAGCTGAGGATAACGCTGCAAAAACTCCGTTAACGGCCTCAGAAGCTGATCCTGCCCAAAGGCGTGCGGTGCACGTACCCGTAACACGCCGACCGGCTCGTCCTCCGTCTGGCCGATTTCATCTTCCAGTGCCAGCCAGCTATCAATGACCCGCCGGGCATGTTGATAGCAGCGCTCGCCGTCATCGGTAAGTTTTGTTGCATGGGTGGTTCGCAATAAAAGCCGTACCCCCAGCAGCGTTTCCAGAGACTGAAGGCGGCGGCTCACCGTAGCCTGGCTCGTCGCAAGCAGTCTTGCCGCCCCGGATAGCGATCCGCTTTCCACAATACGAACAAATGTGCGCATGAGTTCCACCCTGTCTATACGCTCAACTCGCTTCATTATTTTCTCTGCTATACGCCAAACGTATAAGCGTTTTACCACCAGGCCCTCTACCGTCGCAAGGCGTAGTGATAAAAAATAGCGGCACATTATGAGTGAGGAACGTCTTATGAACACAACAACTGCTCCCCATGCCGCCAGTCGCTGGGTGATTTTTATGCTGGCTCTGGGGGCTGGCTTTAGCGTCGCATCCATTTACTACGCGCAACCGCTGCTGCCGCTGATAGGCGCCGACCTTCATCTTAGTATTGAAGGGATGGGGCTGGTCCCGACGCTGACCCAGGCAGGCTACGCGCTCGGTATTCTTTTTCTGTTGCCGCTTGGCGATCGTCACGACCGCAGGACGTTAATCCTGATAAAAAGCGCCGCCCTGGCACTGTTTCTGCTGGGCTGCAGCCTGACCGGGCAGCAGCACTCACTGCTGCTGGCAAGCCTGCTGATTGGCATGGCCGCGACCATGGCACAAGATATCGTTCCCGCAGCGGCTATCCTCGCCCCCGAAGGGAAACAGGGAAAAACCGTGGGAACCGTGATGACAGGGTTGCTGATGGGTATCTTGCTGTCGCGAACCGTCAGCGGTGTGGTGGGTGAAGCTTTTGGCTGGCGCGTCATGTATCAGTTGGCCGCTGTAAGCATCGCATTTATTGGGGCGGTGATGTGGCGGGTACTCCCGCGTTTTGCCATTCACTCCACGCTGAGTTATCCCGCCCTGATGCGCTCAATGGAACATCTGTGGCGTCGTTACCCGGCTCTGCGTCGTGCAGCACTGGCACAAGGTTTTCTCTCGATTGCCTTTAGCGCCTTTTGGTCAACGCTGGCGGTCATGCTGCTGGAGCGCTATCATCTGGGGAGCGCCGTCGCGGGTGGTTTTGGTATTGCCGGGGCCGCGGGGGCCTTAGCCGCCCCGCTGGCGGGAGGTCTGGCGGACAAGCTGGGCGCCGGAAAAGTCACGCAGCTTGGCGCAGCACTGGTTACCGTCTCGTTTGCCCTGATGTTCCTGATGCCCGCGCTGGGTCTTCATGGACAACTGATTCTGATTGCAGTCTCAGCCATCGGGTTTGATCTGGGCCTGCAGTCCAGTCTGGTGGCGCACCAGAATCTGGTCTATAGCCTTGAGCCTCAGGCCAGGGGGCGTCTTAACGCCCTGCTCTTTACGGTGGTGTTTATCGGCATGGCGTTAGGTTCGGCTGCGGGGAGTAAAATCTACACGCTGGCTGGCTGGACGGGCGTGGTTGCCCTGGCAACGGTATGCGGTGTCATTGCGCTGGCAATACGTCTGATTGAAAGTGCACGCGTCGCCTCCGCACCGGCAGAGATCGCGTAAAAAAAATGCCCAATCCACACGGATTGGGCAGTAAAACATGCCCAGTTTCAAGACATGTTCCAAGAGGTCAAGATGTTATCTGTTCAGCTGGAACAGGGACATGCCCTGCATATCGCTAAACGCTTTATAAGATGCCTGCAGCGCGGCCTGCTGCATGGTGTAAGAGGAGATCGCTGCGTTCCAGTCCACATCAACCAGGTCGCTCATCTGCTTAGTCTGGCCCAGTGCACGATCGTCACCAAGGTTATCCAGCTTTTCAAGCTCGTTCATCTTGGTACCTACATCAGCAGCGACAGTAAGAATGTTGTTCTGGGTATTTGTGATGCCGGTTTGAGCATCAGAAATGATTTTCCCCTGTGCTTCAGCTGCAGCAGAGTCGGTATCGACGGGAACCTTAAGCGCGGTAATCGCCGTATCGAGGATCTTGAACATGTTCGTCTCGCCATATCCGCCACCTGGCAGTTCTTTGGCGTTACTGGTGATGCTTTCGAAGATCTGCTGACCCGTGTGGCTAATGACCATATTACGCGCGGTATCAACCTGCTGCGAAATAGCCTCAGTACCGCCTTTGTAGTCACCGGTAACGGAATCAAACGGTGGCACTTCAGTCTTAAAGCCGGCAAAGATAAACCGACCATTACCATCCGCGGTGTTTGCAAGGTTCATCAATTGGTCGCGAATACCTTGCAAATCGCTCGCCAGCGACAGGCGATCGTCATCACTTAAGGTTGCGTTTCCGGCATAGACTAATTTCTCTTTAGCACTGGTGATAGCGGCAGTAACCTGGTTAAGCACATTATCTTCGAGAGAAACTTTTTGTGATGCGAACGATCTGGCCAACGCAAACTGGCTATTTTGTGACTGTGATTGTGACAGAACAATAGCCTGCGACGCCGCGATAGGATCGTCCGACGGACGATTGACACGCTTGCCGGTGGACATTTGTTCACCATAACTCAACCACTTGCTCTGGGAATCGGTGATCCCGCGCATGTTTTGGTCGTACATCATCTGGGTGCTAATACGCATGTTTCACCTCAGCCTTAGCGAATATTAATGATTGCATCAAAGAGCGAGCTGGCAGTTTGTAGAACCTGCGCATTAGCGAGGTAATACTGCTGATAGCGCTGCAAATTGCCATACTCTTCGTCAAGGTTTACCCCTGAGATCGACTGCTGCTGTTTGGTTAACTGCGTCGCCACATTCGCTTTCGTTTCGCTGCTGGTTTTCAGTGCCGCTGTTGAGCTACCAACGGTACTGACGAGGGAAGCATAAGCATCATTGAAAGACTTATTCCCGCCGACAAGCTTGCTATTTTGCAGATCCAGCAATTTTTGACCGTTGCGGTTGTCACTTTCGCCACCGGCGCTTGTCGATGCCATCGCCAGTTTGGACTCATCATTAAACTTGAGTTCCATGTTTACGATGACATCAGAAACGGGCTTCACAACAAAACTGTCTTTGTTATTCGCGGTACCGCTCACGTTGACATTCAGGCCGTCGAAAGACAGATTGCCGCTCGCATCCGGACTCATCGTGAAACTGGTCTTATCCGACGTACGCGTAATGGTCCAGTCGGTTCCGTTGAACTGCAACTTATAATCGGTTGCCTGGACTTTAGTACTGTCAGCCACGGAGGCTGTCAGCGCGGCGGTACCTGAATTCTTGCTGTTGGACACAACCGCAGGCGAGCCAAAGTCAAAGAGCTTGCCGCCAGCATCGCCGTTAGCATCAAAACCCGCTTCATGCTGCTTGTTCATCGCGTCAGCAAAGGCCAGCGCCATCTGGTTAAGGCTATTACGCGCTTTATCCAGATCTTCAGAGCGGAAGGTGAGTAAACCGCCAAGGGTGCCGGTGGTAATCAGCTTCTCAGGAATTTCGATATTCCCGGAAACGTCATCGGTATAGGCCAGCGTTGTACGGGTTGGGTCTGCGCTGGAATTCACCGCAGCCAGCTGGTTCGCTTTGCTCCCCTGTACCAGGCTGTAACCGGTGCCAAATGAGACGTTATACGTGCCGCCATCCTGCACAGAAACTTCAACACCGACAATTTTATTCAGTTCGCTCACCAGCTGATCGCGTTGATCGAGCAGGTCGTTTGGTGATGAGCCAGCACCCACGCCGGTCAGACGGGAAATCTGATCGTTCAGGTTCGCAATCTGTTTGGCGTAGTTATTAATTTGATCGACGCTGGCAGAAATCGCGGTATTCACCTGAGAATCCTGATCGCGAAGATACTGATCGTTGGTTTTAAACTGATTGACCAGGCCATCCGCTTTGCCCAGCACCGTCTGGCGCGCAGCCGGATCTTCCGCGTTGCTCACCAGCGTCTGCAGACTTTTGAAGAAGTCCTGCAGCGTGGTAGAGAGCGAATTGGTGGTATCCGAGAGCACATCGTCGATTTTTGACATCTGCTGATAGCGCGTAGTCAGGCCGCTGCTCTGGGTCTGCGCGGCGCGCAGCTGGTTGGTAATGAATGCATCATACTCACGCTGGACACCGGAGACATAAACCCCGTTACCTACCCAGCCACCGCCGGTCAGCGTGCTGTTCGACGCGCCCAGCACTGTCGTCTGGCGGGTATAACCTGCCACGTTATAGCTTGAAATATTATTACTGACGGTATTGAGTGCCGACTGCGCAGCACTGAGGCCACTCATGGCACTGTTAATCAAACTGGACATGGGGGTTCCTTTTATACGTTCAGACACGAGTCCTGATGAAGGTTATCGGCAGCCTCCACCGGGACTTGAGAACTTTCAGAACAGATTTTCGATATCTGTGCTATAGGCTTTGCTGACCTTCTCGCCCATCGATTTCAGCTGCTGAATCATACTGGTGAGCTTACGCGCATAGTTCGGATCGGTGGCGTAGCCCGCATTCTGCAGTGCCTGAGCGCCCTGCTCCGCGGTTGCCGCCTGTGTAACGGCGGTGTAACGCGGATTTCGGCTCAACAGGCCCACATAGTCGGATAAGGCTTCCAGATAGGAGCTATAGACACGGAATTTGGCTTTAAACTTCACCGCCGCACCGTTTTCATATTCAGTGGTGGTGATCTCGGTGGTCGGCCCCTTCCAGCTCGACGTGGCCTTCACGCCGAAGATGTTAAAGCTCGGATCGCCGTTTTCTTTACGGATCTGCCGCTGACCCCAGCCGGACTCCAGCGCCGCCTGCGCGAGGATCAGGTGGTGAGGCACGCCGCTCTGTTCACTGGCAAGACGTGCCGGCAGCGAGAGCTGCGCCAGGAAGTCTTTGCTGTCGCCAGAAAGTGGCTCATCGCTGGTACTCGTGGCCTTCGGTACGGCTTTGCGCACCATCTGCGTCAGAGCCTGATTCTGATAACTGGTCACCGTTTGCAGGTCGAACTTCATCGGCACCTGCTGTGGCTTATCATCCGGCTGGATGCCCTGCGCGGCTTCGGTCTGTTTGACAATCATATCAGCCAGACCGAGTCCTTTCCCGGCGGTCATCTGCTGCGCAATCTGCTGGTCATACATGCTGGTGTAAAGACGGGTTGAATCACTGCTGAACATCCCGTCTTTCGGCAGGGTTTCACGCATGCTTTTCAGCATCATCTGTACAAACATCCCTTCCACCTGGCGGGCGACCGGGCGGATATTCGCCGCCGGGTCCTTACCTGCTTTGGTTTTCAGTTCGTTGAGCGACTGGGCATCCCAGGCAGCACCGGTCAACAGCTTGCTATCGGTCAGCATCAGATGATTTCCAGTTTGGCGCGCAGACAACCCGCGCTTTGCATGGATTGCAGAATCGACATCAGATCCATCGGCGTCGCCCCCAGGGCATTCAGGGCCCGAACCACGCTATTGAGGTTCGCGCTGGAGCGTACGCTCTGCAGCGATCCACCGCTCTGGCGCAAATCAATCTGCGTTTGTGGCGTCACCACGGTCTGGCCACCCCCGAACGGGGTATCAGGCTGACTGACGTTGGCGGAGCGGTTGACCGTCACGGAGAGGTTACCCTGCGCCACGGCACAGCTGTCGAGCGACACTTCGCGGTTCATTACGACCGAACCGGTGCGCGAGTTGATAATCACTTTGGCATCCTGAACCGGAACATTCACTTCCATATTCTGGATATCAGCCAGCATACGGACCTGGTTGCTGCTGCCGGTAGAGGTGCGGATCTGCACGGTACGGGCATCCAGTGCCGTGGCGCTGCCGTAGCCGCGGCTACGGTTGATGGTGTCGGCAATCTGCTGCGCCATCGTGAAGTCTTCATTATTCAGTTGCAGGTTAATGGTGTTGCCTGCGCCAAACTGGGTCGGCAGTTCACGCTCAATGATCGCACCATTGGTGATACGCCCGCCGTTCAGCTGGTTCACCTGCACACTGCTGCCGCCCGCAGACGCGCCGGCACCGCCGACCAGAATGTTCCCCTGCGCCAGCGCATAAACCTGGCTGTCGACCCCTTTCAGCGGAGTCATCAGCAGCGTGCCGCCACGCAGGCTTTTGGCGTTACCCATTGACGAGACCACGACATCAATTGTCTGCCCCTGGCGCGCGAACGCCGGGTAGGAGGCGGTGACCATGACCGCGGCCACGTTTTTCAGCTGCATATTGGTTCCCGCCGGGACGGTAATACCGAGCTGGGAAAGCATGTTGTTCAAACTTTGAGTCGTGAATGGCGTCTGGGTGGTCTGGTCGCCCGTTCCGTCCAGCCCCACCACCAGGCCATAGCCAATCAGCGAGTTTTCGCGTACGCCCTGAACGCTGGTGAGATCGCGAATACGGTCAGCCTGGGCAAACGTTGCCACCAGCGCCAGCGCCACGGCGAAGATCGATTTAAACATGGGTCACCTCGCTTACATCGGCGATAAGTTAAGGAAGAAACGCTGCAGCCAACCCATATTTTGCGCTTCATTGATGTAGCCGTTACCGACGTACTCGATGCGCGCATCCGCCACCTGGGTGGACGGAACGGTGTTGGTGCCGCTGATGGTGCGAGGATTAACCACGCCCGAGAAACGAATGAACTCAGTGCCCTGATTGATGGCGATCTGTTTTTCACCCACAACGTGTAAATTGCCGTTAACCAGCACCTGGTCAACCGTCACCGTCAGCGTGCCGCTAAAGGTATTGCTGGCATTCGCGCCACCTTTACCGTTAAAGGTATTGCCGCCAGAGGCCTCGACATCAGCACGCGCATTGCCGAACAGGCCCTGCAGATAGCGTGGAACGGTATCGAAACCGAAATTGGTTTTGCCATCGCGGCTGGCATTCGCCGACGAGCTCTTGCTCGCGCTGACGTTTTCCTGCAGCACAATGGTCAACGTATCGCCGACATTACGCGGGCGGCGATCTTCAAACAGCGGTTGATAGCCATAATTGATTGGCTGCGCGGTCTGGAAAATGGAGCCGTTCACCACTGGCGCCGGGCCAGGAACGGGTTGGGCGGTAGTCGCACCCTGCACTAAAGGTTTAGACGGGATCAAGGCACACCCGCTGAGGGTGACAGCCAGAACAGTCAGTATCGGATAACGAAACGCCGCGTTTTTTTGCATTGCCTTCATCTTCGAAAACAGGGAGCCGGCGCGGCGTTGACCGCACCGGGCTACACCTTAGAGTTGCGTCAGTTTCTGCAGCATCTGGTCGGTCGTCGACACTGCTTTACTGTTAATTTCATACGCGCGCTGGACCTGGATCATATTCACCAGCTCTTCCGCAACGTTCACGTTCGAGGTTTCCACATAACCCTGATACAACAGACCCGCACCGTTGAGGCCCGGGGTGCTTTCATTTGGCGTACCGGAGGATTGCGTTTCGGTGTAGAGGTTCTCACCAATGCTTTCCAGACCGGTGTCGTTCATGAAGGTGGTCAGGTTTAGTTGTCCAACCTGAACAGGTGCGGCCTGCCCCTGCTGCGTCACACTCACCACACCGTCACGCCCGATAGTGATACTCAGGGCATTCGCCGGGATGGTAATCGCAGGCTGAACCTGGAAACCACCCGCCGTCACCAGCTGACCATTCTGATCGACCTGGAACGATCCGTCGCGGGTATAGGCAGAAGTACCGTCAGGCAGCTGCACCTGGAAGAACCCCTGGCCTTTGATTGCCACGTCTTTGCTGTTGTTGGTCTGAGACAGGTTGCCCTGGCTATGCAGACGCTCGGTGGCTACCGGACGAACACCGGTACCAATCTGCAGACCGGATGGCAGCGTCGTTTGTTCAGAAGACTGCGCTCCCGGCTGGCGGATGGTTTGATAAAGCAAATCTTCGAAAACGGCACGCTGACGCTTGAAACCATTGGTGCTGACGTTTGCCAGGTTGTTGGCAATCACATCCATGTTGGTTTGCTGCGCGTCCAGGCCAGTTTTCGCGATCCATAAAGAACTGATCATAAGGAGTCCTGTTAACTCATAGCCAGAAGTTGGTTAGCCTTGCCCGCGTTTTCATCAACGCTGCTGATAATCTTCATCTGCATTTCAAAACGACGGGCACTGGCGATCATGTCGGTCATCGCTTCGACCGGCTTGACGTTACTGCCTTCCAGAACGCCGGACATCACGCGGATGCTCGGATCGGCCTGTAACGTGGCACCCCGAGTGGCCTGGGTCGCCTGGGTCAGACGGAACATCCCGTCATCACCACGCTGCACCTCTTTGCCTTCCGCCTTCACCAGCTTCAGACGCCCGACGGGCGCAACGGTATTGGCCGGATCGCCCGGGTTCAATGCCGAAATGGTCCCGTCGGCCGCGATAGTCAGCTCAGACCCTTCCGGCACCGTCAGCGGACCCGCTTCACCCATTACCGGATGACCCTGAATCGTCAGCTGGCCCGTGGCACTCACCTGGATGTTACCGTTACGGGTATATCCTTCACCGCCGTCAGCGGTCTGCACCGCCAGCCAGCCGTCCTGTTGCAGGGCAACGTCCAGCGGGCGTGAGGTGTAATCCATCTGGCCTGGCGTCATATCCGCACCCGGCGTAGAGGCCGTAACCAGCGTACGCGTCGGCAGGGAGAGCCCTTCCACCGGGACCGCACGCAGCGCATTAAGCTGCGCACGAAAGCCCGGTGTAGAGGCGTTTGCCAGGTTGCTGGCAGTAACAGCCTGCTGATTGAGCGTCTGGCTTGCCGCGCCCATCGCGGTATATATTGCGTGATCCATTGCGCTTTCCTGTCAGCCGCTTAACGCAGGTTAACCAGCGTGTTGAGGATCTGATCCTGGGTTTTGATGGTCTGCGCGTTCGACTGATAGTTACGTTGCGCGACGATCATGTTCACCAGTTCTTTACTCAGATCCACGTTAGACGCTTCCAGCGCACCGTTGGTCAGCGTACCGAAGTTACCGGAGCCCGCGGTACCCAGCAGCGCCACGCCAGAAGACTGGGTGGCAGACCAGACGTTATCGCCTTCAGACTTCAGACCTTCGTTGTTAGCGAAGTTAGCCAGCACGATCTGGCCCAGGGCCTGGGTCTGTTCGTTGGAGTAGTTACCCACCACGGTGCCGTCGTCGTTGATCTGGTAGCTCACCAGGTCACCCGGTTTGTAACCGTTCTGGTTGGTTGCCACGATGTTATTGGCGCCGGTGTTCTGCTGCATGGAATTGGCGAAGCTCATCGCAAACGTGGCTGGCGTTGCACCTGGAACGGTGCCGGTAGTGATATTGATGCTGCCGCCGCCGGTCAGTACGCCGCTGGTGTTGAAGGTCAGCGTGGTCGCCAGGGATGGCGTGCTTCCTGCAACGCTGCCGTCCTGGGCATAGACTTTCCAGGAGTTTGCCGGAGTCGCGTCTTTAACGTAAAACAGGTTCATGTTGTGCGCATTACCCTGGCTGTCAAAGACCGTCACCGTCCCTTTTTTGTTGTAGCTGTCAGGGTTGGTCGGATCAAAGGCAGTGGTTGGCGCGGTGTCAGTAGAGTTCAGGTTGATCTGCTGGGACGCGGTGGTGGTGGATTTCGCCGCCATCAAGGTCGTTGGGATATTGATCGCCTGCGGGTTAGCGCCGGTCTGAACCGTTGGCGGGGTACCCGCAACAGGATAACCGGTTAATTGCAGACCCTGCATGTTCACCAGGTTACGGTTTTCGTCCAGTTTGAACTGACCGTTACGGCTGTAGAACACAGAGCCGTTGGAATCGACCATACGGAAGAAACCGTTCTGGCTGATGGCGACGTCCAGACCACGACCGGTGTTGGTCGTCGTACCGTCGGTAAAGTCCTGAGTGATGCCCGCAACTTTCACGCCCAGACCCACTTTGGAACCGGCAAACATATCTGCAAATGAGGCAGAACCGGATTTAAAACCATAGGTCGCGGAGTTGGCGATGTTGTTGCCAATGACATCCAGGTTGGTGGCCGCAGCATTCAGGCCGCTGACCGCTTGAGAAAAGGCCATGACTTACTCCTGATAAGTGTTAAGGCTTAGATAATCTGCCGAACTTCGTCGAGCGTGGTGGTACCTGAGGTACCCAAATCCAGTTTGTTACCGCCAGCGCCTTTAATCACGCCCTGAACCAGCGCGAACTGCAACGGCTGCGCCACCAGTTGGGTGGTTCCGTTGCTGGCGCTGATCGCCACTTTGTAAGAACCGTTTGGTGCTTTCGTGCCGTCGGTCAGGCTGCCGTCCCAGGTAAAGGTGTGTACGCCTGCCTTCAGCTCACCAATCTCAATGGTGCGTACCACTGCCCCGCTCGCATCGCTGATTGTCGCAGTCACTTTGTCAGCCGGCTGCTGCAGCTCAACGCCAAACGGTGTGGTGGTCGTGGTTGACGTCCCCTCGGTAGTACTGGTGCCGGCAAGGATCGTGGTCCCCGGGATCATCACCCCATGACCAATGAGATTCGCAGCCTGCAGAGACTGGCTGTTGTCAATCTGACCGGAAACGGAGCCAAGGGTGGTGTTGAGTTTTTCAATGCCGCTGACGGTACTGATCTGCGCCAGTTGCGTGGTCAGCTCGTTGTTCTGCATCGGATTGGTGGGATCCTGGTTCTTCAGCTGCGCCACCAGCAGCGTCAGAAAGCTGCTCTGCAGATCGGACGCGTTACTGCCCGTCAGGGCGTTGGAACCCGTCGAACTTTTGGCGCCATTAACACCTGAGTTCGTGGGATCATTCACATTTACGGCAATGGACATGCATGTCTCCTTTACTGGCCGAGAGTGAGTGTTTTGAGCATCATGCTCTTCACGGTATTAAGCACTTCGACGTTTGCCTGGTAACTGCGTGACGCCGACATGGAGTTCACCATCTCACCCACCACATCCACGTTAGGCATTTTTACGTAACCGTTCGCATCCGCCAGCGGGTTGCCAGGCTCATACACCAGCTTGTCCGGTGCCTGGCTCTCAACCACATCAGAGACTTTCACACCGCCGGTGGCCGCACCTGGCGCCGCATCGACCTGAAAGACGACCTGTTTCGCACGATAAGGCTGACCGTCTGGTCCGGTCACGCTGTCGGCGTTCGCCAGGTTACTGGCGGCTACGTTCAGACGTTTGGACTGCGCGGTAAGCGCCGAGCCGGCGATATCAAAAATATTCAGCAAGGCCATTTATCAGTTGCCCCCCTGCAGGACGTTCATCATGCCTTTGATTTGTCCGCCGAGGACGGTCAGGCCTGTCTGGTATTTCAGGCTGTTATCGGCAAACTGTGTACGCTCCCGGTCCATGTCCACGGTATTACCGTCGAGTGAAGGCTGGTCGGGAATGCGATAAAGCAAATCGGTCGTTGGTGCGGTCATCGTCTGAGCGGGAATATGACGTGAGGAGGTCAGCGCGAGCGCGACACCGCTCCCTTCTGCGCGTCCACGCTCCATCACTTTTTTAAGCTCACTGGAAAAATCAATATCGCGCGCCTGATACCCTGGCGTATCGGCGTTAGCGATATTGGCGGCTAAAATTTCCTGCCGCTGGGCACGTAAATTGAGCGCTTCCTGCTGAAAACGTAACGCGGCGTCGAGTTTATCGAGCATGTCTCCTCCGCTGATGGCAAAATTTCAGTTCACAGCTTAAATCTCAACCCATCCGCCTTATCGACGGAATAAGCGCAAAATGCGTCGCTATTTATTGCGTTGATGAAAAACCACTGCAGGTAGAATTCACTCAATTCTGGAAACGGTGGAACTTGCGATGCAAACGTTAAAACGTGGCCTGATGGCAACTTTCTTGCTTTTTAGCCCCCTGGTGCAGGCGGATGGTTTACAGGATCAGCTAAACACCTTTTTTGCCCAGAAGCTGGCGGGCTTTAGCGATGAAGTTGTCGTCACGGTACGCACGCCACCAAATCTGTATCCCTCCTGTGAGCAGCCGTCATTTACCGTGACCGGCACCACCAGACTGTGGGGGAACGTGAACGTGCTGGCACGCTGCGCCAACGAAAAACGGTATTTACAGGTTGCAGTCCAGGCGACAGGCAATTATGTTGTCGCCGCTGTCCCCATTGCCCGGGGCTCCGCACTGCAGGCCAACAGCGTGACGTTGAAACGCGGCCGTCTGGATCAGCTGCCGCCACGGACAATGCTTGAAATTAACCAGGCGCAGGACGCCGTCAGCCTGCGTGATGTCGCACCGGGCCAGCCGATACAGCTGTCGATGCTGCGCCAGGCGTGGCGCGTCAAGGCGGGTCAACAGGTGATGGTGGTGGCCAATGGAGATGGCTTCAGTATCAACAGTGAAGGGAAAGCGTTAAACAATGCCGCGGTGGCGCAAAATGCCCGCGTCAGAATGTCTTCAGGGCAGGTGGTTAGCGGAACCGTCGATTCTGATGGGAATATTCTGATTAACCTATAATCTTTTTAAAGATTTCGCTGCAGCTGCCGATAAATATTCAACTATTGATGATGTCAGGCGCCAACGCCGCGAACCCTCGATGAGGACAACACTATGAGCATTGATCGTACATCAGCCCTGAAGCCGGTAAGCGCTGTACAACCTCGCGAAACGAATGACGCTACGCCGCAGAAAACGCGTCTGGAAAAACCGTCAACGTCTAACAGCACCAGCGTAACCCTGAGCGATGCCCAGGCAAAACTGATGCAGCCAGGCGGCAACGATATCAACATGGAACGCGTTGAAGCGCTGAAAACGGCTATTCGTAACGGCGAGCTGAAAATGGACACCAGCAAAATTGCTGACGCCCTGATTCAGGAAGCGCAGAGTTTCTTACAGAGTAACTAACCGTATGAGTCGACTGTCAGAAATACTGGATCAAATGACGGTTGTCCTGAACGACCTGAAAATGGTAATGGACGCTGAGCAACAGCACCTCTCTTCCGGTCACATCAACGGCAGCGCGTTGCAGCGTATTACTGAAGACAAAAGCTCGCTTCTGGCGACGCTGGATTACCTTGAGCAGCAACGTCGCGCTGAGCAGGATCCTAAGCGCAGTGCTAACGACGATATCGTTGAGCGCTGGCAGACTATTACAGAAAAAACCCAGCACCTTCGCGATCTCAACCAGCATAACGGCTGGCTGCTTGAAGGTCAGATAGAGCGTAATCAGCAAGCGCTTGAGGTGTTAAAGCCGCATAAAGAAACCGGGCTGTACGGTGCGGATGGTCAGACAGCGACGGCACGTATTACGGGCGGGAAAAAGATTTCGATTTGAAGCATAAGCGACAAATCAAGCAGTGGGGAGCACCATAAGGTGAACTCCCCTTTTGGCGTTTATGCCGTACGGCGGGCAAACTCTTTCACTTTGAAGCCCAACACGGCGAGGGTGGCAAAGTAAGCCACAACCCCAACACCCACCACGGCCATCAGTCGCAGCAGACGATAAGGCATGGTGCCGAGCGACCACTCCGGCATCACGTGCATCATGCCGAGCAACGCCGCTGCCATCACCAGCACCGCAATAACCAGTCGCACAAGGAAACTCGCCCAGCCCGGCTGCGGCGTGAAGATATCCTGCTTACGCAGCTGCCAGTACAACAGCCCGGCATTCAGACAGGCCGCCAGACCAATAGACAGAGCCAGACCCGCGTGCTTCAGCGGGCCAATAAACGCCAGGTTCATCAACTGGGTCATTACCAGCGTCACCAGGGCAATCTTCACCGGGGTTTTAATGTTCTGACGGGAGTAGAACCCTGGCGCCAGCACTTTAACAACAATCAGCCCCATCAATCCCACCGAGTACGCCACCAGCGCCTGCTGAGTCATGGACGCATCATGGGCTGAAAATTTACCGTACTGGAACAGCGAGACGGTCAGCGGTTTCGCGAGGATCCCCAGCGCCACCGCGCTTGGCAGTGCCAGCAGGAAACAGAGGCGTAAGCCCCAGTCCATCAGGCGGCAATACTCATCATGGTTGCCGCTGGCAAAGCTTTTAGAGAGCGACGGCAGCAGAATCGTCCCCAGCGCGACGCCCAGTACGCCAGAAGGAAACTCCATCAGACGGTCAGCGTAGTACATCCATGAGACCGAACCGGACACCAGGAAAGAGGCAAAGATGGTATTGATGATAAGTGAGATCTGGCTGACAGAAACCCCGAGGATTGCAGGTCCCATCTGCTTCATGACGCGCATTGCGCCGGCATCACGGAAATTAATGCGCGGCAGAACCAGCATGCCAATTTTCTTCAGATGCGGCAGCTGATATGCCAGCTGCAGGACGCCGCCCACGGTCACCGCCCAGGCCAGCGCCAGTACCGGCGGGTTGAAATGCGGTGCGGCAAACAGGGCAAAACCGATCATGCTGACATTCAAAAACGTCGGCGCAAACGCCGGAACGGAGAAGCGGTTCCAGGTATTGAGGATTGCCCCCACCAGCGAGGCCAGCGAGATCAACAGGATATAAGGAAAGGTAATGCGCAGCAGCTGGGTGGTGAGCGCAAATTTATCAGCGGTGTCGGCAAACCCCGGCGCGGTCACCATAATCACCCAGGGCGCAGCCAGCATCCCCAGGACTGTCACTATAGCCAGCGCCAGCGTCAGCAGCCCGGAGACATAGGCGACAAACACCCGTGTAGCATCTTCGCCCTGCTTGCTTTTATATTCCGCCAGAATTGGAACGAAGGCCTGCGAGAAAGCCCCCTCAGCAAAAATACGGCGCAATAAATTCGGCAGTTTGAACGCGACGAAAAAGGCGTCCGTTGCCATCCCAGCACCAAAAACCCTTGCCACAATGGCATCGCGCGCAAAACCCAGTACGCGAGAAAACATGGTCATCGAGCTGACGGCTGCCAGCGATTTTAATAAGTTCATTAATGTGAATTTCCACAACCATACGGCAAAACGCCTGCAGAGCAGGCGTAATGAATGCCCGACGGCGTTGCGCTTGCGCAGGCCTTCGGATTTGCAGGCCGGGTAGGCGAAACGCCTCCCGGCGAAACCAACAATCGGCGCTTAGTCTACCCGGATTTAAGGGAATTACTATCGGCAGATGTTACAGAGGGTTATTCACTCATGGCCTCTCGCCAGAGCCGTTCCACGATGCGTTGCGCCATGATGGCCTGTTCACCGGCGGTTTCCGGAACCGTCTGATTTTGCACGCAGCTAATGAAGTGACGGGCGCATCCCGCGAAGCCGCGTTGCTCCAGAGTGCTCTGCCAGCCCGGCGTCGGAAGCGTGACCACACCGTTGCCCTTCTCTTCACGCCACTCCCGCATGTCGGTGATGTCATACAGCGCACCGTCAGTGACGGCCTGGACAAACTCCCGCTGACTGCCCGCACGCCGATGCATGCTGGTGGTCACCTGCAGATGTTCCAGCGCAAAGTGGTGCTCGGCGTAGACCATCTCGCCCAGATCGTTGGTCATCAGGGTCCCGCTTTTCAACTGAGCCTGGCCGTTCGTCAGCCAGAGCGCCGTGTCCACCACGTGCAGATAATCATCGAGAAGCGTAAAGCGCAGATCGTTTGGCCCGACGCTGTCGGTACGGTGTTTATCCATCCTCAGAGAGGCCAGCGCGCCCGGCTGTGCCTTCAGTTGCTGATAAAGCGGAGCGAAGCGGCGGTTAAAGCCCACCATCAGCGTCAGGTTCTTGCGTGCCGCCAGCTCTATCAGTCGCTCGGCATCCTGAACGTTCTCCGCCAGGGGCTTATCCACACAGACGTGAACACCGGCATTCAGCAGTTCGCTGACCACCTGATAGTGCGTTGCCGTTGAGGTATGCACAAATACCGCATCGCACTCGCGGGCAAGATCAGACAGCGAAGCGGCGTATGGTATCCGCCAGGTTGCGCAGATGCGTTCAGCCTTCTCGCGGGTAGGTGACCACGCGCCCTGAAGCGTCCAGTCCGTTGCCGCGCCTAATACCGGTAACCAGGCTTTTTGTGCAATACCGCCAAGCCCCACCACGCCTACACGTAATTTTTTCACTGTTAATCTCCCAAATGTGCCAGCAGTGCGTCCAGGCGCTGTTTCAGCCCAGCGACCTCCTCTTCCAGCGCGTCCACGCGCGCCGTCAGGCTGCCGCTGACAACAGTGGACTCTTGTTCCGTTGCCAGCGTCGCGGTATCCACCTCGCCACTGAAGAGATGCATATAGCGGCTCTCACGCTTGCCCGGTTCGCGCGCCAGACGCACCACGTAAGGGCCATCCTCGCGGGTTGCAAGCCCTTCCAGGGTTTGTTCCACTTCCTGCATATCCGCAAACTCATGCATACGGGAAGCCCGTGTGCGCAGCTCGCCGGGAGTCTGTGCCCCGCGCAGTAAAAGGGTCGTAATCACCGCCACTTCCGCGGCGCTCAACTTCAGGTCGCCGAATTCGGAATTACAAAAACGTTGTTCGTACTTGGTGACGCGGTTTCCGAAGCCGCTGACGGTGCGCAGATAATGGCGTTTCACCAGTTCATCCAGCACATCCTGAACGTCATGCTCGCTGAGGTTCATTACCGGCTCGCGGTTGGTCTTTTGGTTGCAGGCCATCATGACGGCGTTGACAGAGAGCGGATATTGCTCCGGCGTCGTGACCTGTTTTTCCAGCAGGCATCCGACGACGCGCGCTTCTGCACCGCTTAACTGATATTTCATCTCTTCTCCTTAACGACCCGCTGTCCAGTCCCGGGTAGTTAATGCCGTGAGGACATGGTCGCGCCATTCTCCATCTATCAGCAGATAGTCTTTGGCGTAACCCTCTTTCTCAAACCCTAAACGCGCCAGCAAATTACCGCTGCGCTGATTATGCGGCATATAGTTCGCCATAATACGATGGATATGTTGCGTGCGTTGCATATAACGGATTGCCACCGTTAATGCTTCATACATCAGCCCCTGCCCCTGCCATTTCTGACCGATGGAGTAGCCGAGGTAGCAGGCGTGAAACGATCCGCGCACGACGTTTGAAAAGTTGGCGATGCCGATGATCTCTTTTTCTTCAGGATCCAGCAGCGCAAAATAAAACGCACTTCCCTGCTTATGAAATTCCGCAATCATACTGAGGCGCGCCTGCCAGCCGGATGGGTAACAATGGCTCTCATCCCGAACGGGTTCCCAGGGTTTTAAAAACTGGCGATTCTCGGCGTAATAATCCGCCAGACGCCAGGCATCACGCTCATGCACCAGACGAACGACCAGCCTGTCCGTTGTCAGACGCACTTTTGGCACATTACTGCGATAGCCAAACATCGATACCACTCCTTCCCGTCACTTCTGCTGACCCATTAGCTTTACTATACCTGTGCCTGCGCCGTCTGTGAAAACAGTGACATACCATTTTGACCTCTTTTCACATTTTTCGATGAGAACTCTCTATCAAAGCGCTCTTTTGATAAAAAAATATTGTCACGCCCAGGGGTGGGAAAACGCGCAGTAACCCCGCAGAATGTTAGCGTGCTCACCATCCTGTTTTCCCTGGAGGGAAAATGTCCCGCGTATCACAGGCGAGGAGCCTGGGTAAATATTTCCTGCTAGTCGATAACATGCTGGTCGTGCTCGGCTTTTTTGTCGTGTTTCCTCTTATCTCGATCCGCTTTGTCGATCAGATGGGCTGGGCGGCGCTGATGGTTGGCATCGCGCTGGGTTTACGCCAGTTTGTCCAGCAAGGCCTTGGGGTGTTTGGCGGTGCCATTGCTGACCGCTTCGGCGCGAAACCGATGATTGTGACCGGTATGCTGCTTCGTGCGGCAGGCTTTGCCACGATGGCGGTGGCCCATGAGCCCTGGCTTCTGTGGTTCTCCTGCTTTCTCTCCGGGATCGGCGGAACCCTGTTTGACCCGCCGCGTACCGCGCTGGTGGTGAAGTTAATTCGCCCGCAGCACCGCGGACGTTTCTTCTCGATTTTGATGATGCAGGACAGCGCGGGCGCGGTAATTGGCGCGCTTCTGGGGAGCTGGTTGCTGCAGTACGATTTCCGTCTGGTCTGCGCGGCTGGCGCGGTGCTCTTTATTCTGTGCGCCCTCTTTAATGGCCTGTATCTGCCAGCATGGAAATTGTCGACGGTGAAAGCGCCGGTACGCGAAGGGCTGGGCCGCGTCCTGCACGACAAACGTTTTGTCACCTACGTATTGACCCTGACGGGTTACTACATGCTTGCCGTGCAGGTGATGCTGATGCTGCCTATCATGGTCAATGATATTGCGGGAACCCCGGCCGCCGTGAAATGGATGTACGCCATCGAAGCCGCGCTTTCGCTGACGCTGCTCTATCCGATTGCCCGCTGGAGCGAACGGCGTTTTCGCCTGGAGCATCGTCTGATGGCCGGGCTGTTTTTAATGACGCTGAGCATGATGCCCATCGGTCTGGTGAATTCTCTCCAGCAGCTGTTTACGCTGATTTGCACCTTCTATATCGGCTCTATCATCGCCGAGCCGGCTCGTGAGACGCTGAGCGCCTCGCTTGCAGATGCGCGTGCCCGCGGCAGCTATATGGGGTTCAGCCGACTCGGTCTGGCCTTTGGTGGGGCTTTGGGTTACGCCGGCGGCGGCTGGCTGTTTGATGCAGGCAAAGCGCTGAATCAACCGGAACTGCCGTGGATGATGCTCGGCGCGGTGGGCTTTATGACGCTGCTGGCCCTCTGGTGGCAGTTCAGCCAGAAACGCAGCGCAAGCGGTATGCTCGAACCGGGCGCATAGCCCTTCCCTCTGGCGGGAGGTCCCTCCCGCCTCACTTCTCAGTTTTTTCTGCTGGTTTCTGCCATTTCACACTGACATACTGACGTAACAGGACAGAAGCGCCGATTTTTCGTTGAGGAACACTATGAAGAAAATTGTCATTGCCGCTGCATTCATTGTCAGCGGTCTGCTGGTGGGCTGTAACCAGCTTACGCAATACACCGTCAGTGAACAGGAAATTAATCAGGCGCTGGAAAAACATAACAACTTTTCAAAAGACATCGGCGTGCCCGGGCTTGCCGATGCGCATATCGTCCTCAGCAACCTGACCAGCCAGATAGGACGTGAAGAGCCAAACAAAGTGACGCTGAACGGGGATGCAAACCTCGATATGACCTCCCTCTTCGGCAACCAGAAAGCCAATATCAAGCTGAAGCTGAAAGCGCTGCCGGTCTTTAACAAAGAGAAAGGGGCTATTTACCTGCAGGAGATGGAAGTCGTCGATGCGGAAGTCACGCCGGACAAGATGAAATCTGTGCTGCAAACCCTGATGCCTTATCTGAATCAGTCGCTGCGTAACTATTTTAATCAGCAGCCAGCCTATGTCTTAAGTGAAGACAAGAGCAAGGGTGAAGCGCTTGCGAAAAAGTATGCTAAAGGGATAGAGGTGAAACCGGGAGAAATCATTATTCCCTTCACTGATTAACCCGTAGGGCGCCGAGGCGCCCTTTTTTTACGGAAAAGTGTGCAAACGAAAACGTTTCCGCTTATGATTTGTGTCCGGCAAAAACAGCCATCCGAATGACTGATTCCTGACAAGCCGGAGCTTCCATGACTGCACAACCCCAGGTTCTTAAAATCCGCCGCCCTGACGACTGGCATATCCATCTGCGCGATGGCGATATGCTCAAAACCGTCGTGCCTTATACCAGCGAAATTTATGGCCGCGCGATTGTCATGCCTAACCTGGTGCCACCAGTCACCACCGTCGATGCCGCAATTGCGTATCGCCAGCGCATTCTGGATGCCGTCCCGGCGGGCCATGATTTCACCCCGCTGATGACCTGCTACCTGACCGATTCCCTGGATCCAAACGAAGTGGAGCGCGGGTTTAACGAAGGCGTATTCACCGCTGCGAAACTTTACCCGGCCAATGCCACCACCAACTCCAGCCACGGCGTTACCAGCATTGATGCCATCATGCCGGTGCTGGAGCGCATGCAGAAACTGGGTATGCCGCTGCTGGTTCACGGTGAAGTCACGCATGCCGAGATCGACATCTTCGACCGTGAAGCCCGTTTTATCGACACCGTGATGGAGCCCCTGCGTCAGCGCCTTCCCGCGCTCAAAGTGGTCTTCGAGCACATCACCACCAAAGATGCCGCGGAGTATGTCCGCGACGGTAACGAGCTTATCGCCGCCACCATCACGCCACAGCATTTGATGTTTAACCGTAACCACATGCTGGTTGGCGGTGTACGTCCGCATCTGTACTGCCTGCCGATCCTCAAGCGTAACATTCACCAGCAGGCGCTGCGCGAACTGGTTGCCAGCGGTTTCTCCCGCGCGTTTCTGGGCACGGATTCCGCACCTCATGCGCGTCATCGCAAAGAAGCAAGCTGCGGCTGTGCGGGCTGCTTTAATGCCCCAACCGCTCTCGCCAGCTATGCAACCGTGTTTGAAGAGATGAATGCCCTGCCGCATTTCGAGGCGTTCTGCTCACTCAATGGCCCCCGTTTTTATGGGCTGCCGGTCAATGAGACCTTCATTGAGCTGGAACGTAAAGAGAGCCAGGTTGAGGAAGCCATTCCACTGACCGATGACACGCTGATCCCATTCCTGGCAGGTGAAACCGTTCGCTGGACGGTAAAACGCTAAAAAATCAGTGCCCCTTGTTGTCAAACTGATAATATACCTGTATAAATAAACAGTATATTACACAGGGGGCATTTATGCGTATTGAAGTCACCATAGCCAAAACTACCGTTCTGCCTGCCGGCGCGCTTGATGCGCTTGCAGGCGAATTATCCCGTCGTATTAACAACACCTTTCCCGAAAACGATGGTGCCGTAACGGTGCGTTACGCGGCCGCAAACAACCTCTCCGTCATTGGCGGCGCGAAAGAAGATAAAGCGCGTATCACCGAAATCCTGCAGGAAACGTGGGAAAGCGCCGACGACTGGTTCATCACAGATTAACACTGCTCCCTCATTGTGTTTTTTTGCCGGGTCGCCCCGGCTTTTTTTTCGCCTGAAAATCCAGAAAGTTCAAATTAATTCGGCAACTTCTTTAAAAATCGTGAACAACATGGTGTTTTATTGTTCGAACAATCCTAAAAAGCAGAAAAATGTGTTGCTAGCTGTTTATTTTTCCCTTAGGAACCCTTATTACTTGTATACTGAAGTTGCTTCAGAAAAACATGCATTGAACCTCGAAGTCGTTGTCTTCTAACACGCATTATGGGGGTTATAATGGAAAAGAATAGCGAAGTCATCCAGACCCACCCACTCGTTGGCTGGGATATCAGTACCGTAGACAGCTACGATGCACTGATGCTGCGTTTGCACTACCAGACCCCAAATCAGCTGAACCGTGAAGAAGCGGAAGTTGGACAGACGCTGTGGCTTACGACAGACGTCGCCCGTCAGTTTATTTCTATTTTGGAAGCAGGCATCGCAAAAATAGAATCTGGCGACTACCAGGAAAATGAGTATAAACGGCATTAGCGTTTAGCCCACTTTTCACTCTACAGGCACCCTCGGGGTGCCTTATTTATTTCTCCCTTGTATAAGCCCCCGATGTTAATTACTCTGCTAACAAAGCGTTAGTTTAAGAGATGCCCATGAAATATGATCTGATTATTATTGGTAGCGGCTCCGTTGGTTCTGCCGCCGGATATTATGCCACCCAGGCTGGCCTCAAGGTTCTGATGATAGATGCCCATCTTCCCCCTCATTCAGAGGGAAGTCATCATGGCGATACTCGCCTCATTCGTCACGCCTATGGTGAAGGCGAGCGCTATGTCCCGCTGGTACTTCGCGCGCAAGCGCTCTGGGACGAACTGGCTAAACAGACTGAGGAGCGCATTTTCGAACGCACGGGCATCATTAACCTTGGTCCTGCCCGCTCTGATTTTCTCGCCAGCGTCGAACGCAGCGCGAAGACATTTAACCTGGACGTTGAGAAGCTCGACGCGGCGGGGATCATGTCACGCTGGCCGGAAATCACCGTCCCGGACGATTATGTTGGTCTCTTTGAAGCCCATTCCGGCGTGCTGCATTGCGAAACAGCAATAAAAACCTGGATAGCGCTGGCCGCGAAAGCAGGCTGCGCCCAGCTTTTCAATTGTCCGGTCGAGGCCATTAAGCATGACGCTGACGGCGTCACGGTGACAACCCTGGACGGAGAGTACACGGCCTCCCGATTGCTCATCAGTGCGGGTACCTGGGTAACCCGTCTGCTGCCAGACCTGCCCGTACAGCCGGTGCGCAAGGTCTTCTCCTGGTTCCAGTCTGATGGCCGTTACAGTACGCAGAATAAATTCCCGGCGTTCACCGGCGAGTTACCCAACGGCGATCAGTTCTACGGCTTCCCTTCGGATAAAGACGCGCTCAAAATCGGGAAACACAATGGGGGACAAATTATCTCCTCTCCTGAAGAACGTAAACCGTTTGGCGCCTACCCACAGGATGGCTCTGAAGCCTTCTCGTTCCTGCGAAATATTTTGCCGGGCGTCGGTGGCTTACTCTATGGCGCGGCATGCACCTACGACAACACGCCGGACGAAGACTTTATTATCGATACGCTGCCCGGGCATGAGAACACATTGCTCATCACCGGTCTGAGCGGTCACGGCTTTAAGTTCGCGTCGGTGCTGGGTGAAATTGCCGCGCAGTTTGCCCAGGGTATTACACCGCAGTTTGATCTGACGCCCTTCTCTCTTTCACGTTTTAACGGATAATCCACCACGGGCTTCGGACGTTCCGGAGCCCGTTCTCTTGTTACGGTTTGCGGGGCGCTATGCGCAAAGTTGTGGGTTTTCTCATCAATAATATTCGTGAGCATTTGATGCTCTATATCTTATTGTGGGCGCTGCTGGCCATCATTGATTTTATTTACATTGTATTTTACTGAAAGTCTGCCTGACATTTATTGACATTACTTTATATTTACTTAAGTTAGAACAATTCCTCAATTAGCCCTTTGTTAAGTCTTGCACGAAGACATTGAATTACCTTTGCGGATCATTTTCAAAACCGCTGAAATAAATAAAATAAAAATCAATATCGACTTATTTCAGTTGCAATATCATTCCTTCCCGTTCATTTTTACTGCTCTGTTTATTTGATAATGGTAATCCTGATGCAATTGCGTAACACCTCCCGGCGCTATGGAATAATATCCATAAGCTTGCACTGGATATTTGCTATTGCGGTCTATGCCATGTTCGGACTTGGCCTCTGGATGGTGACGCTCAGCTATTACGATGGCTGGTATCACCAGGCCCCGGAGCTGCATAAGAGCATCGGCGTGCTGCTGATGATGGGGCTGGTTATTCGCGTGATCTGGCGACACATTTCACCGCCGCCTGCCGCGCCAAAGACCCACAGTAAATTTACCCGTATCAGCGCTGTTGCCGCGCATATTACGCTTTATGCGCTGCTCTTCGCGCTTCTGATCAGCGGCTATCTCATCTCGACAGCAGAGGGTAAGCCAATAAGCGTTTTTGGCATTTTTGATGTCCCGGCAACGCTTGCCGATGCGGGATCACAGGCCGATATTGCCGGGGTGATTCACCTCTGGCTGGCATGGAGCGTGGTTATCCTGTCCGTGCTGCACGGGCTTGCCGCCCTTAAACATCATTTCATCGATAAAGACGATACGCTAAAGCGCATGCTTGGCCGCTCGTCAGTTGACTCTGGAGCTTAAAATGAAAAAACACCTGCTGGGTATCGCACTGGGTTCTCTGTTATTTACCACCGGCTCAGCCGTTGCTGCTGACTATAAAATTGATAAAGAGGGCCAACATGCTTTCGTCAATTTCCGTATTCAGCATCTCGGGTATAGCTGGCTGTATGGCACCTTTAATGATTTTGACGGCACATTCAGCTTTGACGAAAAAAATCCTGCCGCCGATAAAGTCAACGTGACCATTAATACCAACAGCGTCGACACCAATCATGCAGAACGCGATAAACATTTGCGCAGTGCGGAATTCCTGAACGTGTCTAAATTCCCACAGGCCACCTTCACCTCCACGGAAGTGAAAAAAGATGGCGATAAGCTGGATATTACCGGCAACCTGACGCTCAACGGCGTGACAAAACCGGTTACGCTGAATGCAAAATTAATGGGCCAGGGTGACGATCCGTGGGGGGGTAAACGTGCCGGATTTGAAGCCGCAGGTAAAATTCACCTGAAAGACTTTAATATTACTACCGATTTGGGCCCGGCTTCTCAGGATGTCGAACTGATTATTTCCGTTGAAGGCGTTCAGCAGAAGTCATAATAGCTACGCCCGGCAGGCTTTCACGCTGCCGGGCATCAGCCTTATTCAGGGTCGGGAATACCCAGTTTGGTGTTCAGACGGCCACGGGATTTATTAAAAATCTTGTTACCGTTTTCCCGTCCTGCACGACGACGGCGCTGCTCCTCTTCCGGCAGCATACTCTCTTCACTGCACAGTTCGCTGCAGCATCCGTTAAATTTCTCGGCACAGGCCGGACACTGAATAAACAGCAAATGACATCCGTCATTTTTGCAGTTGGTATGAGTATCACACGGCGTACCGCACTGGTGACAATGGGCAATCACATCCTCTGAAATACGCTCGCCCATTCGTTCGTCAAAGACAAAGTTCTTACCGATAAAACGCACCGGTAAACCCTGCTCACGGGCACGACGGGCGTACTCAATAATGCCGCCTTCAATGTGCCAGACCTTATTAAACCCGTTGTGCTTCATCCAGGCGCTGGCCTTCTCACAGCGGATCCCACCGGTGCAGTACATCACGATCTTTTTATCTTTATGTTCCTGCATCATCTCAACCGCTTTTGGCAGTTGCTCGCGGAAGGTATCAGCCGGAATTTCCATCGCGTTTTCGAAATGCCCCACTTCATACTCATAGTGGTTACGCATATCGATGAACACCGCATCCGGATCGTCCAGCATCGCATTCACTTCCGCCGCTTTCAGGTATTCCCCGACATCAGCGGCGTTAAACGCCGGATCGTCAATACCATCCGCGACAATGCGTTCACGCACTTTCATGCGCAGCACCCAGAATGATTTACCGTCATCATCCAGGGCAATGTTCAGGCGTACACCGTTGAGAGCCGGATCGAACCCGTAAAGCAGGTCGCGGAAGGCGTTCACTTTGCTTTCCGGTACGCTGATCTGGGCATTGATGCCTTCACGGGCAAGATAGACGCGCCCGAAAACATTCAGCGTCGTGAAGGCCTGATAAAGCGCATCGCGGGTCGCTTGTGGATCGTTGATGGTGAAGTATTTGTAGAATGAGATTGTCGTGCGCGGTTCGGTTTCAGCCAACATACGCGCCTTTAACATCTCATTCGAAACGCGGTTGTGTAACACTGGCATGGTGTACAAGTCCTGCAATCGTTAGAGAGAATGAAAAATCGGTCGGCATCATATAGCAAACAATGACAATTTACATCCACACAATTTACGCTACATTTCACACACCCTAGTTAGTCAGACTTAACAATTGCTGCATTCGTACACGTTTCGAAGACAGACATTTTGGCTACGCCTCAAAAAATGAGACAATAGCTAAACAGGACGTTAGAACACAGGAAAGACATGACCCAGTTACCGAAATTTACTGTCGCCCTTTTGCATCCCCGCTATTGGTTGACCTGGCTTGGCATTGGTTTTTTATGGCTGATGGTCCAACTCCCTTACCCTGTGATTTTCCGTGTGGGCAAATGTGTGGGCCGTATTGGTCAAAAATTCATGAAACGCCGCGCCAGGATTGCCTACCGCAACCTTGAGCTGTGCTTCCCGCAGATGAGCGAGGCGGAACGTCATGAGATGGTGACCAGGAATTTCGAATCCGTTGGCATGGGGCTGATGGAAACCGGTATGGCGTGGTTCTGGCCAGACAAACGGATGGCCCGCTGGAGTGAAGTCACCGGGACGGGTATGGAGCCTGTGCATACGCTTCAGGCCAATAAGACAGGCGTACTGCTGATTGGCGTGCATTTTCTGACGCTGGAGATCGGTGCGCGTATGTTTGGCATGCAGGCACCTGGTATTGGTGTTTATCGCCCTAACGATAACCCGGTGATCGATTTAATCCAGACCAATGGCCGTATGCGCTCCAACAAAAGTATGATCGACCGTAAAGACCTGAAGGGGATGATCCGCGCGCTGAAATCAGGTGAAGTGATCTGGTATGCCCCTGACCACGATTATGGCCCACAATCCAGCGTATTTGTCCCGTTCTTCGCCGTTGAAGAGGCGGCCACAACCACCGGTACCTGGATGCTGGCGAAAATGTCCAAAGCAGCAATCGTCCCGTTTGTCCCGCGTCGCAAGCCGGATGGCTCCGGCTACGAGTTAATGATGCTCGAGCCAGAACTCGCGCCGCCGCTGGACGATGCGGAAACGACCGCTCGCTGGATGAACAGAGTGGTTGAGAAATGCATCATGCTCGCGCCGGAGCAGTATATGTGGCTCCATCGTCGCTTCAAAACACGGCCAGAGGGTATGCCGTCGCGCTATTAATTTTCCGTGCGGCCATCAGGGCCGCACGCTCATTTAGCTTTAAAAGCTCCTCCGCATTGCAGCGATCATAACCCAGGCGCATACTTAGCAGGCTTATTACTTCAGGCCTATGGTGCGCTGCACCTCATTATGCGGATTGTTATGTCACCCTCAGATGCCCCCATAAACTGGAAGCGTAACCTCACGGTTGCGTGGCTTGGCTGTTTTCTCACCGGTGCGGCGTTTAGCCTGGTGATGCCCTTCCTGCCGCTTTACGTTGAACAACTTGGCGTCACCGGTCACAGTGCGCTCAATATGTGGTCTGGCCTGCTCTTCAGTATCACCTTTCTCTTTTCCGCGATTGCTTCGCCCTTCTGGGGTGGCCTTGCCGATCGCAAAGGACGAAAGATCATGCTGCTGCGTTCGGCACTGGGGATGGCCATCATCATGGCGCTGATGGGCCTTGCGCAGAACGTCTGGCAATTTCTGATTTTGCGCGCGTTACTGGGCCTGCTGGGGGGCTTTATTCCTAACGCAAATGCGCTCATCGCCACCCAAATTCCGCGACACAAAAGCGGCTGGGCGCTCGGAACGCTCTCCACCGGAGGCGTGAGCGGCGCATTGCTGGGACCGCTGGCAGGCGGGCTGCTGGCGGATAACTACGGCCTGCGTCCGGTCTTTTTCATTACTGCCAGCGTCCTTTTTCTCTGCTTTATCGTCACGCTGCTCTGTATCCGTGAACGTTTCACCCCGGTCACTCGAAAAGAGATGCTCCACGCACGGGATGTGCTGACCTCGCTTAAAAATCCCAGGCTGGTGCTAAGCCTGTTCGTCACGACCCTGATTATTCAGGTAGCAACCGGGTCGATTGCCCCTATTCTGACGCTCTACGTTCGCGATCTGGCCGGTGACGTCAGTAATATTGCGTTTATCAGTGGGCTTATCGCGTCGGTGCCCGGCGTGGCGGCGCTGCTCAGCGCCCCGAGGCTGGGAAAACTGGGGGACCGCGTGGGCCCGGAAAAAATCCTGATATGCGCCCTGGTGATTTCCGTTCTGCTCCTTATTCCGATGTCGATGGTACAAGCACCGTGGCAGCTTGGCCTGCTGCGCTTCTTACTGGGAGCGGCAGACGGCGCGTTACTGCCTGCGGTTCAGACCCTGCTGGTTTACAACTCAACGAACCAGATAGCCGGCCGCATTTTTAGCTATAACCAGTCATTTCGCGATATCGGCAACGTCACCGGACCGCTTGTCGGAGCCGGGATTTCCGCCAGTTTTGGTTTCCGCGCCGTGTTTATCGTCACCGCGGGCGTGGTGTTGTTTAATGCGATTTATTCGTGGCTCAGTTTATCGAGGGCTTTACGACCGGTCGTTAATAAGACGAACGCGTGACAGCTTATTTTTGTATTCATACTTGCAGAACCCGATATTCAGCTATTCTTTCCCTGAAACCTTCAGGAAAACAGGGAGACACCAATGACCATGTACGCCACACTGGAAGAAGCTATTGATGCCGCTCGTGAAGAGTTCCTCGCCGATAATCCCGGCGTTGAGGAAGAAAATGCTGACGTGCAACAACTTAATATCCAGAAATACGTTCTGCAGGACGGGGATATTATGTGGCAGGCCGAATTCTTTGCTGATGATGGCGAGGAAGGAGAATGTTTGCCGGTCCTGAGCGGAGAAGGTGCGCAGGCCGTCTTTGATGGCGACTATGACGAAATCGAACTACGGCAGGAATGGCTTGAAGAAAACACCCTGCACGAGTGGGATGAGGGCGAATTTCAGCTCGAGCCGCCGCTGGATACGGAAGAAGGACAGACCGCAGCCGATGAGTGGGATGAGCGTTAATTTCCCCTATTCATAAGGGCCGTGCTGAGCGTCGATCGGCAGCAATAGCGTATCGAATACCAGTGAAAACGGTAAATCGAGCACGGTGAGATAGCGCCACGCTGAGTCACGTACATCCCATTTTACCCCGGGGTAGTACTGATTACCGTGGCCTTGCCCTGGAATGGTGCGGCTGATGATGCTGCCACAGCCGCTGAGTAAACACGCCATCATCACGGCGAGGATTATTTTCATCAATGACCTCTAAAAAAATACCGGCTTTTCAGCCGGTATTTTTATTTGCCGGGTAGCGTAACGCCGCCGGGCACAGAAGGCTTACTTCGCCTTCAGCGCGAGTGGATTAATTTTAATCTCTTTATAGTGGCTGACCCACGAAGAGTATTTTTCCGGCGCTGACCACACACGGTAGTGAAGGCGTGCCATCGTAACCGGATCGCTCAACAGCACCAGACGACGGTCGCGGTTGAGTTTTTCCGGCGTATCGTTCAGCGCCTGCTCAACGTGACGATCGCGGGCAATCTCCAGTACCTGGCTTGCACGGTGACGCGCTGTCGCCATGGCCGTCGCCAGAGCGTTAAATGACGGGTTAAACACCGCGTGCATAAAACCATCTTCCAACGAACGTTTGCGGTTCTGCTCAAGATACGTGTCGGTATCCACCAGCACCTGTGGCGGCGAATACTCTTCCGGGATCAGGAACAGTTTCCAGCGTTTGGTACGCAGCCCCACCGTTGAGCGGCTCGAAATCACTGACACAAACGGTGACAGGATCAGCGAGAAGACAATCGGTGCCAGCCAGAACAGGAAGCGCAGATCCAGCCAGGCCATACCTGCCGCCCATACCAGACCCAGCAGCAGCTGCGAGCCATGACGCATGAAGGCTTCCCCCCACGGCGTGGAGTCATCATCACGCTGCGGAGAATTCCAGACCACTTCCCAGCCGAGGAACGCGCTGACCACAAACACGGTATGGAACAGCATACGCACCGGCGCCAGCAGCACCGAGAACAGCACTTCCAGCAGAAGCGAGAGCGTCACGCGGCAGAAACCACCGTACTCTTTCGAGCCTTTGCACCAGATCAGAATGATACTGAGCAGCTTAGGCAGGAACAGCAGCACCATAGTGGAGGCAAACAGCGCAATCGCCAGCTCCGGACGCCACTGCGGCCACACCGGGAACAGCTGGCGCGGTTGCAGGAAGTATTGCGGTTCCGTCAGAGCATGCACCACCTGTAGCGCAGTAGAGAGCGCAAGGAACATAAACCACAGCGGTGCGGAGAGATAAGACATTACGCCAGTCAGGAACACAGCACGGTGAACCGGGTGCATCCCTTTTACGAGGAACAGGCGGAAGTTCATCAGGTTACCGTGACACCAGCGGCGGTCACGCTTGAGCTCATCCAGCAGGTTCGGCGGCAGCTCTTCGTAAGATCCCGGCAGGTCGTAGGCGATCCAGACGCCCCAGCCAGCACGACGCATCAACGCCGCTTCCACGAAGTCGTGCGACAGAATAGACCCCGCAAACGAACCTTCACCCGGCAGCGGAGCCAGCGCACAGTGCTCAATGAACGGCTTCACGCGGATAATGGCGTTGTGACCCCAGTAGTGAGACTCACCCAGTTGCCAGAAGTGCAGACCAGCGGTAAAGAGCGGCCCGTAGACGCGGGTTGCAAACTGCTGGCAGCGCGCATAAAGCGTGTCCATACCGGACGCTTTTGGCGAAGACTGGATAATCCCCGCGTTCGGGTTGGCTTCCATCAGACGCACCAGACCGCTCAGGCAGTCGCCGCTCATTACGGAGTCAGCATCGAGCACGACCATGTAGCTGTACTGATTCCCCCAGCGACGGCAGAAGTCATCGATGTTCCCGCTTTTACGTTTCACGCGACGACGACGACGGCGGTAGAAGATCTGGCCTTCACCCTGTACTTCCGCGATCAGTTCCATCCAGGCTTTTTGCTCGGCAACGCAGATGTCCGGGTTGTAGCTGTCACTGAGGATATAGACGTCAAAATGCGCCGCGTTACCGGTTGCCTTTACGGACTCCCAGGTCGCACGCAGACCCGCAAATACTCGGTCAACGTCTTCGTTACAGATAGGCATGATCAGCGCCGTACGGTGCTCAGGATTAAGGGGTTCATCCCCGACCGTTGAGGCTGAAATGCTGTATTTGTCCCGCCCCATCAGCAGCTGCAGGAAGCCCATCAGCGCGGTCCAGAAACCGGCTGACACCCAGCAGAAGAGAACGGCAAACAGCAGAAGAATGCCGCTCTGCAGGATATACGGCAGCAGCTGCATGAAGGAGACCCAGATATCCTGGCCCATCATGTCTGCAGGGTTGATAAGCGCCCAGCCCTGGTAAGGCAGAATGGTTTTCATGTACCAGGTAGCGACCACGGTCTGCGCCAGCGTCAGTAACAGCAGAATGTAACGACGAATGGTCCCCACGGTCCGCCATTTCTGTTCGGAGGCCTGCTCTTCTTTCGTCAGGCGCGACAGATAGCGCGGCGTAACATCACGCCCACGCAGGCGATCCCAGAAGCGGCCAACCGGGTTGGTGCGCCACGGGTCAGGGAACATCGAGGAACGCGTGGCTTTCGGCATTGCCTGAAGCTGATCGCGTCCTTCGTCGTCTTTAATCAACTGCCCTTCTGCCAGCGAGTCTGGCCATGCCTGCTCCAGACGCGCCTTTACTGACCCCAGCGGCGTATCATCGTCACGTGAAAACGGACGGTGTTCGCCATCCAGCGCGGTATGCACCGCGCGGATGTCGCTTTTAGGCAGCGCCGCTTTTTCAATGTCCGTCAGCGGCATGGCATCAATATATTCAGATGTATTATTCATTGGCAGGTAGCTGATAGCTCCAGGTTTCACTCAGCGGCTGATCGTTACTGACCAGCGCAGCACGCATTTCAGTGGTCTGTTTCGGATCTTTCACTTTCACGCGCAGCGTCAGACGCCAGCCTTTCGTTACCGGGTTATAGCGTACGGTGTTCTCAACGATTTCACCGTTATCACCGATGCTGGCCTGAGCCGCAACGGCAGTATCCGGGGACAGTTTTTTCATATCCTGGCCCGCGAAGTCCACAACAAAGGCCACGGTGCCATCAGGCTGACGGATCAGGTTAGACTGCTTCACATCACCCGTAGAACGGCGAGTCTGCATGACGTATGCGTTATCCGGCGCATGCAGTTTGTCTTCGTCGCGGCTAAAGGTAATGGTGTATTTGAAGTTCATCTCTTTACCGGCTTCCGGCAGCTGATCCGGCGTCCAGTAAGCAACGATGTTATCGTTGGTTTCGTCATTGGTTGGAATTTCAACCAGCTCAACTTTACCTTTACCCCAGTCACCTTTCGGCGTGACCCAGGCGCTTGGGCGCAGGTCATAGCGGTCATCCAGATCTTCAAATCGGGAGAACTGACGGCCACGCTGCAGGAGGCCGAAACCTTGCGGGTTTTCCATCGCAAAACTGCTAACAGCCAGATGTTTCGGGTTATTCAGCGGACGCCAGATCCACTCACCATTACCTGCATGAATAGAAAGACCGTTGGAATCGTGCAGTTCCGGGCGGAAGTTCGTCGCCGGTGACGGCTGATTCGGCCCAAACAGGAACATACTGGTCAGCGGTGCAACGCCCAGTTTGCCGACTTTATCGCGCAGGTAAACTTTGGACTGCACGTCAACGACCGTGTCACGGCCAGGCATAATCACAAAGCGATAAGCACCGGTCGCACGCGGGGAATCCAACAGTGCATAAATAGTCAGGCGTTTGTCGGTTGGTTTTGGACGTTCAATCCAGAACTCGCGGAAACGCGGGAACTCTTCACCTGATGGCAGCGCGGTATCAATGGCGAGGCCACGCGCAGAAAGCCCGTACACCTGCCCTGCCCCGATCACGCGGAAGTAGCTGGCACCGAGCATGCTGACGATTTCGTCGTTTTTATCTTTGCTGTTGATCGGGTAAAGCACCTTGAAGCCAGCGAAGCCCAGGTCTTTAACCGTATCTTTATCGTGCTGAACATTGCCAAAATTGAAGTAATCCGGGCTGTACTTGATTTTACGTACCGCGGTCGCCGTCACTTCATTAATGGCAACAGGCGTGTCGAAGTACATTCCCTGATGATAAAACTCAAGCTTGAACGGGGTTTTAATGTTGTTCCAGTACGCTTTGTCATGGTTGAACTGGATCTGCTGATAGTCCGCATACTTCATGTCGCGGAAAACGGAGGGCAAGTTACTTTTTGGCGCTTCGTAGCTCTTGCCTGCCATCGATTTTGCCTGTTTTGCGACATCGTCGATGTTAAAGGCCAGTGCCGATGAGGTATACAGAGATAACACCACTGCAGCACCCAACCAACGCATTTTCATCATCTGTGGTTTATGTTTCATAATAAGTAAGCACTTCCCCCTTTGTGTGCTTATATCGATCCGATCCATTTTAATGGAAACTCAGGCAATCCGACAACATTATCACTGCTTTGTTCAGCTCGCTGGCTCATGGATTAAGCAAATGAAAGAACCCGCTTTTCACTTTGCGTGCTTATCCTGGAGACAGGGTGTCGGTCTTGGTGTAGGGTTGGCTTCGAATGTAACCATTATGAGTCTTAGGGATAAGGCGAAAAGTCTGAGAATGCACAAAGTTATATGAGCTCAACACCTGTAGAACGTGAATATTTCCTCGACTCGATCCGGGCATGGCTGATGCTGTTGGGGATCCCCTTTCACATTTCACTGATTTACTCCAGCCACACCTGGCATGTGAATAGCCAGATGCCTTCCTGGTGGCTCACGCTGTTTAATGACTTTATCCATGCCTTTCGTATGCAGGTGTTTTTTGTCATATCCGGCTATTTCTCCTACATGCTGTTCTTACGCTACCCGGTAAAACGCTGGTGGAAAGTGCGCGTGGAGCGTGTGGGCATTCCGATGTTGACCGCCATTCCCCTGCTGACGTTGCCGCAGTTTATTATGTTGCAGTACGTCAAAGGCAAGGCGGAGAACTGGCCAAATCTGACGCTGTATGAAAAGTACAATACCCTGGTCTGGGAACTGGTGTCTCACCTGTGGTTCCTGCTGGTCCTGGTGGTGCTCACCACGGTCAGCCTGGTGATTTTCAGCCGCCTGCGCCATCGCCTGAGTACCCAGGCCGATACCTTCTTCGCCAATATTACGCTGGGTAAACTGTCTCTGCTCTTTTTGCTGCTGGGTATCGCCTATGCGGCCGTGAGACGCACGCTATTTATCGTGTATCCGCCGATACTGAGTGACGGGCTGTTCAATTTCGTCGTGATGCAGTCGCTGTTTTACATCCCCTTCTTTTTAGCCGGTGCGCTGGCATTTATTCATCCCAAACTTAAATCGCTGTTTACCACCCCGTCGCCATGGTGCGCCCTGGGTGCCGCTATCGCGTTTGCGGCCTATCTGTTAAATCAGCGCTATGGCAGCGGCGATGGCTGGATGTATGAAACAGAAAGCGTGATCACCATGCTGCTGGGCCTGTGGATGGTGAATGTGGTCTTCGCGCTGGGACACCGCTTGCTGAACTTTAAGTCCAGCCGCGTGACCTACTTCGTCAATGCTTCACTGTTTATTTACCTGGTGCACCACCCGCTGACGCTGTTCTTCGGCGCTTATATCACGCCACATATTGCGTCCAACACGCTGGGTTTCTTTACCGGACTGGTCTTTGTGATTGGGATTGCCATCGTGCTCTATGAAATCCATCTGCGGATCCCGCTCCTGCGTTTCCTCTTTTCAGGAAAACCACAGGCTAAAGCCTCATAAACAAACGCGGCGCACTCAGTGCGCCGCGTTTGTTTTAGCTCTCTACGTCCTGTCCACGCTGCGTGAGAAGCCGCTGATAAAGGTGCGTGGTTTCTTCGTCGAAACAGACAAAAATTACCTTCTCAGGCATCGGCTTGAGGGAGAGGTATCGGTAAACGGTCTCTACCGCGATCGTGGCAGCGGCAGGTTTTGGATATCCGTATACCCCAGTGCTGATAGCCGGAAAAGCCATCGTCTTATAGCCGTTATCCGCGGCCAGGCGCAGGCAGTTGCGGTACGCCTCCTCCAGAATACTCGCCTCATGCCGATCGCCGCCATGCCATACAGGCCCCACAGCGTGAATCACCGCTTTGGCAGGAAGATCTCCCGCGAGGGTAATCACCGCATGACCCGGAGGACATTCACCCTGCTGCTGACGCACAGCTTTACAGGCCTCAAGGAGCTGCGGTCCTGCAGCCCGGTGGATTGCGCCGTCAACACCGCCCCCGCCCATCAGTGATGGATTGGCCGCATTAACGATCACGTCGACGTGCATCGTCGTAATATCGCCATGAATGACTTCAATTTGCGGTTTCATACGTACCCTCTGCTACCCGCCTTTTTCTTAAGTGTATCGCAGAGGAGGTATGGATAAAAAACTATCGGGGAAAAACCTCTTCCGCCGGGGAGCGGAAGAGCGAGAATTAACGATACTGAATTTGAACAACCGCGAGCGTTTTTTCGGGATTAAGGTACTTCATGCTGAGAGTTGCGAGGCTGGAATCGTTGACCTGACCGTTAAGTACATCTTCATAGCTGACTCTGCGCGTTTGCATCCGATTATTATCCGGGCATGTCATTGCAAACGCGTCATGATGCGGTGTGACCACGCAGGGGTCTGCGACAATAGCGCCGCGAAAATGAATCACACCACCGTCGACAATCGTGGCTGAAAAAGCGGGAGTAATAAATGCAGAGAGGATCAAACCTAAACCATAAACCCGTCGGGCTAAATATTTGGTCACTATATGTACTCCTCAATGAAAGTCGTCCTTGAGGGGTAAACGCGCTCCGCTAGGGCAAACGAAGCATCACGTTATGGAACAGCACTGCACAGTTCCTGATAACAGCATAGCTCAACCGCGCACGCCCGCCATATCCACAACGTCTTGATTTCATAATCATTAGAGCGCACTTCCCGCCGGGGACCATTGCTGTGATAAATGAAGCGATTTCCCGTCAGAGACGGTGACAGTAATGTTCACCTTGTCTCCGGAATCTATATTTAAACTCAGCCGCATTAAATCAATCGTCTGATTAGCGGGAATAAAAAGTGTGTTTTGTTGCCGTGAAGAACTTTGCCCCCCCTGCCCCTGTCGCAAAGAGACAATCTGCACCTGACATTCACACGGTTCCGTCAGAATAACCTGCGGAATAATGGTGGTCATATTTCCCTGTTGCGATGTTTTAAACGTGATCTGACTGGAAAGCGCCGCGAGGAGAATTAAGGTATTCATGATGAACTCCCGAAAAAAAACAGGGCAAATGCCCTGTTTTTTGTAGCACAGACTGGAAATTAATACTGATGTGCAGTCGCGTGGTTGCCAAAACCAACCTGCTGAACAGTCACAGTGGATCCGGATGCGGTTTGATCAACAGCAGCACCGTTGCCACCACCGTACTGGCTAACGTTCATCACCGAGTGGTTACCATTCCACTGGTCAAGCGTTGCGCTGTTACCGAAACCATTCTGAGTCAGACTAATCGAGCTGTCATCAGAGCCCTGGCCAACGTCAGCGCCGTTACCGCCGCCACTCTGATTAATGGTCAGTGTGGAATTTCTCGCACTGGTTTGCAAAGCGAGAGCCGAGTTACCGCCACCGTACTGGTAAATGCTCAGCGTTGAATTTGGACCACTGTCATGACCACCGTGGCCATGCCCGTTACCCCAACCGCCTTGATTAATACTACCGGCCATAGCACTACCAGAAACTACGATTGCTGCAATTGCTGCCACTTTGATAAATTTCATGGTAAACCCCCATCGGATTGATTAAAGTCGCCGCTAAATAACTAACGCTGAATAACGCGAATCGCCATTTGCGACTGTCTCTGCACTACAACTGCGGTTTTCTGCGTACCGTACTGCGTAATATTTGCTCTATTACCCGACCCTTTTTGGATAATTTTCGCACTATTACCATATCCATCTTGCGTAATACCTGCATCATTCGCGCTACCGCTCTGATCGATCCAGGCAATATTATAAGTCCCTGATTGATCAACTCTCGCTCTGTTGCCTGCTCCATCCTGAGAAACAATGGACAATAATTTTGACCCGTCCTGGCGAACCTGAGCATCATTTAACATGCCCTGCTGACCAATAATGGCTGCCTGATTTAATGATGAACGACTTAATTCATTAACCGTGAAGTTATATTCAGCGTTAGCCAAATCTGAATCAGCCGCGATTACAAATCCAGGCGCACCCAGTAATGTAAACATCATAAATAACGATGTATTTTTCATGTTGTCACCCTGGACCTGGCTATTTGATAACGCCATAACCTTGTTACTGTGACTTCGTGTTAGAACGACTCGTAATTTGTTAACGCGTCGTTACGGTGATGAGTATGTCTGCCGAAACATTTTAAATATCTCACCCGCGTGGCTTATTTTTATTTATGACGTCACCTCAAAGTAGTAATTCCATGCAAAAAAACGTTATAGATCGGGGTTCTTATTTTTCTATTAAGCTTTTCTTAATAATCGATTACGCAGCGGGACGAGAGGGGTAAAGCCCCCATGCAACGGACACTAAACGAAACGCCAGGAGGACATTTTACACAACACGTGACACGAGACCTGTTTTCTTAAGACGCAGCACCGTTCATTCCAGGACTTAGAAAATCTCTGTGACTCATACCTCTTTACGGGAAGAAATAAATAATTAATATTCATAAAAATCAAATGATTATAAATATTTGTATGATTTTTAAAATCTGTGCAGGGTTATTTATATGTACAACTTTCTTATCATTCCACAACATTTAAAAGAGTCTATTTTCACAAATTAATATTGATTTTTACATCCTGTTACACGTTTAACACTTGCTTTAAAGTTAGTAATAGCTAGATTGAAATCAGATGTACGAAATTTGTTTTATATTTACCTCCTGCTGGAGGTTATGGTTTTTTTCTTCACACAGCAGTGCAACATCTGTCAGTACTTCTGGGGTCCTCTTTTTTATCTGGAGGACCGCTGTCAGGTGTCATAAAAAAGTGGGGTTTCATCATGTATAATGAAGTCCAAAGTTTACATGGTCATACGTTACTGTTGATCACAAAACCTTCGTTGCAAGCGACCGCTTTATTACAACATTTAAAGCAATCGCTGTCTCTGCACGGGAAATTACATAATATTCAACGTTCTTTTGATGATATTGCACCTGGCAGTATCATTCTGATTGATATGATGGAAGCGGATAAAAAGCTTATCCATTACTGGCAAGATAATTTAAGCAGGAAAAACAATAATATCCGCGTGTTATTATTGAATACCCCTGATGAGTATCCCTTCAGAGATATTGAAAGCTGGCCGCATATCAATGGTGTGTTCTATATCACGGAAGAAGAAGATCGGCTGGTCGAAGGTCTGCAGGGTATATTGCGTGGCGAGTGTTATTTTTCGCAAAAACTTGCCAGCTACCTCATCACGCACTCCGGAAATTACCGCTATAACAGTTCAGAGTCAGCGCTGCTAACGCACCGTGAGAAAGAGATCCTGAACAAATTGCGCATTGGTGCTTCAAATATTGAAATCGCCCGTTCGTTATTTATCAGCGAAAATACGGTAAAGACGCACCTTTATAATCTTTTCAAGAAGATAGCTGTTAAGAACCGAACTCAGGCTGTTTCATGGGCAAACGATAACCTCAGGCGTTAATCAAATGAAACGCACGTTGAGTTGGATCGCCGCAGCGAGTTTTATGCTCGCTGCCGGGAACGGACGGGCCGTCGAGGTCGAAGTTCCCGGATTGTTAACAGACCACACTGTCTCCTCGGTCGGGCACAATTTTTATCGTGCATTCAGTGACAAATGGGACAGTACATTTACTGGAAATATAACAATCAACGAGCGGCCCAGTGCACGATGGGGAAGTTGGATAACAATAACGGCTAATCAGGACGTTATTTATCAAACATTTTTATTCCCCACGAAAATAGACTTCGATAAAAACGTAGCCTTAGCACTGGCTCAATCAGAAGATGCTATTAATCGCCTGCAAATTGATAAAGCGCTATTAAGCACCAGCGATTTAGCAAAAGACGAATTCTAGCGAACCTATATCCGGAGGCTGTCATGCGTATTGCATATGCAGTTGTTTCGATAATGCTAATAACCCCTATAAGCTGGGCCGGAAATATGACGTTCCAGTTCCGTAACCCTAACTTTGGCGGTAATCCCAATAATGGGGCGTTTCTGTTGAACGAAGCCCAGGCGCAAAACTCCTATAAGGATCCCAGCTTTAAGGATTTTAGCGTCGATACCCCATCGGCACTGGACAACTTCACGCAGGCTATCCAGTCGCAGATTTTGGGAGGGTTGCTGACCAACATTAATACCGGCAAACCCGGCCGAATGGTGACCAACGACTTCATTGTCGACATCGCCAACAAGGACGGACAACTCCAGTTGAACGTTACCGATCGAAAAACCGGGAAAACCTCCACCATTCAGGTTTCCGGTCTACAAAGTGATTCAACGAACTTTTAAACAACAACGAAATAAGGACAACGATCATGCAGCGCTTCCTGATATTTGTTGCAGTGTGCTTATTGAGCGGTTGTTTAACTGCTCCACCTAAAGAAGCTGCAAAACCAACATTAATGCCTCGGGCTCAAAGCTATCGTGATTTAACACATTTACCTGCGCCGACCGGTAAAATATTTGTCTCGGTTTACAACATTCAGGATGAAACGGGACAATTTAAACCTTATCCGGCAAGTAACTTCTCTACGGCAGTGCCACAGAGCGCCACCGCCATGCTGGTGACCGCCCTGAAGGATTCGCACTGGTTTATTCCTCTGGAACGTCAGGGTCTGCAGAACCTGTTAAATGAACGGAAAATTATTCGCGCTGCGCAGGAAAATGGCACCGTCGCGAATAATAACCGCATGCCGCTGGAATCACTGGCCGCGGCGAACGTCATGATCGAGGGATCGATTATTGGTTATGAAAGCAACGTTAAATCGGGTGGTGTGGGCGCGCGTTACTTTGGTATCGGTGCTGATACGCAATATCAGCTCGACCAAATCGCCGTTAACCTGCGTGTCGTCAACGTCAGCACGGGCGAAGTGCTCTCTTCGGTAACGACCAGCAAAACCATTCTTTCTTATGAAGTGCAGGCCGGGGTTTTCCGCTTCATCGATTACCAGCGTTTGCTGGAGGGTGAAATCGGGTATACCTCTAACGAACCGGTCATGATGTGTCTGATGTCAGCCATAGAAACCGGGGTAATCTTCCTGATTAATGATGGTATCGATCGTGGATTGTGGGACCTGCAGAACAAAGCAGAGGCGCAAAACCCGATACTGGTTAAATACCGCGATATGTCAGTGCCTCCGGAATCCTGACAGGAAGCGCATAAAAAAGGCGAGATCATCATCTCGCCTTTTTTTATTCGCTTACCGCACTGATGTTTTGCGCTTTATCCCGTCTGGCGGCCAGCCAGAGGCCGCTGTTCTTCATAGCATAGCCAAACACCAACCCCAGCATTAGCGAGGGAAGCACCAATGCCCAGTCCCCCTGCCCTGCAAACGTCGCGCATGCGCCCATAAAGGTACCGGGTACAAACGACAGCAGCATATGCTTTGCCTGGATACACATCAAAAACGCGACTACGCCGGTCATGATATAGCCCAGGATCTCCAGATGCAGGGCCAGCGCGCTGCCCTTCATAATCACGAGTGCCCAGATAACACCGCTCATCAGGGTACAGCCAGAGATAAAAAGCCCTTTTACGCCGCCCTGCGGGCAGGCAAAGTAGGCCGTACAGCCCAGAAACCCGGCCCAACTGAGCAACCCGAGAGAGACCGCCACCCATCCCCATAGTCCGGAGAGAATGCCTGTCGTTAATGCGATACACAGTAATATGTTCATGGCGCGCATCTTAGCAGAAGCGCGCCATGAAAATGAGATCAGATGCACATTCCGTGCAAGATGAAATGTATGGTTGCAGAATTTATGTGACCTAAATCACTCTTTATCCTCTTCTTCCAGCTCATCCCACATTGCCGCAATGGCGTCGCGGGTCAGCGGAGCCAGCGTTCTCCAGAACGGCGAGGTCGCATGTGCTTCAACTTTGCCGAGGAAAGTACCGCACCACGGCAGCAGATACGCTTCGAAGAGCGTTTCGATAGCCTCGTTCTCATCATCAGCGGCGTGATCTTCAATCCAGGACGCAGCCAGCAACAGCGTTCCGATATGGTCCGCAGGGGTATCTGTCAGCGGCATTCCGCGTTCAGAGAGAAACGCACGCACTTCCGCTTCCGTCGCCCCTTCCTGCCAGGCTGAACGGTACGGCGAAACGCGGCATTCGTCGCCAATAAACAGTGCGTTGTAATCCGTTGAAATCTGCTGCATATCGCAACTTTTTTGCAGACGCTCCAGCAACTCATCCTGTTCCAGCGGCCAGTTTTGCGCCAGTTTCCCTTCACGAATCAGGGTAAAGAGTGGAACCAGCAGCGGGTCTTGCGGCTGACGATAGAACAGCGTACCCAGCACGCGGCAAAGGATGGAAAACTCATTCATTTTTTTATTCCATTACACAATTAAAGATCGGCAAATTCATCAATCGGATCCATTCCGCGTGACTCGAGGAAATCAAGCATGCGGCGTGGGGTAACGTTAAGGATCCTGTCTTCCGGGAAATCCACGTCATTCAGTATTTTCAGGCATTCACTAAAATCACCCAGCGTAAACGCGGTATGGGAATCGGAACCCAGCGCCACCATGCCGCCGGCATCCCGTACTGCAGCTGCCACGGCGCGACAGTTTGCTTCACTGCCCTTGCGCGAGTGAACAAAAGAAGAGTTATTGATCTCCAGCGCCACGCGGTGTTTCGCTGCCGCCTGGGCAACAGCCTCGATATCAATCGGGTATTTAGGATTACCCGGATGAGAAATAATGTGCACGTTGCCGCTGGCTATGGCAGCAATCATCGCTCGGGTGTTCGTCTCTTTATCCTGCGGCGCGAAAACCGGCTCGTGGAAACCGGCAAGGATCAGATCCAGAGAGGTCAGCATCGGTCCGGTGCAGTCGATTTCACCGTCTGTATTTTTAATGTTTGCCTCGATACCGCGCAGTATCCCAATACCGTCCACCAGACGTGGCCAGATCCGCATATTCACAAAATGCCAGTAGTGCGGCGCATCTGCCATGTCCGGGCCGTGATCGGTAATCGCAAAAAGCGTAATGCCCTTGCGTTTCGCTTGCGCGATATAATCATGGAGGTTGCTATACGCGTGGGTACTGGCGACGGTGTGCATATGCAGGTCAACGGGATACATCTTTCTCTCCTCTGCGGTTTTTCCAAAGGATAGCAGTTATCTGCAGCGAATATTAGCAAAAACCCGGCTAACGCCGGGTTTCACTCAGTAGCCGCGCTGTCTGTCGACCTGTCCGGTTACCGGATGGCCCTGCTCCATCTCACTGATGGTGTGGGTAATATAGGCCACAGCTTCCGCCGGACGCGTGACCGCTGCAATGTGCGGCGTCATCGCCACACGCGGATGTGCCCACAGCGGGCTTTCGGCCGGTAACGGCTCGCGGCTGTACACATCCAGCATCGCCCCTTTCAGTTTTCCGCTGTTCAGCGCCTGCAGCAGATCGGACTCAACAAGGTGTACCCCGCGTGCCAGGTTCATTACGTAACTCTGGTCAGCCAGTTGATTAAGCAGTGCACCATTGATAATCCCCACCGTTTCGGCCGTATTTGGCAGCAGGTTGATGAGCACGCGCGTACCGTTCAGGAACGCAGGAAGCTCATCAGCGCCGGCAAAACTTTCTACGCCCGGATAATCCTTGCGGCTACGGCTCCAGCAACGCAGTGGGAAGCCCCACGGGGCAAGTGCTTCAGCAACTTTTAAGCCGAGCACGCCAGCCCCTAGGATACCAATGGTAAAATCTTCGCGCTGATAATCCGGCAGCGGTTCCCAGTGGGATTGCTGTTTTAATGCCTGATAGTCGTCGAAGCGGCGGAACCAGTGCAGCACCTGGCTGACAGCATACTCCTGCATTTGCTGTCCCATGCCGGTATCTTCCAGACGGAAAAGAGGGATCTCTTCCGGCAGCATTTCAGGGTGTGCTTTCAGTTTGCTCAGAATCGAATCCACGCCGGCGCCCAGCGCAAAAACGGCCTTCAGTTTACGGCCCTGGAGCATTTCTACCGGCGGATGCCAGACCAGCGCGTAGTCAGCATGTTCGTTATCACCACGTTTCCACTCACGCACGCGCGCCCCGGGCAACGCCGCCGAAAGTGCCTTAATCCAGTAAGCAGTATCAAAAGTGGGGTGATAGAAGATTATATCCATAGTCATTCCTGCCTTTTATTGCGCTGTTTTGTGTTCATTTTCAACTGGATTGCCAGCATAACAAATTTTTCCCGCCACCGCGTTGTTGATAAAAAAGACGCTTTCAGCACATTTAAAAGCCATGTTGACTGAAGTTTGTCTAAATGCGCTGATTTACTGAAAAAGTGAGTTGACGCCAGTTCGGCTTTTCCTTACATTAGCGCCCGTCCCGGCAACAACGGGATGACAATATGGTGAGGTGTCCGAGTGGCTGAAGGAGCACGCCTGGAAAGTGTGTATACGGCAACGTATCGGGGGTTCGAATCCCCCCCTCACCGCCATATTTAAGATAAGAGCTCGTACGTAAGTACGGGCTTTTTTCTTTTATATTCTCCCCCCGCGCAGCATGAGACCTTGTGTGGTGTAAGATCCTCACCCTCGCTCCGGGGGAGAGGGAAAGATTAATCTTCCACCATCCGCGCATACTCTTCGGTAAGAAAATCCACCAGTGCCCTGACAGACGGGAGTAACCCGCGTCTTGAAGGATACACAGCATGAATCACCTCACGTCGTGGCTCCCAGGCATCAAGTACGCGAATGAGGTCCCCTGACGCAAGCTGCTCTTTCACCATCAATATGGGCAACTGCACCACGCCGATACCCGCTATAGCCGCTTCACGCAACGCCAGCATATCGGTAGTGATCAGGCGAGGATGGTAATGGATTTCCGCCTTCGCCCCTTCGGGACCGCTCAGTTCCCATTTATGGATGTGTTTACCCTCGTTCGTGCTTAATCCAGGCCAGGCACTGAGTTCAGAGGGCACCAACGGTTTACCCATCCGCTGAATCAACGCCGGTCCGGCGACCAGACAATGTCCCCGGTCCGCCAGTACCCTTAACACCAGATCGCTGTCATCGAACGGACGCGGGCGCACACGGATCGCGACATCAATCCCCTCCCCCACCAGGTCTACCCGCCGGTTGGTTGCCTCAAGCTGCAGCGCGATCCCTGGATAGCGCGCCATAAATCTCGCCAGCATCGCGCCAACATGGACATGCAACAATGTTATCGGGCAGGTGATCCTGACAATACCGCGCGGCTCAGCCTGTAACGCGGCCACCGCCTCCTCAGCAGCTTCTGCTTCCACCATCATCGCTTTACAGTGCTGATAGAAGGTCTGGCCAACTTCTGTCACCGTAAACTGCCGCGTTGTGCGATGTATTAACCGCACGCCAAGCCGCTCTTCCAGCTGAGCTATCCGGCGGCTTAGCCGGGACTTCGGCAAATCGAGCGCACGCCCCGCTGCAGCAAAACCACCGTAGTCGACCACCTTCACAAACCAGACGAAGTCATTGAGATCCTGCATAAATCCTCATCGTTCTATTTTTAGAACAGTGAATGCCATTTTCACTATCTACCGGGATATTAACGCTGAATATAAGCTAATTACATCAACAACGCTTCAGGAGTTCATCATGAAAAACGTAACAGGCGTGTATACCGCTCCCCGTCAACACTGGGTTGGTGATGGTTTCCCGGTACGTTCAATGTTTTCTTACCAGACGCACGGCGAGCCGCTCAGCCCGTTCTTGCTGCTGGACTACGCCGGGCCATACACCTTCCCGGCGGATGGGGCAAAGCGCGGCGTCGGCGAGCATCCACACCGGGGTTTCGAAACGGTCACCCTCGTCTATTCCGGCGAAGTTGAACATCGCGATTCCACCGGCAGAGGCGGCGTAATAGGCCCCGGGGACGTGCAATGGATGACGGCGGGCGCTGGCATTTTGCACGAGGAGTTCCACTCCAGCGCGTTCTCGCAGAAAGGCGGTGAACTGAAAATGATGCAGCTGTGGGTCAACCTGCCTGCCAAAGACAAAATGGCGACGCCGGGCTACCAGAGCATCACTAAGACGGATATCCCTGTGGTCACGCTGCCGGATAACAGCGGCTCGCTGCGGGTTATCGCAGGTCGCTACGAGGATGTTGCTGGCCCCGCGCACACCTTTTCGCCGCTAAACGTCTGGGACATCGCGCTCAATCAGGGTAGCCATCTCACGCTCAGTCAGCCGGAGGGCTGGAGCACGGCGCTGGTTGTGATGGAAGGCACCATTACGGTGAACGGAACAGCCCAGGCAGGCGAGGCACAGCTGGTTGTATTAAGCCAGCAAGGCGACACACTCCATCTGGAAGCGAGCCTCGATGCCAAAGTCCTGCTGATGGCCGGCGAGCCGCTGAATGAACCCATCGTGGGCTATGGGCCGTTTGTGATGAACAGTAAAACCGAAATCGCGGAAGCCATTCGTGATTTCAACTCCGGCCGCTTCGGCCAGATCTGATGGTAATAAAGGAGAAGAAGATGTCTGCACCTGCAAATTTTAACGGCTCACGCCCGGTTATTGATGTAAACGATGCGGTGATGTTGCTTATCGATCACCAGAGCGGACTTTTCCAGACCGTGGGGGATATGCCAATGCCAGAGTTACGCGCACGTGCTGCGGCGCTGGCAAAAATCGCTACCCTGGCGAAGATCCCGGTGATCACCACCGCTTCTGTTCCGCAGGGACCGAATGGCCCCCTTATCCCGGAGATCCACGCTAATGCGCCACATGCGCAATACGTTCCACGTAAAGGTGAGATCAACGCCTGGGATAACACGGAGTTTGTGGCTGCGGTGAAAGCCACCGGGCGCAAAACGTTGATCATCGCCGGCACCATCACCAGCGTCTGCATGGCGTTTCCCTCTATTAGCGCAGTCGCGGAGGGTTATAAAGTGTTTGCGGTTATTGATGCCTCCGGCACCTACAGCAAAATGGTTCAGGAGATCACCCTGTCGCGCGTGGTCCAGGCCGGGGTGGTACCAATGGATACCGCGGCGGTTGCCTCTGAGATCCAGCGGACATGGAACCGGGAAGATGCAGCCGAGTGGGCTGAAGTGTATACCCATATCTTCCCTGCCTATCAGCTGCTGATCGAAAGCTATACCAGAGCACAAGAGGTGGTCACAAACAGCGAAGTGCTCGATTTACAGCGTTAATCACCGGCTCCACGGTCAAAATGACGTGGAGCTGATTATTGCTTAACCGAACAAGCACTAAAGCAGAAAATCTGCTTGACCGTTTTAGCGCAACTCCCTATAGTAGCGCCCCGTTGCCCCCCAAGCGGTCAGGCAGCAAAACAATATGGTGAGGTGTCCGAGTGGCTGAAGGAGCACGCCTGGAAAGTGTGTATACGGCAACGTATCGGGGGTTCGAATCCCCCCCTCACCGCCATATTTAAGATAAGAGCTCGTACGAAAGTACGGGCTT